>NZ_CP055481.1:6029220-6330682 GCF_013705725.1 Klebsiella sp. RHBSTW-00484 | reverse complement strand
GGCGGACTCCACTCGAACAAAAATCGATATAAAAGAGAAACTGAAACAATCGTGATTGTTGGCACACGTCGACAAGACCCTGCATTAGCCGAAAAGCCCCTGCACAAAAGGGGTGACGTGCGAACCGCTATCTGCGGTTATTACCCGATGTGGATCATTGGATCACGATCGGGACCGCGGATCATAGCTTAAAGTGAGAAAGAGATCTTGTATTTCTCAACAGATTCTTCCCGATTTATCCACAGGAAGGATCGAAGCCGGGTAAGTGTAAACGATCCCGGGGAGAGTGAAGCACGATTTCAGCCGCATATTGGAAAAATTAATGAGCTATGCTGGTTTTGGGCTTAATCGATCTAACAAAGATCCTTTGCGATCCTTGCGCTTTATCCACCAGGTCGTATAATCCCCCACCCGGCGCGTAATGCCCGTTTTCCGCAACGTGCCATCGCTTATTTTTTGTGCGGCAAGGTGCGAGAAATAAGGAAAGAGAATTGACTCCGGAGTGTACAATTATTACAATCCGGCCTCTTTAATCACCCACGCTGAGGCGTAGGCCGTTCGAAATTCGTTCGGGTATACGCGAAAGTCAGTGAAATTATTCAAGTTTAGGTAGAAACCGCCATGAAACGCACTTTTCAACCGTCTGTACTGAAGCGCAACCGTTCTCACGGCTTCCGTGCTCGTATGGCTACTAAAAATGGTCGTCAGGTTCTGGCACGTCGTCGTGCTAAAAGCCGTTCTCGTCTGACCGTTTCCAAGTAATAAAGCTAACCCTGAGTGGTTAAGCTCGCATTTCCCAGGGAGTTACGTTTGTTAACTCCCAGTCATTTCACTTTCGTCTTCCAGCAGCCATTACGGGCTGGCACGCCGCAAATCACCATCCTCGGCCGCCAAAATTCGCTGGGGCATCCCCGCATCGGTCTTACTGTCGCCAAGAAAAACGTTAAACGCGCACATGAACGCAATCGGATTAAACGTCTGACGCGTGAAAGCTTCCGTTTACGTCAACATGAACTCCCACCAATGGATTTCGTGGTGGTGGCGAAGAAGGGGGTTGCCGACCTCGATAACCGTGCTCTCTCGGAAGCGTTGGAAAAATTATGGCGCCGCCACTGTCGCCTGGCTCGCGGGTCCTGATAGGCCTGATTCGGGTCTATCAACGCCTGATTAGTCCGCTACTCGGGCCGCACTGTCGTTTCACACCAACCTGCTCTCAATACGGAATTGAGGCATTGCGCAGGTTTGGACTGATAAAAGGCAGTTGGTTGACGGTGAAACGCGTATTAAAATGCCACCCTTTACACCCTGGTGGTGACGATCCCGTCCCGCCTGGACCATTTGATACCAGAGAACACTAACGATGGATTCGCAACGCAATCTTCTTATCATCGCTTTGTTGTTCGTGTCTTTCATGATCTGGCAAGCCTGGGAGCAGGATAACAATCCTCAGCCTCAGCAGCAGACCACGCAGACAACGACCACAGCAGCGGGTAGCGCCGCCGACCAGGGCGTACCGGCCAGTGGCCAGGGAAAACTGATTACGGTAAAAACCGATGTGCTTGACCTGACCATCAACACCAGCGGTGGTGATGTTGAGCAAGCGCTGCTTTTGGCTTACCCGAAAGAGCTGAAGTCGACTGAACCGTTCCAGTTACTGGAAACTACGCCGCAATTTACCTATCAGGCGCAGAGCGGTTTAACCGGTCGTGATGGTCCGGATAACCCGGCTAATGGCCCGCGTCCGCTGTATAACGTCGATAAAGATGCGTTTGTGCTGGCTGATGGCCAGAACGAAATCGTCATTCCGCTGGCATACACCGATAAAGCAGGCAACGTTTTCACCAAAACTTTCACCCTGAAACGCGGTGAGTATGCGGTAAATGTCGCCTATAGCGTACAGAACGCCAGCGAAAAACCACTGGAAGTGTCGACCTTCGGCCAGTTGAAGCAGTCTGCCAATCTGCCGACGCATCGCGATACCCAGACAGGTGGTCTGACGACAATGCACACTTTCCGTGGTGCAGCGTATTCAACATCTGAAACGAAGTACGAAAAATATAAATTCGACACTATCGTTGATAACGAAAACCTGAACGTCAGCACCAAAAACGGTTGGGTTGCCATGCTGCAGCAGTACTTTACTACCGCATGGGTTCCGCAGAACAACGGCACGAACAACTTCTACACCGCGAATCTCGGTAACGGTATTGTAGCTATCGGCTACAAATCTCAGCCGGTTCTGGTGCAGCCTGGTCAAACCGATAAGCTGGAAAGCACCCTGTGGGTCGGCCCGGCAATTCAGGACAAAATGGCTGCCGTTGCGCCGCATCTTGACCTGACCGTTGACTACGGTTGGCTGTGGTTTATCTCTCAGCCGTTGTTCAAACTGCTGAAATGGATCCATAGCTTCCTGGGTAACTGGGGCTTCTCCATCATCGTTATCACCTTTATCGTTCGTGGCATCATGTACCCGCTGACCAAAGCGCAGTACACCTCCATGGCGAAGATGCGTATGCTGCAGCCGAAGATTCAGGCAATGCGTGAGCGTCTGGGCGATGACAAACAGCGTCAAAGCCAGGAAATGATGGCTCTGTATAAAGCTGAGAAGGTTAACCCGCTGGGTGGCTGCTTCCCGCTGATTATCCAGATGCCAATCTTCCTTGCGCTGTATTACATGCTGAGCGCTTCGGTTGAACTGCGTCATGCGCCGTTTATCCTGTGGATCCACGACCTGTCAGCACAAGACCCGTACTACATCCTGCCGATCATCATGGGCGCAACGATGTTCTTCATTCAGAAGATGTCGCCGACCACGGTAACCGACCCGATGCAGCAGAAGATCATGACCTTTATGCCGGTCATCTTCACGGTGTTCTTCCTGTGGTTCCCATCTGGTCTGGTGGTTTACTATATCGTCAGCAACCTGGTGACCATTATCCAGCAGCAGCTGATTTACCGTGGTCTGGAGAAGCGTGGCCTACATAGCCGCGAGAAGAAAAAATCCTGATACTCTTCATTCTTCAAGCCGCAGATGCGTTGGCTTCATTAGTTCGCCCCAGTCACTTACTACAGTAAGCTCTTGGGGCCTCACTAACTTGCCACCTTCCTGCAACTTGAATTATTTCGAGTATTCACGGTAATGTTAATGCCAGAGAAGGCGGTCAATGGACCGCCTTTTTTACATCTACATAGAGAGTCACCATGAGCCATAACGACACTATCGTCGCCCAGGCCACCCCACCGGGACGCGGTGGCGTGGGCATTTTGCGTATCTCTGGCCTGAAGGCGCGCGACGTCGCACAGGCGATATTAGGCAAGCTGCCGAAGCCACGATATGCGGACTACCTGCCATTTAAAGACAGCGATGGCAGCACATTGGATCAGGGTATTGCGCTGTGGTTCCCTGGCCCGAACTCCTTTACCGGTGAAGACGTGTTAGAGCTTCAAGGGCACGGCGGCCCGGTGATTCTCGATTTACTGCTCAAACGTATTCTGACGTTACCGGGCCTGCGTATCGCCAAACCCGGCGAATTTTCCGAGCGTGCGTTTTTGAACGATAAGCTCGATTTGGCTCAGGCCGAAGCGATTGCCGATCTGATCGACGCCAGCTCCGAGCAGGCAGCGCGTTCAGCATTGAACTCTCTGCAAGGTGCCTTCTCCACCCGCGTTAACCACCTTGTGGAAGCACTTACTCACCTGCGAATCTACGTGGAAGCGGCCATCGACTTCCCGGACGAGGAGATCGACTTCCTCTCCGACGGCAAAATCGAAGCCCAGCTTAACGAGGTGATTGCTGACCTCGACGCCGTACGCGCCGAAGCGCGCCAGGGCAGCCTGCTGCGCGAAGGGATGAAAGTGGTGATTGCCGGACGCCCGAACGCCGGGAAATCGAGCCTGCTTAACGCTCTGGCAGGCCGTGAGGCGGCGATTGTTACCGATATCGCCGGAACTACTCGCGACGTGCTGCGCGAGCATATCCATATCGACGGTATGCCGCTGCATATCATTGATACCGCCGGTCTGCGCGATGCCAACGATGAAGTTGAACGTATCGGTATCGAACGCGCCTGGCAGGAGATTGAACAGGCCGACCGCGTGCTGTTTATGGTCGATGGCACCACCACGGACGCTATTGATCCCGCCGATATCTGGCCGGACTTTATCGAACGTTTACCGGCAAAACTACCGATTACCGTGGTGCGCAACAAAGCGGATATTACCGGCGAAACGCTGGGTCTGAGTGAAGTGAATGGCCACTCACTTGTGCGCCTCTCTGCGCGTACCGGCGAAGGGATAGATGTATTGCGCGACCATCTCAAGCAGAGTATGGGTTTTGAAACTAACATGGAAGGCGGCTTCCTCGCACGCCGTCGTCACCTGCAGGCGCTGTCAGACGCTGCAGAGCATCTGCAACAGGGTAAAGCGCAGCTATTGGGTGCATGGGCAGGTGAGCTGCTGGCGGAAGAGCTGAGGCTGTCTCAGCAATGTTTAAGCGAGATTACCGGCGAGTTTACTTCTGACGACCTGCTGGGACGGATTTTCTCGAGTTTCTGTATTGGCAAATAAGTTTTAGTCCATCCTCGTCCGTGAACGTCCACTAACCCGCATTAACTGCCTGTTAATGCGGGTTTTTACTTTCCGTACTGGTCCATAGTCGTGCGGGTTCATCCGCGATTTTTGTGTCCTGAATTGTGCCCATCTTTAAATTCTCCGTGTGCCATTGTTCATTTTTTGCGCTAAAAATCACATCAAATGGACACAAAAACGGTATAAAAAATGCTCAAATCAGCCTTCTCATGGACACACTGTAGAGGTGAGATATGGCACTTTCAGATACCAAACTACGCACGCTTACTCCCAGAAACCGCCCCTGGCAACTTGCCGATCATGACGGGTTGGTGATTGAAGTTCTTCCCACCGGACGAAAAATCTGGCGTTTCCGCTACCGCTTTGACAACAAATCGCAAAAGATCACGCTGGGCGAATACCCAGCTTTCTCACTTGCAGAAGCGCGGCTTTGGCGTGAAAAGTGTCGCTCGATGGTTGCTCATGGCATCAATCCGGCGCAGAAAAAGCAGGAAGAAAAGCTTAAACAGAAAGACCCAACGACAGTCAAAACATTCGCCAAACGATGGCTGACCGATATCGTTGAAAAAAGTAACCGCAATCCGCGCAACGTCACTCGCGTTATCGAGAAGGACATCATTCCCATCATCGGAAAACTGGAACTGGAAGAACTCACAACAGCCCATATTCAGGTCGTGCTCGACCGTATCAAGCAACGAGGTTCGGATCACGTCGCGCTACTGACGCGAAACGTTCTTAAACGCATGCTGGCCTATGCGATTTCCAGGGGAATCATATTCAACAACCCGGCAGCCGCTATCGAGGCCCGTTATATCGCACAAGCAACAAGCCGCGACGTGGCGCTAACAGCAGAAGAGATCGGCATCCTGTTACGGGGGATCTACACCTCTAATATGAACCGACGCCACAAACTGGCTCTGCACCTGCTGATCATCTGCATGGTGCGTAAATCAGAACTGATTGAAGCGACATGGAGTGAAGTTAACTTCAATTCGCTGGAATGGCGTATACCCGGCGAAAGAATGAAGATGGATAACCCGCATATCGTCCCATTGTCAAAGCAGGCGCTGGCGATGTTCGAAGAGCTAAAATTTCTGGCCGGAGATTCTCCATACGTCTTCCCCAGCCGAAACGACCACCGACGCCCGATCTCTAAAACAACGCTTAACTGCGCAGTGCGTACGCTGGATCTGAACGTCAGGGATTTTGTTATTCATGACTTCCGGCGTACTGCCAGCACATTGCTACATGAGCAAGGCTACAACTCCGACTGGGTAGAGAAATGCCTGGCGCATAAGATCGGCGGCGTTCGCGGTGTTTACAACCGCGCGCAGTACCTGCATCAACGCCGGGAGATGCTTCAGTCCTGGGCGGACTTTGTTGATGCGCAGATTGAGGAGGGGCGGAAGGTGGTTATCGGGAAGTTTGGGAAGGCTTATGAGATAAATCGTTAATTATGAAGAGTTCTACATTTCTCTAAAATCACTTAACTGTATGTTAAATAATAGTTTTAAATTCTTTGTAAATACGAGATAATTTAAAAAGGAACACTGTTAATTTTATATTATTTATAAAATGAAAATTCATTATAGAGGATTATATAGTGGAACAGAATTTTTCTCCGAAAGCTTTCATGAAAAATAGACGCCCAGAGCGTTTTTCGGATTCAAAAGTAATAGAAAAAGGGACACTTGACCGAGTTGTACTTGAACATTTCATTTCAACATTAAATACCAGAAGCCAAGAGTTAGAGTTTGAAACATTTTCAAAAAAATTATGCGAAAAGGTAGTGTAAGCACACCCGTTTTAGTTCCACGCACTTTTTGAGATTTCCGGGGTTTCAGCCATCAGCCGGTACTCTTCCGGTGTCAGGTTATTCAGGGATTCGTGGGGGCGCTCGCCGTTATATTCAGCCAGCCAGCGCTCTGTAATTTCCCGTGCTTCATTCAGTGTTCTGAACAGATAAAAATCCAGTATTTCTGTCCGGTATGTCCGGTTGAACCGTTCGATAAAGGCATTCTGCGTTGGCTTGCCGGGCCTGATAAATTCCAGCATTACACCATGTTCTTCTGCCCATTGTGCCAGTGTCAGCGAGACCAGCTCCGGGCCGTTATCCATCCGCATCTTCAGCGGATATCCGCGGTTTGCCACGATCCTGTCCAGCACTCTCACGACCCGCTGCGCCGGGATATTCAGGTCAATTTCGATCGCCAGTGCTTCGCGGTTAAAATCATCCACCACGTTAAAAGTCCGGAAGCGTCTGCCGCACACCAGCGCATCGTGCATAAAATCGATGGACCAGCTCTGGTTCATCGCCTCTGGCGTCGCCAGCGGAGCAGGATTGTGCACCGGCAGACGCTGTTTTCCCTTACGGCGAAAATTCAGTTTCAGCAGGCAGTAAATCCGGTGAACGCGTTTATGGTTCCAGGTGTTACCCTGCCTGCGCAGCACCTGAAAAAGCTTCTTAAATCCGTAGCGGGGATAGCGTTCAGCCGCCTCTGTCAGCTTCTGGATCACCGGTTCATCGCGCCGGGTATCGGGCTGATAAAAATATACCGTCCTGCTCAGCGATAATGTCCTGCACGCCTGGCGAATGCTCATGGCAAATTGTGCCGTCAGATAGCTGACGAGCTCCCGCTTTATCGCTGGTTTTAAAGCTTTTTTTCGATAACGTCTTTCAGTGCACGGCACTCGAGACTCAGGTCCGCAAACATCTGTTTAAGCCGGCGGTTCTCGTCCTCAAGATCTTTGATTTTTTTGATATCAGCGGCTTCCATCCCACCATATTTCGCCTTCCAGTTGTAGTAACTGGCTTCGGAAATAGCAGCCTCGCGACACACATCTTTGACGGTCCTGCCAGCTTCGACGGATTTCAGGACGGCGATGATCTGGTGCTCGGTGAATCGGATCTTACGCATAGCGATCTCCTCAGGGGACATAATCAGTATGTCGGAAGATCTCTAAAAGTGAATGGTTCGTTTTTCAGGGATACTTACAGGTTGGCGTACCGGTTATCACGACCCGGCGCTTCTTTCGAAGCCCCTGCCTGAGCCACCATTGAAGGGGCGAGCGCAGGCCGCGCCAGTAGCACTACAAACATCGCTACCGACACTCGTGATAATTCGGAACGCCAATTCCGGCTGCGGTTTTACCGCAACGTGGGGACTATAGCGCAAGTCAGCACGCAAAAACTATGCTTATCACCTCATATTAAGGGCGATTTTATGCGCGCCGCATAAACAATGCGACATAACTTTTTTACATCTTTAGAGGTACGAACAGATGCTAATTTGAAATTGATATGCTGTATAATTAACCAGTTAGGTCAAGTTGATAACTTCTGAGACCACTCTGATTAAAACGAAGAACCAGTCAGTAGGCACATTCCAAAGGAGCCTTCCATTATGCGCGTCACCGCAACTCATCTAGTCCAATGGTCAGACAAGCGTGAAGCACAAGGAATGCTTCCAATCCTGGTAAGGCGGCTTATATCAGTTACATCACGTATTACAGCAATTACCATGCCAGGTGGTGATTCGGTGAATGTTCCTGGCTGGGATGGTGTTGTCGATGTTGCGCAAGGAAATCCCTGGGTTCCAGATGGGCTCAGCTACTGGGAGCTAGGCACCTCAAAAGATCCGGCATCCAAAGCCAACAGCGATTTTGAGAAACGTCTGGAACAGATTTCAGCTGCTCAAAAAGCACAAGCAACCTTTGTTTTTGTAACTCCTCGTCGCTGGCCAGGCAAAAGTACTTGGCAAGAACAGGCAAGGAAAAAAAATGCCTGGGCGGATGTACTAGTTTGGGATGCTGACGATCTGGAAGCATGGCTGGAAACCTCTCCAGCGACCAGTTTATGGCTAGGCATGCAGCTTGATATTGCTGGTCATGGCATTGAAGCAGTAGAAAACTACTGGGAGCACTGGAAAAATCAATCCTGCCCCGCAATTACTGCACCTGCGCTATTTCATGGTAGAGAGCAGTCAAAGCTTACGCTACAAAACAATATTAATCAGCATGACCCGCTGATAACTGTAATGGCTGACAGTCAGTCCGAAGCAGTTGCTTTCGTTTGCGCATTGTTGATTGAAGAAGGCCATTTCTTACGTGCTGCCTGTATAACTTCAGAACAAGGATGGCAGTTCATTGATGCTAATCCCGGCATTGAATTGGTGGTCATTACCAATAACCAGTTGAGCAAGCGACGAGCCCCACGCGAAGGTATGAGCTTAATAGTACCGATGGCATTTGGAGACCAGGCCTTCAATCTCATGGGAATTGGGTGCCAAGCAATAGATCAGAAAATAGTGGAACTTAGACGTCCGCAACCTGAAGAGTTTGAAAAATCCCTTTGCGAGCTTGGGATCGCATCCTCTGATGCCGCACGGTATACCCACTCACTGGGAAGGTCATGGACGGTTTTTCGTCGATGGCATGCGCAAAATCCGGTGTTCAAAAAACCAGATTGGATTGAAGGTGCCAACGCCAAAAATTTGTTGCTACTTACCCTCGTGGGTGCCTGGAATAGCGACTCCGAAGGGGACAGGGCTTGTGTTGAGCAGATTGCCAACCGCACCTACGAAGACATTGAAAATGAGCTATTAAGTTTAGCTGCGCTTGATGATGCACCAGTCGTAAAAATAGGTTCTCTCTGGAAAGCGAAAGCGCCAATGGAGCTATTACATCTAATGGCCCCCAAACTAACGAACACCATTCTGGCAAGATTCTTTCAGGTAGCTCGAGCTGTATTTGAACAACCGGATCCTGTGCTGGAACTGGAAGAGGACAAACGATGGATGGCCTCAATCTATGGCAAAGTTCGCGAACAATCCGGTGTTGTTTTGGAGGCTATGGCGGAATCAATTGCCAAACTCGGCTATTTTTCAGACAATTTTCAGCATGTTGTTATTGGCAATTCTGTACGAGGCTTTATTACTCAACTCCTGGAAGATGCCAATGAAGAACGTTGGCTCTCCGTTTCATCCTTTCTTCGAGCTCTAGCAGAAGCGGCTCCTGATGAGTTTCTGAACGCCGTTCAAAACAGTTTGCATAGCCCTGATAAACCAGTCACTCGCCTGATTACGGAAACAACATCATCAGAGATATCGGGCCGCTGCTGGCATGCCAACCTACTTTGGGCTTTGGAATTGCTGGCATGGTATCCCGCCCGACTCGTACGAGTTGCGAATATCCTTGCAGAACTATCAAATATAGAAATAAAGGGGAATTGGGGTAATACGCCATTTAATACTCTGGTTTCCTTTTTTCGCTCTTGGTATCCACAAACAGCCGCGTCCGTCGATATAAGACTCCGAGCACTCAGGAATGTCGTCGATAAATATCCCGAAGTAGCCTGGAAACTTTTGATGGCCCTACTACCCAACCAACTTGATATGGTTTCACCCAATGCAAAACCTCGCTGGCGTGACGATGATGCGGGTACTAACGAGGGCATCACCTATAGTGAGATTCAACGATTCATACTACCTGTTGCAGATTTATTGTTAGAGAAAGCTCAGGACAATGCCCATTATATCTCTGATCTTGTCCCGAAAATAAATGATATGGACACCACTTTCAGAGAAAAGGTAATCGAACTGGTAGGTAAAGCTACAACTTTACCCGATGAGCAGCGAGAAACAGTTCGCACTGCCGTCAGACAATTTCTGAACTGGGAAAACTCTTTTAACCAAGATGGTGATAAACGCGATCGATATTCAGCTGATGCGTTGAGACCATTTTTTGACAGACTAGCTGCGGATGATCTGGTCGTCAGGCATTCATGGATTTTCTCCAATGGATGGGTTGAACTCCCAGACGGGTATGAAGAAGATCATGAAAAAGCGAACAAGACAAGAAATGCATTGCGCACCCTCGCCCTTCGAGAAATCTTCCAAGCACTGGGTTGGTCTGGTATTCATAGACTAGCCAAACGTTGTGGAGATCCGCGACTTGTTGGCTGGGAGCTTATTAAAGAACCATTCGAACGTGAAGAGATGGCGGAATGGCTGTGTCAATGGTATCTGGAGGCATCACAGGGTTCGTCGTTATATGATTCACTGACCAGCGGTGTACTTCATGCGCTACCTCAAGCAGAACTCCTTGATTTCCTCGATACATGCTTATCTCAACTCGAGCAAAAATCCGCCTCTTCCGAAAAGATGGCTGGTTTCATGGTAAATGCTCCGCAAGGAATGAACTTGTGGCAACTTATTGAAAATCAATATCAAATGCTTCTCGATCATTTCTGGTTGAATGTTCGACCGTCTTATTTCCAGTCGAATAAGGAGCAATTGCTCTTTTGCATCGAAAAACTACTTGCCGCAGGAAGGCCGCGAACAGCTATAAATGCTATGGGAGATCGTTCTAGTGACTTACCAAGGGAGTCGCTAATCCTGATTCTAAAAGGCATCGCTGCTGGCCAAGAAGAAAATGCCGAATTCCCTCGTTCATGGCACATTTCTCGTATATTCAAGGCGCTTACTGACGCAGGAAACAATCCTGCAGAAATGGTAAGTCTGGAGTTCATTTACTATCCACTACTTAAAAGAGACAAATACGGTGCACCACATTTGATGGCAGAAATATTAGGTGAACCAGATTCTTTTATGGAGCTCATCTGTCTCGCCTACAAACCTCATAATACAGCACGTGAACCTCTACCTGAGCATCTACAAACAGCTGCTCGGACAGCCAGTAGTTTACTCCACGAAGAACACGGCGTTCCTGGTATGAACCACGCTGGAGAAATAAATAGCGAGTTGTTTTTCTCGTGGATCAACAGAGTTCGAGAGTTGGCAAAAGATAATGATCGAGAGGCTATCACGGACCTGACTATAGGAGCCTGGCTTTCTGATTGGCCTTTAAATAAAAATGTGGAATGTTGGCCACACCCAATCATTGCCGATCTATTGGATCAGGATGACTGCAAAGACATTAGGCGAGGTTTCAAAACCGGAGTTCGTAACACTCGTGGTGTCACTACCCGTATGCCATATGACGGTGGAACGCAAGAGCGACAAGTTTCGGAAAAATTCAGATACTTAGCGAACCATTGGAAGGATACTAAACCTAACGTTGCCATCATGATCGAAGCTCTTGCAAAATCTTACGAATATGAAGCGCAGATGCATGACGAAGATGGTTTATGGAATCAGGAATCATGAATCATGAAAATCCAAACTAAACAAATGATTACTGAAAAAACACTGTCTATCAGTAGAACATCAGAATGGGGTTAAAAAAGAGTATTACGTTGTGTAACAAGCGAACTTTCAGCAGTAACACCTAGCAGAGCAGAGGTACTGGTTATTCATTGTATACTTTTGTGTCCTTGAATGTGCCCATAGCCATGTTTTCAAGGCAACGTATCGCTGATAGATTAACGAGTTAGCTCGATTTTCCAGCTTCTGTATTGCATTGACTAACCCGCATTAACTTTCTGTTAAAGCGGGTTTTTTATTCTTCCTTTACGTCTTCACGCGTACCGCTTTCTCAATTACCTTTATTGGTACCATCACTTACCGGATACGACAATGATTGCTGATTACATCTTTATTGATACCGTCCCTTCCGCGGAAAACTTTTGTCGTCTGCGCGTTATTTCAGGTATGTCACCACGTCCGCTGGAGGGTGCTCGCGCGGGTCTGCCGCACAGTTGCTATGGCGTGCATATCCTCTGGGATGGCGTACCTGTTGGCATGGGGCGTATCGTCGGCGACGGCGCGCTGAACTTTGAAATCGTTGATATCGCCGTTGACCCTGCCCATCAGGGGAAAGGCCTTGGTCGACAGATCATGCAAAAAATTGTCACCTGGCTGGATGAAAACGCGTTTAAAGGAGCATACGTCTCGCTGGTAGCCGATGTTCCCGAGCTGTACGCGAAATTTGGTTTTACCAGCGTCAGGCCAGAAAGTGAAGGTATGGCGAGGATTTGGAAGTAGATATTTTCTCAAATGTCATGACTAAAGATGAATGCAGGTACAAGCCGCAATAAATAAGCATTAACATATCTGCTTGCTGGTTTGTATATTGCATTTATCCACAAGGGAAGAAACATCATGAGTATGGATTACTGGCTCCAGGCTTTTGATCATGGCGAGGAGGGATTTTTCCCGCTTTCCATTGTTGAGGAAGCGTTTGGCGATGCTATTACAAATAAAAATATTTCTCGCAGTGAAATCGCCGGAAAAATACTCGTTTCCTACAATCTTAAATATCCTCAACAACCCGAATATTACCTCTCTGTATGGGCGACCAATGATGCAATTCCTTTAGTCAGTAACCTTGATTTTGTGCATGTTCCGGGAACTGATGCTTTCTGGCAGAGTCTGGTCGATATTCTGCGGGGCACTCACACGGCTCTGTACTGGGCTGATACTGAAAACGCACTGGTTATTGGGAAGCAAGAAACCCGACGGCAAATGCCGCTGGGTATGATTGAAACGCTGGGTGAGCCTCGCGTGGTGACATCATATGAGCATCTTTGGCCGCGCCGATAACGCCAGCTAGTTGGCTCAGAAACGCGATAACTGTCCCATCTGTACACAATGTTCAGGTGTGAATAAAAGCATCCGAGCGCTATCGCCTTCTGCCACAACGCGAACCCCACGAAAGTCAGGGATAGCAAGCATTGCGCCGTAAGGCAGTAAATCATCGCTGCCTATCCCTACACAATACGCTCCAGCAGCAACGGCGGAAGTGACTCCGCTGCGGGAATCCTCAAAAACCACCGTCTGATTCGCCGGGATCCCTAACCGCGCCGCCGCCAGCAGATAGGGGTCAGGATGAGGCTTACCTCTGGCAACATCATCGCGCTCGACGATGACCGAAATGCAGCACTGAATATGAAGCATTTCAATCACCCGCTCGATTTTCTCACGCCAGCCGCTGGTAACAATACCGACGGTGATCCCCGCTTCCTTAAGGGAAGTAATAAGTTTCGCCACGCCAGGGATAGCCTCATAACTGGCTGTGTTTTCGACATAAATAATATGTTCCTGGACTTTCTGCCGATCGACAAGAGGTAGGTCATTAAACAGCGCGCGAATCGTGTGTGGTCCCGGCTGACCATGAATATGTTTAATAATATCTTCGTCGCTAATTTCACGGCCGTACATTTTCGCGGCTTCACACCATGCACGCTCGATAACAGCATTAGAATCAATTAATACACCATCCATATCGAAAAGAACGGCTAACTTTATCGACTTATTTTGATACATTAATATCGTCCTTATTTATAATGAAAGACCTCTTAGCAAGTATGCTCTGACTTATGATAGAGTGTATAATTCCATTTTTTCAGAGTTCGATAAATGTCAGGAATGGATATAAGACTCATACGCGCATTTGTTACTGTTGCAGAACAAGGTAGCTACCACAAGGCCGCCATGGCCCTGCACCTCACGCAGCCAGCCTTATCCAAACAAATCCAGGCATTAGAGCAGCAGATCGGTGGGGCGCTTTTCCAGCGCGGACGCCACGGTGCGATACTCACTGAGCTTGGGCAGCAGATTTTTTCGAAAGCTCACGATCTGGTAAAACAACACCATCATTTTTTAAGCTACACGCGAGAAATACAAAAAAAGAATAGCGATAGTTTATTAATTGGATTTGGGATTTCATCATTCAATACCGTTTCGACGTGGATTAACATATTTCAAAATATGTATCCAGGCATAGAAATATCCGTGAGTCATATTCCATCAAGCGTGCAATGCAAACTCTTAATGGATGGTTCGCTGCATGTCGGTTTTGTTCGCCTTCCTATGACCGAACCGCTAAGTTCAATATTCATTAAACATGAAAAGCTTATTCTGGTGGTGCCATCAGCAAAAACCTGGCAGCAAAAAAGCGAGCGAGATATTTTAATGTCGAGCACAATATTGCAAATTAATCCGGATCAAAGCCCCTGCCTGGCGGAACAAACAAGGCAATATCTTCTGCAAAGCGACATCACAGCCGAACCCGCGTCCGTTACGGATGATATACATGCTTTATTGGCCCTGATCGCCGGGGGAAACGGCGTCGCGTTGCTACCAGAAAGCGTGCGTAACTTCCTCCCTGCAGGAGTGAGTCTGCACAATCTTGAAGGAAACCAGGCTGGCTGGGATATTGGTCTCGTCTGGAATTCGCAGATAAGTAATCATTTACGCGATCAATTTATTGAGACAGTAAAAAACAGTATAAAATCAAATCATTAACTTATAATCGTTTATCTCCAAAGCGTTTTTCCTCCCAGGAAATCATTGTTGTCCAAATGGCAACTCGTACTACCGCGCGATCGTCTCTATTCTGTACGACATTCTTATCGCGAGGGGTTCTATGGCACGCTTTCTTATCTGTAGTTTTGCGCTGGTTTTGCTTTATCCATCCGGCATCGATATGTATCTGGTCGGCCTGCCGCGCATCGCACAAGACCTGGGGGCCAGCGAAGCGCAGCTGCACATCGCCTTCTCGGTTTATCTCGCGGGAATGGCCGCCGCAATGCTGTTTGCTGGCCGTATAGCGGATAAATCAGGGCGTAAGCCAGTAGCCATATTCGGAGCCATAGTCTTTGTTCTGGCGTCCCTGCTCTGTTCTCAAGCGCAGGTCAGTACCCACTTCCTGGTTGGGCGTTTTATTCAGGGGATTGGCGCGGGCAGTTGCTACGTCGTCGCCTTTGCCGTTCTGCGCGATACCCTCGACGATCGCCGCCGTGCCAAAGTCCTGTCATTGCTAAACGGTATCACCTGCATTATTCCGGTACTGGCTCCGGTACTGGGCCATCTGATTATGCTGAAATACCCCTGGCAGAGCCTGTTCTATACCATGACCGGCATGGGCGTTCTGGTGGGCCTGCTTTCGATTTTTGCTTTGCGGGAAACGCGCCCAACCTCCATGCCGCACACGGAAACACAGCAAAATATCGCCCCCGAGTCGCTACTTAACCGCTTTTTCCTCAGCCGAATTGTCATTACCACCCTGAGCGTGACGACTATCCTGACCTACGTTAACGTCTCCCCGGTGCTGATGATGGAAGAGATGGGCTTCGATCGCGGTACCTATTCCATGGCGATGGCGCTGATGGCGCTGGTCAGTATGGTGGTTTCGTTCTCGACACCGTTTGCCCTGACGCTGTTTAAGCCGCGCACGCTGATGCTGACCTCGCAGGTTCTGTTCTTTATCGCTGGCCTGCTACTTTGCCTCTCCACCAGCCAGACCATGACGATGCTGGGACTGGGGCTTATTTGCGCCGGATTCTCCGTCGGCTTTGGCGTGGCGATGAGTCAGGCTCTGGGGCCATTTACCCTGCGCGCGGGCGTCGCAAGCTCAGTTTTAGGGATTGCTCAGGTCTGCGGCTCTTCGCTGTGGATTTGGCTGGCGGCGATCGTCGGACTCAGCGCAATGAATATGCTGATCGGGATACTCATTGCCTGTAGCATAGTAAGCATTGTTCTGATTATGGTCGCTTCCCCGTCGCGGGCCGCGCAGCGCTATGAAGAAACCCCTGTCGAGTCTCGATCTTAACTTACTCTTGTGCCTGCAGCTTTTAACGCAGGAGCTCAGCGTCACCCGCACGGCGAAACGAATGAACGTCTCGCCGTCGGCGGTGAGTAAGTCGCTGGCTAAGCTGCGCGCCTGGTTTGACGATCCCTTGTTTGTTAAAACGCCTCTGGGGCTGTCGCCTACGCCACTGATGAGCAGCATGGAACAGGATCTGGCGGACTGGATGCAGATGGGCAATCAGATCCTCGATAAGCCTCATCACACGATGCCAAGCGGTCTGAAGTTTGAGCTGGCGGCGGAATCGCCGCTACTGATGATTCTGCTGAATTCGCTTTCCCAACGGATCTACCAGCACTATCCTCAAGCGCTGATCCGCCTGCGTAATTGGGATTACGATTCACTGGATGCTATTATTCGTGGCGAAGTCGATATCGGCTTTTGCGGGCGGGAAACCCATCCGCGCTCACGGGAACAAGTGAGTATGCTGCCCTGGTATATTGATTTTGAGGTTCTGTTTACCGACTTACCGCAGGTGTGGCTACGCACCGATCACCCTGCGCTTAGCGAGGAGTGGAATCTTGAAACCTTCTTACGCTATCCGCACATCAATATATGTTGGGAGCAGAGCGATACCTGGGCGCTGGATGACGTGCTAGACGATCTGGGGCATAAACGCACCGTGGCATTGACTGTGCCAGGTTTTGAGCAGTCGCTGTTTATGGCCGCACAGCCGAATCATACGATGCTGGCAACTGCGCCACGCTATTGTCAGCGTTATAATCAGCAGCACCACCTACCGCTGGTCTCGCTTCCACTACCGCTAGAGCCATCGCTTCTGGAGAAAGTGCGTGTACCCTTCACGCTGTTGTGGCATAAGCGCAATAGCTACAACCCGAAGATCGTCTGGCTGCGAGAAACGCTCAGGCAGCTCTATATCGACCCGTTATAGCCCTGGTTTGCCTCGTTCGCGCAATAAATTGTAAAATTCACACAATTTCCCTTTTCAAGAGGTAATTTCCGCATTAAAACCTGACTATTCTGAGCGATAATATTATTCGCAGTTTTTATCATTGACCATTAATCACGGAGCGACGAATGGCAACGCATTTTGCAAGAGGGATACTCAACACCAGAGAACCACAATCAACACGCCTGTCGGCAGCCTGTCATCAATCAGCAAGACGCCTGCCCGAGTACCGACAAAGCCGCTATCGTGCATCACGATCGCTACTCGCAGAACTACTCTTTATGTTGTATGGCATTAGAGAACTTCCAGAAATCATTGATGAAGAGAATGGAAAACCGGTTTTTCGCGACGAAAATCTCCCGCGTTTTTCCATCTCGTATGCCGGAAATATCGTTGGCGTGGCGCTAACTACCGAAGGTGATTGCGGCCTGGATATGGAACTACGGCACACCTCCCACGGCTTACATTCATTACACGACGCTGACCGCTACGCTTTTAATAGCAATGAACGTTTATGGATTAGCAATCAGCACGACCCCGATGAGGCTCGCGCTCAACTGGCTGCACTCCGTAAAAGCATCCTGAAGCTGACCGGAGAATCCCCAGTTCACCTACAGCTTCTGCCGGGATCGGGCCGATTACGAACGGGCAGAATGCAGCCAATAGAAGCCGTCTGCGACGCCGAAACAGTACTGGTCTGGTCCATCGCCGCAAGCCCGGATATTGGCCAACTAAAAATCTGGGAATATGGCGGCAAAGCGGGGTGGCACAGCCTACCTGACGCGCAAGTTCGTGCAAAAGAGTTATCCACCCGACTCATGCGCTTTACCAGCTTACCAACCGAAAAAGCCTTCTCCCTCAACTGACCGGCCCGTCCGGCCATCATGATGCAAAGGAGCAATCATGTCTGATACGTTGAAAGTTGTTACGTTACTCGGAAGCCTGCGCAAGGGCTCTTTTAATGCCATGGTAGCGCGCACCCTGCCCGGCATTGCGCCTGCGGGAATGGAAATCTCCGCGTTACCATCCATTGGCGCGATTCCGCTGTACGATGCCGACGCCCAACAGGAAGAGGGATTCCCGCAAAGCGTGCAGGATATTGCTCAGCAAATTCGTGAAGCGGATGGTGTGGTTATCGTAACTCCAGAATATAACTACTCGGTTCCTGGTGGTCTGAAAAATGCCATCGACTGGCTGTCTCGTCTGCCAGAACAGCCCCTATCCGGCAAACCAGTACTGATTCAAACCAGCTCAATGGGCGTGATTGGCGGCGCACGCTGCCAGTATCATCTGCGCCAGATTCTGGTCTTCCTCGATGCGATGGTGATGAACAAGCCAGAGTTTATGGGCGGTGTGATTCAGAATAAGGTCGATCCGCAGGAGGGGAAGGTGGTCGATCAGAGTACGCTCGATCATCTCAGCGGGCAGCTAAGCGCCTTTGCCGAGTATATTCAGCGGGTTAAAGCGTAGTATTGTTCCCTCACACTCGCCAGCATGCCGAGTGTGAGGGAAACGCGCATTAATGAGCGTCGATAAACACAATCTTCAGCACGAACAGCAGTGAAACCACAATCACGCATGGGCTGAGGTCACGCAGACGGCCGGTACCAATCTTCATCACGCAGTAAGAGATAAAGCCTAAGGCAATACCTTCGGTAATAGAGAAGCTAAACGGCATCATCACGGCGGTAATAAACGCAGGAACCGATTCGGTCAGGTCATCCCACTTCACGCGTGCCAGGCTGGAAGTCATCAGAACGCCAACGTAAATCAGCGCACCGGCTGCGGCATAGGCCGGAACCATACCCGCCAGCGGCGACAGGAAGATAACCAGCAGGAACAGAAGACCAACCACTACGGCGGTTAAGCCGGTGCGGCCGCCAACGGAAACCCCTGAAGACGATTCGATATAGGCAGTCACGGAAGAGGTGCCAATAAAGGAACCCGCAACGGACGAAACGCTATCGACAAACAACGCCTGCTTCATGCGCGGGAACTTACCCTTCTCATCGGCCAGACCCGCTTTATCAGTCACGCCGATCAAGGTACCGGAGGAGTCGAACAGGTTCACCAGCATAAACGAGAAGATAACTCCCGCCAGACCGAGATTCAGCGAACCCGCCAGATCAACATGACCGATCACCGTAGTCACGCTCGGCGGCGCAGAAACGATGCCGGTATAGTGAACATCACCCAACATCCAGCCCAGCAGCGTGGTGACCACGATTGAAACCAGTACCGCCGCATGAATGTTGCGGGAAGCCAGAATCGCGATAATAAAGAAGCCAAGAATACCCAGCAGTACGCTGTGGGACGTCAGGTTGCCAATACTCACCAGGGTGTCTTTGTTTGCGACAATGACACCCGCGTTTTTCAGCCCCATCATGCCGATAAACAGGCCGATACCGCTGGTAATACCGACACGCAGGCTAACCGGGATATTAGCAATCATCCAGTAGCGTACGCGGAAAATCGTCAGCAGCAGCAGGCCAACAGCGCCCCAGAAAATCGCACCCATCCCGACCTGCCACGACAGGCCCATCGCCTGAACCACGACAAACGCGAAGAAAGCGTTCAGGCCCATCGCGGGTGCCAGCGCCACCGGCAGGTTAGCGAACAGTCCCATCAGGATGCTGCCGAACGCGGCGATCAGACAGGTGGTCACAAAAACAGCGCTGGTATCCATACCCGCGACGCCAAGAATTTGTGGGTTAACAAAAACGATGTACACCATCGTCAGGAAGGTAGTGAAACCTGCAATCGCTTCGGTACGTGCCGTCGTGCCATGTTCGCGGAGTTTGAACACGCGCTCCAGCAGACCCTGGCCAGAAGACTGGCTGGTTTGTTGTTGACTCATTATCGGTTTCCGAACAAAGGAGGGAAAATTCGTCGCTATCCTATACCAAAATGCGACAATAAGGGCAGTTGTGAGATACTTTTTTTCATTGATTTTGCTTATACGGCAACGATTGCGTCTCACAAATCAGCATGACGAAAACGTTAACTTACTAAAATGGAAACGACATGACCCAACCAGAATCAGTATTTTTCGACTGTGACGGCACGCTGGTCGACAGCGAGGTGATCTGCTCCCGCGCCTACGTCCATATGTTCAGGGAATTTGGCATTACGCTGGATTTAGAAGAAATTTTTAAGCGCTTCAAGGGCGTAAAACTTTACGAGATTATCGACACCATTAACGCGGAGTACGGCGTTGACCTGCAAAAAGCGACTCTTGAGCCGGTTTACCGCGATGAAGTTGCACGTCTGTTTGATACTGAACTGGAAGTCATTCCTGGGGCACAGGCGCTGCTGGATGCGGTCAAGGTGCCGATGTGCGTGGTCTCCAACGGCCCGGTGAGCAAAATGCAGCACTCTCTCGGTAAATTGGGAATGTTGCATCACTTCCCGGAAAAACTGTTCAGCGGCTACGACATCCAGCGCTGGAAACCCGATCCGGCCCTGATGCTCCATGCCGCAAAAGCGATGAACGTGAACGTCGAGAACTGCATTCTGGTCGATGATTCCAGCGCAGGCGCACAGTCAGGGATCGCTGCCGGAATGGAGGTGTTCTACTTCTGCGCCGATCCGCACAACAAGCCGATCGTGCATCCGAAAGTGACAACGTTTACCCGCCTGGATGAGCTGCCGGATCTGTGGAAAGCGCGCGGGTGGGATATCACGCGCTAAGTATTCAGATTGCAGACAGAGTGCACTCATCTGAAATGACCCGGCAGTGCTTCTGTCCGAGCTTATAGGAAACTCGTTTTGGAATTTGCAGGCCGGGCAAGGTGTTAGCCGCCGCCCGGCAGAAATACGAGCACAATAGATAAAGCAGGTTTGCCATCCGTCTCAGCATTGAGATAGCTCGGCAAATCAGATAATAGTGTAGCCGCCATCAACGATAAGATTCTCGCCAGTAACCATCCCGGCCTTATCACTGACAAGATAAGCCACCGCAGCCGCTATTTCATCCGGCATGGCAAAACGCCCTGTTGGAATTTTAGCCTTCATCTCGGTTGCCCTTTCACCCTGCCAGTAGCGTTTACCTAATTCCGTTTCTACCACGGTTGGGGAAATAGTATTGACGGTAATGCCATATTTCCCCCACTCTGCCGCCAACACTTTTGACGCAATAACCAGTCCGGCTTTACTTGTGCAGTACGCTGCGTGATTCTCCAGAGCAATAACGCTGGCCTGGGAGGCAATATTAACGATACGGCCACTGTGCTGGTTTATCATAAACTCTCCAACCGCCTGAGAGAGGAAGTAAGGCGCTGTCAGGTTAACCAGCAATGTCGCATCCCAGCTCTCTTTTTTCACCTCTGAGGCTGATTCAAGAATGCCGATCCCGGCATTATTCACCAGAATATCAATACGCCCATAACCATCCACTACGTGCTGAACCAGTGCAGGGATCGCATCAATATCGGATAGATCGGCGGCGATGCCGATACCTTTACCCAGTATATGTTTCGCCTGTTCGACAACCTGCGGATTTTTATCCACCATGATGACCGTTACGCCTAATTCATTCATCAATTCGACAATGGCGAGTCCAATACCTGCCGATGCGCCAGTCACCATGGCAACTTTTCCGTTCAAACCAAAAAAATTATCAATGTTCATTTTTCTTCCTTAAGAGTCAGAGAGGTTAAATCCATTTCGTTCTGCGTCAGATTGAGCTGAGGATTTCGAATAAACCACGTCAGCACTCCGCCGAGGAAGTAAAGTGCTGAATAGCAGATGACCACAGTTTTAATATCAAAAGACAGACTAAAGAGGAGCGTAGCAATAGCTGGGCCAATGAAGTTGCCAATGCCACCCCCCAGATTTTGCACTGAAATTGCCGCACCTTTATGATCGGGCGCCAGCATCGGAAAAATAGCCCCCATGGGGACAAAAGAGGTAAGCGTAAACGCTAACAAAAGAGCAAAAAAGATAGCCATCCCAAGACTGGCAGGGAAGTACAGAGGCATAAAATAGAACAATAACGTGGTTATAGTACAACCAAAGAAGCCTACCCAGCGCATCTGGAATAACCAGCCAATTCGATCGCCAATTATGCCCCACAGAACATTAGTGACCGGCTGCACCAGGAAGAATATCCCCCAGATTCGCATCCATTCTTCCGCAGTAAACCCCACCTCCTGAGAGGTATAATGCAACGGCATAAAGATAGGAAAACCAAACAATGCCAGGTTGCATAACACCCGGATGATTAATGCCAGAAAGATATTTTTATCCTCAAAGATAAGCGTTACACCACGGCTTATTTCCTGTAGTTTTGCCGATTTAGGAATCGAAGACTTATTTTGTGAAGGCAACTCCTTCAACGTCAACAGCGCCAGAATACCCCCAGCAACAACCCATGCTAACGACATCCATAATGTGGCAATAAACCCCATAAGCGGAATGGTTACGCTGGGTAAGAAAGACGCAACGATGCCATAACCGATGGTGAACATCGACCAAATCCAGCCGGTTGCGGAAGCCAAACGATGTGGCGGCGTTCTCTGAACAACAAGCACATAAAAAGCGTAGAAAAATAACGGATAGGCAAAACCACGTAGTGCGTAAAAAACCAATATAAGTGGGTAATTTTTGGCTGCCAGACCAAAATGAATAAATAACACGTGGAACACGACCCACCATACTACACCTAACGCCATAATTTTCCGGGGGCCATAGATCTCACTAATCCCTCCGGATAACCAACTAGCAATAGCGGCAGTAACAGCATAAACGGTAAATATCATTGCGCTTTGTGAAACACCAAAGCCAATATCAATGATGTATTTTGAGAGAAAAGCTAATTCGACACCATCGCCCGTCATAAAAATGGCTATGGCGATATAGCCCCAAAAGAGTTTAACTGGCATACCAAATACAACCCGGGAAAACTCCGAGGGAGTTTCAGATGACTGTGATGAACTTATTATCATTCCATTGATCCTTGACTGTAGTTTTTACTTAAGGAGACAACTCGAATGAAGTATAAAAAACACTCACAATAAAACCTTTGTATTTTTGCCACTCACCTTTAAAAATGGCAATCATCTATAACTAAAGCAGCACGTGCTCACATATTAATACGAGACATTAATAAAAAGACCAAATGAATATTAACACAAATTGCATTCACATCAAAAATACAAAGTTATAAAGTACCTTCGCAATCCGCGTTTAAATAGTTAAGATGAGTGAATTATATTTCCGAAAGAATAATTAAAGACAGAATGCATTAATAATAGTGATGGCAGAAACAATGAAAAAAGAGGTAATAGTCAGTCAGTAGTTAGCTCAGAAACGAGTCCAGTAGGCATAGCGCAATCCGCTTACGCTATGCCCTGGAAGTTTACGCTTTGCTCAGCTCAGCAACCGCAGCCTTGTCAGCGATGATGACTAATGAAGGATGCAGTTTCAGTACCGAGGCCGGAACCTGTTCGCTCACTTCACCTTCAATCACCTGCTTCAACGCCTGGGCTTTCGCCGCACCGCTGACGATAAGCAGCAAATTTTTCGCCGCCATCACGCTTTTCGGCCCCATAGTAACGTAGCTATCCGGTACCACTGAGAAATCCCCGCCCATTTCGCCATGGGCGACGATACCAACCATATCCCCGGTAATAGGGAATTCAACGGTTGCATCATGGAAACGCGTGGTATTCGGTAAGTTACCGCAAAAATGACCGTCAGCACCCAGCCCCATCACGATCAGGTCAAGGCCACCATCTTCCTGTAACTGACGGTCATGGTGCATAAAGTTTTCATGGCTGAGCTTGTGGATATTCTGTTCCTGAATCTGCGCGGGAGTGAAAAACAGATTACGCAGATTACTGATGGTGATGCCTTCCCGATCCTGGCCGCGGAAAGGAATCTCATCAAAGTTGTAATAATGGATCTGAGAATAAAACGGTTTCCCTTTGATTGCGCTGGTCACATGCTCATACATGCGCTTAGGCGTGCTGCCAGCCGTCACCGCCAGATTCATTCTACACGGTGCGGTGATGTAGCCTAATAGATGATGGCTGGCAACCAGGCTCATCTCTTCATAATCTTCCGTCACGATTAATTTCATTTTATCTCCCTGTGTATATTGAAGATAAGGAGCCAGAACCCAGGCTCCCTACTTTTACTTAAATAGCTTCTGCACGAACTCGACGTAGGCCGGGCGCCAGACGTCCATCTCATGGTTCAGGCCAGGATATTCATGGTAGTCAAACTTGATTTTCTGCTTTTCCAGCTCAGTTTTCAGACCCGCAATATCCTTCCCGGTAACGACATCTTTCTCGCCTACCACCACGGTAAAGTTCCGCAATTGCTTATTGATTGCCTGCGGTTGGTTTAACTGCGCCTCGACGCCCGCATCCGGCACCGTCGTGGTGGTCACACCACTGAAGGTTGCCAGCCAACCGAAGCTTTCAAGATGATTCATTCCAGAGACCAGCGCCTGATATCCTCCCTGCGACAGCCCGGCGAGCGCCCGGCCATCTGCGTCTTTACGCACATTGAAGCGCTCATCAATCAGCGGAATGATGTCGTTCATCAGCTCTTTATCGGCCGCTTTAGCATTCAGCGGATAGAAGGTTTTGCGGCGCTCCTGCGGTGGGAAGTTTTCCGCGATCGCTTCTGGAATATCGGTTTCGGTATCAGGTACTACCACCAACATTGGCTTGATTTTGCCTTCCGCCAGCAGGTTATCCATGATTTGCGGGATGCGTCCCTGGTCGATAGCCGATAAGCCGCTGTCGCCAAAGCCGTGATAGAAATAGAGCACCGGCAGCGGCTCGCCGGTACCGGTGTAGCCCGGCGGCGTCCAGACATAGGCGCGACGTTCAGAATTTAGCGCCTTTGAGTGATAGGTTAACGTCCGCAACTCACCGTGAGCGACCGCCCGATCGTCAAGAATGCTGCCTGGTACCAGAATCAGGCTGGTATTCACCTGGCGCTGCGGCTTCTGATAACGGCTGCCGGTGTCTACAGAGCGGAAACCATCAACGTCAAAATAGTATTCGTAGAGGTTGGGGGCCAGGGCTTCGCCTTTCCACGTCCAGATCCCCTGCTCGTCTTTGGTCATATCGTGAGAGACAAAGGTATCCGGTGTCGCCCCCGTCACCACGGAGACGCGTTTTGCGTCCGGCGCAAACAGGCGGAAGGTAATGCTCTTATCAGCGTTAACCTGCGTAATATACTGGCTCACCGGGATCGACCCGCCAGGCATTGCCGGAAGCGGCGCGGCATGGGCGGTAAACGCCGCACCCGCCAGCGCCAGAGCGAAGTAGATAGCATGTCGTTTCATCGTGACTCCTCTTTAGAATTATGTCCTGACCGTCGCCAGCTTTACCACCAGATTTCAGCCTGGGCGCCAACGGCAAATTGATCGTTCTTACCATCTTCAAAAATGCTGCTGGTATTGCTGTTCGCTGCCTTATCCAGGTCGATGTCCTTCGCTTTAATATAAGTCGCATAGAAACGAATTTCCGGGCGAGAGGTCAGCATACTGGTATTGACTTTCAAGGTATGGAACAGCGTGGTTTTATAACCGGATTCGTTGTATTTCTTACCGGTGATATCTTTGTTCTGCTGCTTGAAATAGCCCAGCTCAACGCCGGTCTGGTTGTATTTATCCCAGATATAAGCCGGGCGGACGACGGCGCGAATGGATTCAAAGTCTGAATGCGCGCCGGTTTCGTAGCTATAGACGTCATTACCAAAGGAGTAAACAATCGCATTGGCCAGAATAACGTCGTCACGCAGGTAGGTTTCACCCTGCGAGGTTAAACGAACGGCGGTACCGTTGGTATGATCGCCATAGTATCTGCCGTTAAAGGTTGTGTACGGACTGGACCCCGCATAGCGCGAGAAGCTACTGGCAATGGAGTTATTTGCCAGCAAGAATGAAAACTCGTTAAATCCGCCGTTATCAAATTTCTGCGTTAACGATGTTCCCGCCATCCAAGTATCTTTCCACTCATAATACCCATTATTACCCTCATTATATTTTTCAGATGAGCTTTGGTTCGCCGCAACATAGCGCCCGCTAACCATCAGCGACGCTTTATCCCAGAGAGGGATCTCTTTATAACGAATATCAATGGTATTGGTGTTAATCTGTTGCTTATTCTTCAGGGAACGATCGTAGTCGTCGACGTCTTCGCGCACTAACGCGATATCAAATTTACCTACGCCTACTTTCCAGTTCTCAAGACCAATACCAGCTGCCGCATCGGTTCTTTGCGTTTTCCAGTCCAGCATCTGGATTTCAATTTTCGGCGCACCGTGCTTACCGACCCAGAAATCTGCTTCCGGCGCAAACGGAAGGAAACCTTTGGTATTAACGTACATATCAGAGAACTGCATATAGTTCTCACCGCCAGCGTTATCGCCGAACCAGCCAGTGGAATACTGCTGACCAACGTTACCATCAAGCATAACTATCGCATCAACACGCTTGTTGCCTTCCTGATAGACCCGCTGCTTGAGCTGCAAATCAAACCAGCCGGAATATTCGTTACCAAAGCGACCAAGCGAACCAATTGCCCAGGACTTTGGCGAACCATGGGATGCGGTTCCCCAGCCAGAGCGATAGTAGCCGTTGTAGCTAAAGCCGATTTCATCTTTCACAAACTTACTGAAATCTTTCATCGTCATGGAGCTATAGATAGACTCTCCATTGGCCGCAGGTTGATCATTTCTTACCAATACAGCGGCCGGTTTTTGCGCACTGCCCGCAGGTGCCGGAGCGCTCACCACCTGTTGAGCAGCACTTCCTTTATTACCGCCAGGCTGAGTATTTGAGACCCAAATCTGCCCCCTGGTCTTTTCTTCATCTTTGTATTTTTTAAGCTCTTTCTGCGTATCCTTAAGCGCCTGTTCCAGAAGTTCAAGACGTTGCTCAACCGTCAGCGATTCCGCCATGGCATTAGCGGTATAAGCAAGCGGGGCCATAAGAATAATTGCAGATGTAATCAGATTTCTTTTAAACATAATATCCCTTTATCTAAGTATTGGCATAAAACGGAATACCGCTAACAAATAAATTCGCCAGATAACACTCCAGCTCTGACGCTATATAAAAACGCTATCATTCAAACGCAAAGATTAAAGATGCCTCCTTTAAACTTATGGTTACAGGAAAGGAAAACCTGTCATTTATGCTTATTTAATGATCGACAGAAGTTCACTCCCGGAAAGAACCTGCTCCTTCCCTAAAACCAGAACATCCATATAATCATCACTATTGGTTATTAGTATTGGCGTCACGAGATTAAAACCAGCAGCAGATATCGCGGGGAGGTCAAAAGATAATAAGAGATCGCCCACAGAAATTTTATCACCGACATCAATATGAGAAGTAAAATGCTGTCCTTTCAATTTAACGGTATCAAGGCCAACATGAATAAGGATCTCCGCGCCATCATTAGACTTAATACCAATGGCGTGTAATGACTCAAATAAAGAGATAACCTCGCCCGAAACAGGAGAATAGACCGTACCGCTATTAGGTAGAATCGCGATGCCTTTACCTAATAAACCGCTGGCGAAAGTGTTATCAGGTACCAGTTCGAGAGGAACGATAGTTCCGTTCATGGGAGAGATGATCGTTTCAAATTTCTGCAACGGTTGACTGTTCAGTTCAACAGTGGATTCTTCTGGTTGCGGTTGGCTATTTTTCTTGCCAAAAATGCCGAACAGCAGGGTACCAAGGAAAGCTAATCCCATTGCCAGGAAGCTACCGATAATGCAGGCCCAAACCGTGTAATCAACCCCCGTCGGCGGAATGGTTTGCATAAAAGTAAAAATACTCGGAACACCAAAAGAGTAAACTTTCGTCTGCGCGAAACCCACTATTGCAGCACCAATACCGCCGCTCACGCAGGCAATAATAAACGGGTAACGACGCGGTAAGTTCACACCATAAACCGCAGGTTCAGTGATACCAAAAAGTCCGGTTAATGAAGCGGACCCCGCCACCACTTTTTTCTGCGCATCACGTTCGCTGATAAAAATAGCCAGAGCAGCGCCTACCTGAGCCAGAATGGCTGGCGTCATTAGCGGCAGCATCGTGTCATAACCGAGCACGGTAAAGTTATTGATACATAACGGCACCAACCCCCAATGCAGGCCAAACATCACGAACACCTGCCACAATCCGCCCATCACGGCACCGGCTAACCAGGGCGCGGTGTGATAGAGGAACTGATAGGCCAACGCCAGCATTTCACTCAACCATGTAGACACTGGTCCAATAGCTAAAAAGGTCAGCGGCGTAATAACGACCAGACAAATCAGAGGAGAGAAAAAGTTTTTGATGGCTGAAGGCAGCCAGCGGTTCAATCTTTTCTCCAGTAAGCTACAGAGCCAGGCAGAAAAAATAATCGGGATAACGGAAGAGGTATAGTTGATAAAGGTAATCGGCATCCCCAGAAAATGCAGGATCGGGTTATCCGGGTTTTGCGCTTTTTCAAATGCCTGTAAAATCAACGGATGAGTCAGCGCCCCACCAATCACCATCGTAGTAAACGGGTTACAACCAAATCGTTGCCCGGCCGTGTAGCCCAGGATAATAGGGAAAAAATAAAAGAGGGAATCACTGACGCTGAACATCAGTAAATAGGTACCACTCTGCTCGGTTGTCCATCCGCAAACGAGCGATAATGCCAGAACACCTTTTAAAATACCGGTAGCTGCCATCAACCCTATAAAAGGCGTAAATATCCCGGAGATGATATAGATAAGCTTATTGAATATATTATCTTTATCCTCTTCTTTTTTTACACTATCAGCGTTATTTATTACCCCAATCAACCCATTAATAGTATTGAACATATCAGCAACGTGATTGCCAATAACCACCTGAAACTGGCCACCGCTTTCGACAACCATAATAATGCCGGCAGTGTTTTTAAGCCTCTCAGCCTGAGCTTTACTCCGATCGTGAAGCTTAAAGCGTAAACGTGTCGCACAGTGCATCAGACTAATGATGTTCTCTCGCCCGCCGACGCCAGCGATTATTTTTTCGGCTAATGCCTTCATGGTTTACCCTCTAACATCCTTGCTTAGAATCAAAAAAAAACCTGAAGCAAATCACCTGTCTAAAACAGAAGTAATTTGCTTCAGGTTTTGCCCGCATGGCGGTAACAACCCCAGTATCTTGCTGATAGTGGATTATTTGGCAAAAAAAAACCTGACATCGCCAGGTTAATGGTGATGTCAGGTTTTGCCTGCTTACGCAGTAACAATCCAGAGTTTTTAATTCGAGCCTTGTAATGACAAGTAACCCGATTAATGGTCCGTATTGTTGCGCTATAAAAATCAGATCACAATTAATGAAATTATTATTTGTGACGAAAATCTCACCAATCTCAATTAATTAAAAAAAGTGAATCACAAATCATAACCAATCCTGATAATTCCATTTATCAGGATTGACTCTAATGATTTATCACTCTTTGGGGTCTTTTCCCGCCAGCAGTTTATCCAGCTCGTCGCCGCCAACATGACGGAAATCCTGACCTTTAACGAAGTAGAAAATATACTCACATATATTTTGGCAACGGTCGCCGATACGCTCAATCGAACGAGCGCAGAACAACGCGGTCAACACGCTTGGAATAGTGCGCGGGTCTTCCATCATATAGGTCATTAGCTGACGCACAATGCCTTCATATTCCTGGTCGACTTTCTTGTCTTCACGGTAGATACGCACCGCTTCATCCAGATCCATACGCGCGAAGGCATCCAGCACATCATGCAGCATCTGCACGGTATGCCGCCCCAGCGATTCCAGGCTCACCAGCAGCGGTTGGTGCTGATGAGAGAATTTCTCCAGCGCAGTGCTACAGATTTTATCCGCCACGTCGCCGATACGCTCCAGCTCCGCGATGGTTTTGATGATCGCCATCACCAGACGCAGGTCGCTGGCGGTCGGCTGACGTTTGGCAATGATGCGCACGCAGGCTTCATCGATCGCCACTTCCATCATATTGACCTGTTTATCGCCGTCGATAACGCGCTTCGCCAGTTCACTGTCCTGGTTGTGCATCGCGGTGATCGCATCAGAAAGCTGCTGCTCCACCAGCCCACCCATGGTCATGACCTGAGTGCGGATGTACTCCAGTTCAGCATTGAACTGGCCGGAAATATGTTTATTTAGGTTTAAATTGTCCATCATTTCTCCAGATGCCCAAAAGATTTCGAGCGAGAACAAGGCGGCAACTACGCGAATCCCCGGGAGCGTAGTCTACTACGTGACCGGGGTGAGCAAAGACAGCCAACGCGGTTATCGCTTGAAAGCTGAAGGACATATCAACCGTAGCGGCCAGTAATATAGTCTTCAGTTTGCTTCTTAGCGGGCTTGGTAAACAGGTCGTCCGTGTTACTGAATTCAATCAGCTCGCCAAGATACATAAATGCCGTATGGTCGGAGCAACGCGCAGCCTGCTGCATGTTGTGGGTCACGATAACGACGGTGTAATCCTGTTTCAGTTCGGTGATCAGCTCTTCAATGCGCCCGGTAGATATCGGGTCCAGCGCTGAGCAAGGCTCATCCAGCAGCAGGACTTCCGGACGAATCGCGATTCCGCGCGCGATACACAGACGCTGCTGCTGACCACCGGAGAGAGAGTATCCGCTCTGATGCAATTTATCTTTGGTTTCATTCCACAATGCGGCTTTGGTCAAAGCCCACTGGACGCGCTCGTCCATATCCGCACGGGAAAGTTTCTCAAACAGACGCACGCCAAAAGCGATGTTGTCATAGATAGACATCGGGAACGGCGTCGGCTTCTGGAATACCATGCCCACTTTCGCACGCAGCAGAGCGATATCCTGGGTGTTAGTCAGAATATTATCGCCATCCAGCAGAATTTCGCCTTCCGCGCGCTGCTCCGGGTACAGCTCAAACATCTTGTTGAACGTACGCAACAGCGTGGATTTACCGCAGCCTGACGGACCGATAAACGCCGTAACCTGGTTTTTGGTGATATCCAGGTTGATGTTTTTCAGGGCATGGAATTTTCCGTAGTAGAAGTTCAGGTTACGAACTGAAAGCTTACCCGGGGTTGCATTCACCATACTCATCTCGTTCTCTTCCTCATTCGACGCCGCATTTCGCCGCGCCGCAAAAATTAACCGTGTTTATTCTTCGCGAAAATAACGCGCGCCAGAATGTTCAGCAGCAATACGCACAGGGTGATAATCAATACCCCGGCCCATGCCAGTTGCTGCCACTCCGCAAACGGACTCATGGCAAATTTGAAAATGGTCACCGGCAGGTTAGCAATCGGCTGCATCATATCGGTGCTCCAGAACTGGTTGGAGAGCGCGGTAAACAGCAGCGGTGCCGTTTCCCCGGCGATACGGGCGATAGCCAGCAGGATACCGGTCATGATGCCGGATACAGATGCTTTCAGGGTGATAGCAGAAATCATGCGCCACTTCGGTGTTCCCAGCGCATAAGCCGCTTCTCGCAGGCTGTCTGGCACCAGTTTCAGCATGTTTTCCGTGGTACGAATAACGATAGGCACCTGCAGCAGAGCCAGCGCAATCACACCAGCCCAGCCGGAGAAGTGCTGCATTTGCGCCACCACGATGGTGTAGACAAACAGGCCGACAACAATCGAAGGTGCAGAAAGCAGGATATCGTTAATAAAGCGGATAACTTCGGCCAGCCAGGATTTACGGCCATATTCCGCCAGATAAATCCCCGCCATAATGCCCAGAGGTGTGCCGATAACCGTCGACCACAGGATCAACAGGCCGCTGCCCGCCAGGGCGTTTGCCAGACCACCACCCGCCGTATTTGGCGGCGGTGTCATTTCGGTAAATAGCGCCAGGCTCATGCCATCAATACCGCGGGTTACGGTAGACATCAGGATCCAGACAAGCCAGAACAGACCAAACGCCATGGTCGCCATCGATAGCGTCAGGGCGAGGCGGTTTTTCATACGGCGTTTTGCCTGCATTTTACGGCGAGATTCCGCCAGTTCTGCAGTGGTTTGCAATTCGATCGTCGCCATTAGCGAGCCCCCTCATTCTTAGCCAGGCGCATAATCATGAACTTCGAGGCAGCCAGTACAATAAAGGTGATCACAAACAGAATCAGACCCAGCTCCATCAATGCTGCAACGTGCAGGCCGGTTTCCGCTTCGGCAAACTCATTCGCCAACGCAGAGGTGATACTGTTGCCCGGCATAAACAACGAGGCGCTATCGAGCTGGTAGGTGTTGCCGATAATAAAGGTCACCGCCATGGTTTCCCCCAGCGCACGTCCCAACCCGAGCATTACCCCACCGATAACACCGTTTTTGGTAAAGGGCAGAACGATACGCCAGATAACTTCCCACGTCGTACAGCCGATACCGTAAGCGGACTCTTTCATCATCACCGGCGTCTGTTCAAAAACGTCACGCATAACGGCAGCGATATAAGGAATGATCATGATCGCCAGGATGACGCCTGCGGCGAGAATACCGATACCAAATGCCGGGCCAGCGAACAAAGCGCCGACGAAAGGAATGTTGGACAAGACGTTGCCAACGGGTTCCTGGAAGTAAGTCGCAAACAGCGGAGCAAAAATGAACAGGCCCCACATGCCGTAAACGATACTGGGAATTGCCGCCAGCAGCTCAATGGCGATGCCCAGAGGACGCTTCAGCCAGGCCGGCGACAGTTCCGTCAGGAACAGTGCAATACCAAAGCTCACCGGTACGGCGATCAGCAGCGCGATAAATGAAGTGACCAGCGTGCCGTAAATCGGCACCAGAGCACCGAAAATCTGGTTCGGCGCATCCCACTCTTTGGTCCATAAGAAGGCAAAGCCGAATTTTTCAATGCTTGGCCAGGAAGAGATAATGAGGGAGACGATGATGCCGCCCAGCATCAATAGCACAATCAGCGCCGCCAGTTTTACCAGCACGCTGAAAATTATGTCACCCTTTTTCCCCGGAGGGTTGAATGCCGGCTTGGTTGCAGCCATAAATTACTCTTCAGTTTCGGGCCAGAAAAAACCGTAGTTTACTGATCTTTCTGGCAAAGGTAATACCATACCCTAAATAATTCGAGCTGCAGCCAACGCACCTGCAGCTCAAAATATGACGGGTATTAGTACAGCGCTTTACCGCTGCTGTCTTTCACGTTGGTCTTCCATGCAGCGCGAACCTGCTCAACCACGCTATCCGGCAGGGATGCGTAGTCCAGTGCGTTTGCTTCTTTACCGCCGTTTTTATACGCCCAGTCGAAGAACTTCAGCACTTCAGCGGTCTGCTCTGGCTTATTGGAAGCCTTGTGAACCAGGATGAAGGTTGTAGAGGTGATAGGCCATGCATTTTCACCTTTCTGATTAGTCAAATCCTGTGCGAAGGATTTGCTCCAGTCGATACCTTTCGCTGCGTTAGCGAAGTTATCTTCCGTCGGGCTAACCGGCTTACCGTCTGCTGACAGCAGCTTGGTATAAGCCAGATTGTTCTGTTTAGCGTAGGCATATTCGACGTAGCCGATAGAACCCGGCAGACGCTGAACGAAAGCGGCAATGCCGTCGTTGCCTTTGCCGCCCAGACCGGTCGGCCAGTTTACGGTAGAACCTGCGCCAATTTTAGATTTCCACTCTTCGTTCACTTTCGCCAGGTAGCTGGTGAAGACGAAGGAAGTACCGGAACCATCAGCACGACGCACAACGGCGATGTTCTGAGAAGGCAGCTTCAAACCAGGGTTCAGTTTGGTGATGGCTTCATCATCCCACTTCTTGATTTTACCCAGGTAGATGTCACCCAACGTTTTACCGTCGAGTACCAGTTCACCAGATTTGAGACCCGGGATGTTCACCGCCAGCACCACACCGCCGATAACGGTCGGGAACTGGAACAGGCCTTCCTGAGCCAGTTTGTCATCAGCCAGAGGAGCATCAGAAGCACCGAAATCTACGGTGTTGGCAGTGATTTGTTTTACGCCGCCAGAGGAGCCGATACCCTGGTAGTTAACTTTGTTACCAGTTTCTTTGTTATAGGTATCTGCCCATTTGGCATACACCGGCGCGGGGAAAGTTGCACCTGCGCCAGTCAGGCTTGCTGCTGCAAAAACAGAGAAAGCGCTCATCGATAAGGTCGCGGCGACAACTGTTGCGACGGTGGTACGCATAACTTTCATAATGTCTCCTGCTGGATTCGTAAATCATTGTTTCGAAGCTATGGTGAGCAAAATAGGACAAACAGGTGACAGTAAAATGTACGAATTATTACAGTTTTATGACACATAAAAAGACAGGATTTTAAGACAAATAAAAACAATATAAATCACATTGTTAGCAATGATAATGACGAATAGTTTACCGGGAAATTTTATTTTTATGACAGTAAAAATCGGAGTTAAAGATGGCAGTCTGTCATAAAACAGGTGCAATACATTCTTTAACTAGCAGATCAAAAAGCGATCTCCAGAGAAGAAAAAGGGCCACCAGACGGCAGCCCTGTAGATGATGTAAAAATCGTTATTCTACGGTAACCGATTTCGCCAGGTTACGCGGCTGGTCGACGTCAGTCCCTTTGATCAGCGCCACATGATATGCCAGCAACTGCAACGGTACGGTGTAGAAGATAGGCGCAATCACCTCTTCAACATGCGGCATCTCGATGATGTGCATATTGTCGCTACTGTTAAAACCCGCATCGCCGTCTGCAAAGACATATAGCTGGCCGCCTCGGGCACGAACCTCTTCAATATTGGATTTTAGCTTCTCCAGCAGCTCGTTGTTCGGTGCCACCACCACTACCGGCATTTCAGCGTCAATCAATGCCAGCGGGCCGTGCTTCAGCTCTCCGGCGGCGTAGGCTTCAGCGTGAATGTAGGAGATCTCTTTCAGCTTCAGCGCCCCTTCCAGGGCAATCGGATACTGATCGCCACGACCAAGGAACAACGCGTGATGCTTGTCAGAGAAATTCTCGGCCAGAGCTTCAATGCGTTTATCCTGTGAAAGCACCTGCTCAATGCGGCTCGGCAGTGTCTGTAAGCCATGAACGATATCGTGTTCGATAGCGGCATCCTGACCTTTCAGGCGAGCCAGTTTAGCCACCAGCATCAGCAGAACGGTCAATTGCGTAGTAAACGCTTTAGTCGAGGCAACACCAATTTCCGTTCCGGCATTGGTCATTATCGCCAGATCGGATTCGCGTACCAGAGATGAGCCAGGAACGTTACAAATCGCCAGAGACCCTAAATAACCCAGCTCTTTCGACAGGCGCAGGCCAGCCAGCGTATCCGCCGTCTCGCCGGACTGGGAGAGGGTGATCATCAGGCTGTTACGACGTACGGCAGATTTGCGATAGCGGAACTCAGAGGCGATTTCGACGTCGCACGGAACCCCTGCCAGCGACTCAAACCAGTAGCGGGAAACCATACCGGAGTTGTAGGAGGTTCCGCAGGCGATGATCTGAATATGCTCAACCTGAGACAGCAGTTCGTTGGCCTGCGGACCCAGTTCGCTCAAATCAACCTCGCCGTGGCTGATACGCCCGGAAAGTGTGTTTTTGATAGCATTCGGCTGCTCGTAGATCTCTTTCTGCATGTAGTGGCGATAGATACCTTTATCACCCGCGTCATATTGCAGATTGGATTCAATATCCGGGCGCTGAACCTCCACGCCAGATTTATCAAAGACAGTGACCGAGCGGCGGGTCACTTCCGCAATATCACCTTCTTCAAGGAAGATAAAACGGCGGGTAACCGGCAGCAGCGCCAGCTGGTCGGAAGCTATGAAGTTTTCCCCCATCCCCAGACCGATGACCAGCGGGCTGCCTGAACGGGCGGCCAGCAGCGTACCCGGATCGCGGGTATCCATAATCACGGTGCCGTAAGCGCCACGCAGTTGAGGAATGGTACGCAGCACGGCATCGCGTAGGGTACCGCCTTGCTCCAGCTCCCAATGCACCAGGTGCGCAATCACTTCGGTGTCCGTCTCGGAGGCAAAAACATAGCCCCGGGACTGCAGCAGTTCGCGCAGCGGTTCATGGTTTTCGATAATCCCGTTATGCACCACCACAATATGGTCAGAAACATGCGGGTGTGCGTTACCCTCAGACGGTTCGCCATGAGTCGCCCAGCGGGTATGAGCAATCCCGGTACCACCGTGTAAGGGACGTTCTTCTAACGCCTGAGCCAGCATCTGTACTTTACCGAGGCGGCGAACGCGGTTCATATGACCTTCGTTGTCAACGACCGCCAGACCGGCGGAGTCATAACCGCGGTATTCCAGACGACGTAAACCTTCAAGAAGGATTTCAGCAATATCACGCTGCGCGACTGCGCCAACAATTCCACACATAGTTTTTAATTCCGATTTTGGCTGTATGCCATGCGTTGTCGGTCAACCTGTTTAGCCTTCATCTTTCACACCGTTTCTGCGTTGGCTGCACTTGCTCACTACGGTCACTTACTTCAGTAAGCTCCCGTAGATTCTCAAGCTTGACGCCTTGCTACAGTGTGAAATCTTTTGGCTAGTGCCCTGGTCGGGCGCCCCGAGCCTTGTAGAGAGTGGGGTTATTTTTATGGGTACTGCCGTGGGGGGAGGATTATATTATCCCCTCACCCCGCTCCTTCTCCCCAATAAGGGCGAAAGAGAAATAGCGTTACTTTTTCTTCACCGGACGCTGCCAGCCCTGTTTATGGACCTGCGGCACGCGGCTTAAAACGAGTTCGTTATCGGCAACGTTTCGCGTTACCGTTGTTCCTGCGGCAATGGTCACGCCCTTGCCTACGGTCACCGGAGCCACCAGCTGGCTATCAGAGCCAACAAACACGTCATCGCCAATCACCGTTTTGTGCTTATTCGCACCATCATAGTTACAGGTGATGGTGCCCGCGCCGATATTAACGTTATCGCCAATCTCAGCATCGCCAAGGTAGGACAGATGACCGGCCTTAGAGCCTTTACCCAGACGCGCCTTTTTAATTTCGACAAAGTTGCCGACGTGCGCGCCTTCCAGCAACTCTGCGCCCGGGCGCAGACGTGCGAACGGCCCGATAGTACAGGCGGCTTCCAGATGAGCATCCTCCACCACCGTATAGGGACTGATCTCGCAATCATCGCCAATGGTGCTATTCTTGATAACGCAGCCGGTACCAATCTTCACGCGATCGCCCAGCACCACGTTACCCTCGAGAATAACGTTAGTATCAATTTCAACATCGCGCCCGTGTTTCAGCGTGCCGCGTAAATCAAAACGCGCCGGATCAAGCAGCATGACGCCCGCCAGCAGCAGTTTTTCAGCCTGTTCAGACTGAAAAACGCGTTCAAGGCGGGATAATTGTAGACGGTTATTCACACCTTCTACCTCGCTTAAACGCTGAGGGTGAACAGCCGCAATTTCATGGCCTTCTTCGTAGGCCATAGCAATGATATCGGTGATGTAGTATTCGCCCTGAACGTTATTATTGGTCAGCTTCGCCAACCAGCGTTTCAGGTCCGCGCCGTTAGCGACCAGGATCCCGGTATTAATTTCCTTAATCTGTCGCTGCTCTTCGCTGGCATCTTTGTGCTCAACAATCCCCGTCACCGCACCGTTATCACGCGTAATGCGGCCATAGCCGGTCGGATCGTCGAGCTTAACCGTCAGCAGACCGATACCGCCTTGCGGTTTCGCTTCTCGCAGGCGTTTTAATGTTTCAACGGAAATCAACGGCACATCGCCGTACAGCATCAGGATATCTTCATCATCGCTGAAGAACGGCGCAGCCTGCTGCATGGCATGACCAGTGCCAAGCTGTTCGGCCTGTAAGACCCAGTTAAGATTATCTTCATGCAGCGTCTGGCGCAGCAGATCGCCGCCGTGCCCGTAAACCAGATGCACGGCTGATGCACCTAATTCTTTAGCTGCATCAATGACATGCTGCACCATTGGCTTTCCAGCCAGCGAATGCAACACCTTGGGAAGATCGGAATACATGCGGGTACCTTTGCCTGCGGCAAGAATAACCACGCTCATCGGACTGTTTGACATACGCATCCTGACTGCTGTTGGAACGAAAAGTAAAAGCCTTTCACGTTGAAATATCTACATATTTTTCATCATGAAACGAGTCGAAGATAAAACGTTCAGGCTCAACGCTATACACCATTTTAGGGCGCTATTTTTAACCAGCGCAAACCCGTTTAGTACAAAAAAATCATTTTAGCTAACGGTTATACTGGCTATCCCTCTGCTTTTACTGTTTTTTTGACACCTGAATAAAGAAAAACAACAAAATAAAACACAGTTTTAATATTCATTAATTGTGACGCGATAAATAGAAACAGCATTTCATTTTCCTGATAATGCCGCTTAATAATTACCCAGGAGAAAAGAATGAATAACAAAATACCTTTGGCATTAACCCTTTGCAGTTCGATGATCGCGCTACCGCTGCAGGCTAATGAAGCCCATCAGTGGCGGGCTATCGCCTTTGGACAATCCACAGATAGCAACTTTTCCTCTAACGTCCTGCCAGAAAAGATTGGCGTTAACGATGTCACGATCGCCGGCAAAAAACTTAAGTCGCAAGACCCGGCCGATCTCAGCCAGCCCATTACTATTGAGAGCCGCGGCGGCAAAATTGCCAACTCCCATGACGGGCTGACCTTCTTTTATACCGAACTGCCAACTAACCAGAATTTTATCCTGCAGGCAACGGTGACCGTCAATCAGTTTGGCCCGGAAAATGGCGCTCGTCCGGCCGCGCAGGAAGGCGCTGGTTTGCTGGTACGTGATGTGATTGGCAATGCGCGGCAGCAACCGCTGAAAGTCGGTTACGAAGAGTTCCCGGCGGCATCCAATATGGTGATGAACGCCATTATGACTCAGGATAAAAAAGATCACTCGCATATCAAGCTGCAGGCTATCAGCCGGGAAGGGATAACTCAGCCATGGGGCAATGCGGGCGCATCAATAAAGCGCCAGAGCTATAAAGAAATGATCGACTTACAGCAAACACCAACTTTTCAGCTCAAGCTGGAGCGCACCAACGATGGATTTATTACCTCATGGGCAGCAACGGGCGGCAATGAATGGGTTAGCCAGCAGGTTCCTCACGCTGACCTGATTACACAGCAGGATAAAGAGCATTACTACGTCGGTTTCTTCGCCTCACGTAACGCAAAAATCACCGTCAGCAATGCTTCACTCACTACCTCAGCAGCAAATACGGCCCCCTCCGCACCGTACGTCGCCAAAAGCTGGCCTCCTGTGATGCAAATTAGCTCAAGCGCAAAAAGCCAGAGCAAAGATTACATATTGCAGGCGCGCACTAATAGCGACGGGCGCATAACCGTTCGTCAGGATGAAGTGGTGATCGGGCAGGATAAAGAAGTAAAAGCCGGAGAGATGTTTACCCAGTCTGCCGTCCTAAAAGATAAAGACACTTTTGAAATCAGCTTTACCCCAGCCACCAGCGCAAAACCGGTTAGCCAAACGCTGACAGTTGAGCACAGTGCCAGCGTGACAGGCAATACGCTCTATGCCGCACCAGATGGGCTGCCGCAGGCTAAAGGGACAGCTGATTCACCGCTCGATTTATCCTCCGCCATTGAATTCGTCCCGGCAGGCGGAAAAATAGTATTAGCCGCTGGAGATTATCCGCAAACGGCAATTCCTCTGAACGCAAGCGGTCTGAAAGGCAAAACCAAAACCCTGCAAGCCGACGGCAAAGCGATCATTCACGGATTGCTACTGGACGCCAGCTACTGGCATATCAACGGCATTGAAGTTACGGATAAAAGCCTGCGCGTGCAGGGTAGCCATAACCTGATTGAAAACGTTATCGCTTATCGCAACGATGATACCGGGATTCAAATTTCCTCTCCGGCAGATGTTGGACGCCCGCTGTGGGCCAGCTATAACCGGGTGGTGAATTCTGAATCCTTTAGTAATGAAGATCCGGGGAAAATTAATGCCGATGGCTTCGCGGTGAAAATGCGCGTAGGGGAGGGTAACCGGCTGGAAGGTTGCTACTCGCACGATAATATCGATGACGGATTCGACCTGTTTAACAAGATTGAGGACGGGGCGAATGGTGTTGTGGTGATCGAGAATTCAATTGCCCGCAATAATACCAGCAACGGCTTTAAACTCGGTGGGGAAGGGCAGCCAGTCGCACATGAGGTACGTAACAGCATCGCTATTGGCAATCACCTGGACGGTTTTACCGACAATTTCAACCCCGGTAAGCTGGTGGTGGTCAATAACGTTGCGGTAGACAATCATCGATTTAACTATATCTTCCGCCCAAGCCCATACGGCGCACCGGAAACGCAAGGCGCTTTCAGCGATAATATATCCTTACGCACTCAAGCAGGGAAATATGACGACGCCGTGGTCGGCAACATCGACGATAGCAACTACTTCATTCACGGCGGTCGAAGCATCAACGCGCAGGGAAAGAGCATTAGTAGCAACGATTACCAAACGCTGGCGTTACCGGATCCTCTGCTGCGTAATGAGGATGGGAGTTTCAATACCGGTAACTTCCTCAGTCGAAATTAAGACCCTATAAAAACACAAAGGTCGCCCTCGGGCGACCCTCTAACTTTCTTTCCTGCCTCACACCGCATGTGTTGTCGTTTTAGTTAGCGGTACAGCGCAAATGCAGTTCGGATAGTTTGATTCTTAGTTGTTGAAAGTACCAAAGGTAACGTTCATAGCACTGAAGAAAGCGACGATTTTGTTGATCAGTTTCATGATAACTTCCTGGATAGCGATTATGTTTTGATGGATTATTTTGTGATTCAAATCACAAAAACAAGTCTACACTTCATTTTTTGATCGATCAATAAAAATGAGATACTCATCACAAAAATATTGAACTCACTTTTTAGTTTTACTATTTCTGAAACGAAATCATAAAAAAAGCCAGCCTGGAAACCAGACTGGCTTTTTAACTTTCAAGCCGGTGTTACATCGCTTTTTTGGTCAACTCGATAACGCGAAGCTGAGCGATCGCTTTGGCCAGTTCTGCGGACGCCTGAGCGTAATCCACGTCGCCGTGAGAGCTTTTGATATGCTCTTCAGCCTTACGTTTCGCTTCCAGAGCTCGCGCTTCGTCGAGATCCTGGCCACGAATTGCCGTATCAGCCAGAACGGTCGTGCTACCAGGTTGCACTTCAAGAATGCCGCCTGACAGGTAGATAAATTCTTCATGACCGTGCTGCTTAACGATGCGAATCATACCAGGCTTAATGGCGGTGAGCAGCGGTGCGTGACCCGGGTAAATACCCAGCTCACCTTCACTGCCCGTTACCTGGATTTTCTCGACCAGACCAGAGAACATTTGTTTCTCTGCGCTGACGACGTCCAGGTGGTAAGTCATTGCCATATCACCCTCCGATTAAGGCGTTAAAGTTTTTTGGCTTTTTCCACGGCTTCGTCGATGGAACCGACCATGTAGAACGCCTGCTCTGGCAGGTGATCGTATTCGCCGTCCATGATGCCTTTAAAGCCACGGATGGTGTCTTTCAGGGAGACGTATTTGCCCGGAGAACCGGTAAATACTTCCGCCACGAAGAACGGCTGGGACAGGAAGCGCTGGATCTTACGAGCGCGTGCTACCACCAGTTTGTCTTCTTCAGACAGTTCATCCATACCCAGGATGGCGATGATGTCTTTCAGTTCTTGATAACGCTGAAGGATGGACTGAACGCCACGCGCGGTGTCGTAGTGTTCCTGACCAACAACCAGCGGATCCAACTGACGGCTGGTGGAGTCCAGCGGGTCAACGGCCGGGTAGATACCCAGGGATGCGATCTGACGGCTCAGTACCACGGTTGCATCTAAGTGAGCAAAGGTGGTTGCTGGGGATGGGTCAGTCAAGTCATCCGCAGGTACGTATACCGCCTGTACGGAGGTGATAGAACCGGTTTTGGTGGAGGTGATACGTTCCTGCAGAACGCCCATCTCTTCCGCCAGAGTCGGCTGATAACCTACCGCTGAAGGCATACGACCCAGCAGTGCTGATACTTCAGTACCGGCCAGGGTGTAACGATAGATGTTATCGACGAACAGCAGTACGTCGCGACCTTCGTCACGGAACTTCTCAGCCATGGTCAGACCGGTCAGAGCAACGCGCAGACGGTTTCCCGGCGGCTCGTTCATCTGGCCATACACCAGGGATACTTTATCGATAACGTTGGAGTCGGTCATTTCGTGGTAGAAGTCGTTACCCTCACGAGTACGTTCACCTACGCCCGCAAACACGGAGTAACCGGAGTGCTCAATCGCGATGTTACGAATAAGCTCCATCATGTTTACGGTTTTACCTACACCCGCACCACCGAACAGACCAACTTTACCGCCCTTCGCAAACGGACACATCAGGTCGATAACTTTGATGCCGGTTTCCAGCAGTTCCTGAGAGTTTGACAACTCTTCATAGGACGGTGCTGCACGGTGGATAGCCCAACGCTCTTCTTCACCGATGTCGCCTTTCATGTCAACTGGCTGACCCAGTACGTTCATGATACGACCCAATGTTGCTTTACCTACCGGGACTTCGATCGGGTGCTCAAGGTCTTTAACATCCAGACCACGACGCAGGCCGTCGGAAGAACCCATAGCGATGGTACGTACAATACCGCCGCCGAGCTGCTGCTGAACTTCCAGCACCAGTTGCTCATTACCATTTTGTACCTCAAGAGCCTCGTACACGCGCGGTACGGCATCCTGAGGGAATTCGACGTCGACCACGGCGCCGATTACCTGGACAATTTTTCCAGTAGCCATCTTGAATCCTCTACGAATTAACCTGGTTATACCGCGGATGCTCCACCGACGATCTCGGTGAGTTCCTGAGTAATGCTGGCCTGACGAGCTTTGTTGTATACCAACTGCAGCTCTTTAATCAGGCTGCCGCCATTGTCGGTCGCGGCTTTCATCGCCACCATACGTGCGGCCTGCTCGCTGGCCAGGTTTTCTACCACGCCCTGATAAACCTGAGATTCCACATAGCGGCGCAGCAGGGTATCCAGCAGCGCTTTCGGATCGGGTTCATACAGGTAATCCCAGGATTTACGCTTCAAGTCATCATCTTCTGACGCCGGTAACGGCAGCAGTTGGGTGATGGTTGGAACCTGAGACATGGTGTTAATAAATTTGTTGCTGACAACGTACAGCTTGTCCAGACGACCTTCATCGTAGGCCTGCAACATCACTTTTACCGGACCGATCAGTTCGGACAGGGATGGGTTGTCACCCATGCCGGTCACCTGAGCGACAACATTGCCGCTTACGGAATTAAAGAACGACACGCCCTTCGAGCCGATCATTGCGAGTTCGCTCTGAACGCCTTTATCGGACCATGCTTTCATATCCGCCAGCAGTTTTTTGAACAGGTTAATGTTCAAGCCACCACACAGACCACGGTCGGTAGACACCACCAAGTAGCCCACGCGCTTAACGTCGCGTTCTTCCAGGTACGGGTGCTTATATTCCAGATTACCGTTCGCAAGGTGACCAATCACTTTGCGCATGGTATCTGCGTAAGGACGGCTGGCCGCCATGCGCTCCTGCGATTTACGCATTTTGGAAGCGGCGACCATTTCCATCGCTTTAGTGATCTTTTGCGTGTTCTGGACGCTTGCGATCTTACTACGTATCTCTTTTGCGCCGGCCATGAGCTTCTCCTCAATGCCTTGCGGCCTGCCCTAAAGCAAGCCGCCAGACTTTACCAGGACTGGGTTGCTTTGAAGGAATCGAGGATGCCTTTCAGCTTGCCTTCGATTTCGTCGTTATAGCCACCGGACTGGTTGATCTCTTGCATCAACGGAGCGTGATCACGGTCGACGTAAGCCAGCAGAGCAGCTTCGAAACTACCGATTTTCGCCAGCTCTACATCTGCCAGATAACCACGTTCTGCTGCGTACAGAACCAGAGACTGCTGCGCAACGGACATCGGCGCATACTGTTTCTGTTTCAGCAGTTCAGTTACTTTCTGACCGTGGTCCAGCTGCTTACGGGTTGCATCATCAAGGTCAGAGGCAAACTGGGAGAACGCCGCCAGTTCGCGATACTGCGCCAGCGCGGTACGAATACCACCGGACAGTTTCTTCATGATCTTGGTCTGAGCAGCACCACCAACACGGGATACGGAGATACCCGGGTTAACCGCAGGACGAATACCGGAGTTAAACAGGTTGGTTTCCAGGAAGATCTGACCATCGGTAATGGAAATTACGTTGGTCGGAACGAACGCAGAAACGTCACCCGCCTGGGTTTCGATAATCGGCAGCGCAGTCAGAGAACCGGTTTGACCTTTCACTTCACCTTTGGTGAAAGCTTCAACGTATTCAACGTTAACACGTGCAGCACGCTCCAGCAGACGAGAGTGGAGGTAGAATACGTCGCCCGGGAACGCTTCACGTCCTGGCGGACGGCGGAGCAGCAGGGAGATCTGACGGTAAGCAACGGCCTGTTTAGACAGGTCATCATAAATGATCAGCGCGTCTTCACCGCGATCGCGGAAGTATTCGCCCATTGCGCAACCGGCATACGGTGCCAGGTATTGCAGTGCAGCGGATTCAGATGCGGTTGCAACCACAACGATGGTGTTGGCCAGCGCGCCGTGCTCTTCCAGTTTACGTACCACGTTAGAAATGGTGGACGCTTTCTGGCCGATAGCCACGTAGACGCACTTAATGCCGGAGTCACGCTGATTGATGATAGCGTCGATTGCCAGCGCGGTTTTACCGGTCTGACGGTCGCCGATGATCAGTTCACGCTGACCACGACCGATTGGGATCATGGCATCGACGGACTTATAACCGGTTTGAACCGGCTGATCGACGGATTGACGTTCGATTACGCCCGGAGCGATAGCTTCAACAGCGGAGAAGCCGTCGTGCTCCAGCGGACCTTTACCGTCGATTGGCGCACCCAGGGTGTTAACCACGCGGCCCAGCAGGCCACGGCCAACCGGAACTTCCAGGATACGGCCAGTACATTTAACCTTCATGCCTTCGGCAAGGTCAGCGTACGGACCCATCACAACGGCACCTACGGAGTCGCGCTCCAGGTTCAGTGCGATAGCGTAACGATTACCCGGCAGAGCGATCATCTCACCCTGCATACAATCGGCAAGGCCGTGAATGCGGATAACACCGTCACTGACAGAAACGATAGTACCTTCGTTATGAGCCTCGCTCACAACATTGAACTGAGCAATGCGCTGCTTGATCAGTTCGCTGATTTCGGTGGAATTCAGTTGCATGCTCCAGTCCCCTTAAGACTGCAAGACGTCTGCAAGGCGATCAAGACGGCCGCGTACGCTACCATCAATGACCATATCACCCGCACGGATGATAACACCTGCCATTACAGACTTATCGATTTTGCAATTCAGCTTAACTTTGCGTGACAGACGTTTTTCCATCGCAGTGCTAATCTTCGCAAGCTGTACGTCACTCATCTGGGTGGCAGAAATAACTTCTACCTCTGCGGTTGCCTCACTGGCAGCGCGCAGGTGAATGAACTGCTCGAGAACATCAGGGAGCGCCTTCAGACGACTATTCTCAGCCATTACCCGAATCAGGTTCTGACCATTTTCGTCCAGTTGCTCACCACATACCGCGATAAACGCATCAGAGAGCGTTTCCGGAGCCAATGCACCGGAGAGTAGCTCTGCCATTTGTTCGTTCTTGGTCACTTCAGCGACAAACGCCAGCATATCCTGCCAGCGTTCAACACTGTTGTGCTCGACGGCAAAGTCAAAAGCTGCTTTGGCGTAGGGGCGAGCTACCGTTACAAATTCAGACATCAGCCCCTCCCTCCTTACAGTTCAGCGACAAGTTTATCCACGATGTCGCTGTTAGCAGCTTCATCCACGGAACGTTCGATGATCTTCTCGGCGCCAGCAACAGCCAGGATAGCGACCTGCTTACGCAGCTCCTCACGAGCACGTTTACGTTCGGCATCGATTTCAGCCTGCGCCTGTGCGACGATTTTGGTGCGTTCCTGTTCTGCTTCCGCTTTAGCTTCATCCAGAATCTGAGAGCGACGCTTGTTCGCTTGCTCGATGATTACCTGGGCTTCCGCTTTCGCTTTTTTCAGCTGGTCGGTCGCGTTGGCCTGTGCAAGGTCCAAATCTTTCTTAGCGCGTTCTGCAGAAGCTAAACCGTCAGAAATTTCTTTCTGGCGCTTTTCGATGGCAGCCATTAAAGGCGGCCATACGTACTTCATGCAGAACCATACGAAGAGAACAAACGCGATGGCCTGGCCGAGGATTGTTGCGTTCATGTTCACAGCACAATACCTCTTAAAAATTAACTCTGTGGCTTAGGTTTCTTTCGAACAACTTACTACGCGACGGCGAACATCACGTACAGACCCAGACCTACAGCGATCATCGGGATAGCATCCACCAGACCCATAACGATAAAGAACTGAGTACGCAGCAGAGGAATCAGATCCGGTTGACGCGCTGCGCCTTCCAGGAATTTACCCCCGAGGATGCCGATACCGATCGCAGCACCGATTGCCGCCAGACCCATCATCACAGCGGCAGCCATGTACAGCAGATCCATATTCAGGTTTTCCATGACAGTCTCCAGTTTGTTTCAGTTAAAACGTAGTATGTTGGTAAAAATCAATGCTCTTCGGATGCCATCGACAGATAGACAATCGTCAGAACCATGAAGATGAAGGCTTGCAGCGTAATAATCAGGATGTGGAAAATGGCCCATGGCACATTCAGAATCCACTGTGACCACCACGGCAACAGACCAGCAATCAGAATGAAAATCAGCTCACCGGCATACATGTTGCCGAACAGTCGCAGACCGAGTGATACCGGTTTGGACAGCAGGCTTACCCCTTCAAGGATTAAGTTGACAGGAATGAACGCCCAGTGATTGAACGGCTGCAGGGTCAGTTCTTTAACGAACCCGCCCACGCCTTTCATTTTGATGCTGTAGAAAAGAATCAGGATAAACACGCCAAGCGCCATCGACAGGGTGATGTTCACGTCAGCTGACGGCACCACGCGCAGAGCAGGCAGACCGAGAACGTGTTCGCCGATCCAAGGAATAAAGTCGATTGGCAGCAGGTCCATCAGGTTCATCAGGAATACCCAGACGAACACGGTCAAGGCCAGCGGAGCAATCAGCTTGCTCTTGCCGTGATACATGTCTTTGACGCTGCCATGGACGAAGCCGATGGTCATTTCGATAGCAGTCTGGAGTTTCCCTGGCACACCGCTGGTCGCTTTCTTAGCAACGCTACGGAAAATGGTAAGGAACAGCAGACCGAGAACCACCGAGAAAAACATGGAGTCAATATTGAGCGTCCAGAAGGTGGCTGGGGGGTTGTGCGGATCCACCAGCGAGAAAGTACGCAGGTCCAACTGAAGGTTGTTCAGATGGTGTCCTATGTATTCCTGCGGCGTCATATTTTCTGAAGCCATGATGCCTTTTACCCTTTGTTGTTAATTACAGCTGGCGCCAGAATTTGTACCACCAGCACCAAAACCCACGTCACTATCAGCGGCAAAAACACCACCTTTAAAACCGCTAGCGCCACCGCCAGAAAGGCGAAGGTCAGCAACACCTTGAAGGCTTCACCGAAGGCGAAGGTCCAGGCCACTCGGCCTTTAGCTGGTGTATGCGCCTGATGACGCCAGGCAAAAATCATAAATATCATGTTTGGCAACACAACCGCCAAACCTCCGCAAACGGCAGAGATGACCCAGAAGGGGTCTTTGAGGCTGAACAGCAGTCCACTTGCTATTACTGCCAGTAACTGAATAAACAGAAGCTTACGAGCAACGTTTCGACTCAAGAGCGACACAGACATCACGTTTTTACTCCTGCTCCCTTTGAGGTATGTCGCGTGTCGTATAAAACGTCCTTTAAGACGAAGAGTCAAGCATCAAAAAGCGGACAAATTATACGGTGACGCCCCGTGATTTCAAACAATAAGTAGCAAAATAGTGAATAAATGTTTAATTATTTTCAAAGTGACAACTTTTCATGCTTTTCACCAATCTGTGAGCGGTCATGCAAAACTGCAAATAGCGAGAAAACACGGCAATTAAAGCGTGCATCAGATCACATAATAGACATTTTTACCGCAATTGAATTAATTCTGTACATAAAACGTAAGTTTTCATCCTTTTGATATCCAACATAAAAAATGGGTATTCTTTCTAAAACAACCCTATATACAATGAAAACCTTTTATTGACATTTATAATAAATATTTAACATCAGTATGAAGCATCAGCAGCTCGATTTTTAGCACACTGATATTTTCAACGTTGACTATCCATCGGAGAAAGCAACAAGTCAAAGTTAACTGAAAGAAAACCCATGGTAAAAACAAGGTTAACAATGACCCGATAATACCCTGCAGTGACTTTTATTTTTGTAACATGCTTGAGCCATCTTTTTTTCACATTTTTTGATAAAAATTAAATCATTTTTGGTTGAATCACCACCAGGTGACGCTCCCCTTCCAGCTGAGGAACATGCAGCTCAATAATCTCATTAACCACATACCCTTGTGGAAGATTTGCCATTTCATCTTCCTGGACTAAACCTTTGAGCGCGTAGAAATAACCGTTCTTCGCAGGTAAGTGGTGGCACCAACTCACCATGTCGCTTAACGAAGCAAATGCGCGGCTAATGACGCCATCAAACAGCGGCTCACCAGAAAACTCCTCTACGCGACTTTGTACCGGCGTCACATTGTCCAGTTTTAACTCATGCTGAACCTGACGAAGGAACCGAATACGCTTACCAAGGCTGTCCAACAAGGTAAAATGGGACTCAGGGCGCACTATCGCCAGCGGAATACCCGGTAGCCCAGGACCGGTGCCCACATCAATAAAACGAGTTCCTTTAAGGTGCGGCGCAACAATAATGCTATCGAGAATGTGGCGTACCAGCATCTCGTTCGGATCGCGAACGGAGGTCAGGTTATAAGCCTTATTCCACTTATCCAGCATGCCCACATAGGCTACCAGCTGATTTTTCTGGTGATCGGTGAGCGAAATCCCTGCTTCAGCCAGCAGACGAGAAAGTTTGTTAAGCACGGTCAATACCTGTCTAAAAACAATGAGCCCGGAGGCGATAACGCTTACCGGGCTGATGAATTAAAAGGGCGGATACGAATGCGTTATCCGCCAAATATCTCTATCAGGGAAAGATCAGGCGCTACGACGCAGCATTCCCTGTTTTTTCAGCCACACCAGCAGAATAGAGATTGCCGCCGGCGTAATACCAGAAATACGCGATGCCTGTCCTATTGAGGACGGTTTGTGATCGTTGAGCTTAGCAATCACCTCGTTCGACAATCCGTTCACCAGCCGGTAATCGAGTGTCGCAGGCAGCAAGGTATTTTCATTGCGCTGCTGCTTTTCGATCTCATCCTGCTGACGAGCGATGTAGCCTTCATACTTAACCTGAATCTCCACCTGCTCAGCTGCTTGCTTATCTGCAAGACCTGGTGAGAACGGTGACATCTGCACCAACTGCTCGTAGGTCATTTCAGGACGACGAAGTAAGTCTTCACCGCTTGCTTCACGAGAAAGTGGCGCAGTCAGGTGAGCATTCACTTCCGCAGCGCTTTCTGCCAGCGGATTAACCCAGCTGGATTTTAGACGCTGGCGTTCACGCTCAATGCTTTCCAGCTTCTCGTTGAAACGCGCCCAGCGTTCGTCATCCACCAGACCCAGCTCACGACCCTGTTCGGTCAGACGCAGGTCAGCATTGTCTTCACGCAGCATCAGACGATATTCCGCCCGCGAGGTAAACATACGGTACGGTTCTTTGGTCCCAAGAGTACACAGGTCGTCCACCAGCACGCCGAGATAGGCCTGAGAGCGGCCCGGCGCCCAGCCCTCTTTCTCAGCAGAGAAACGGGCGGCGTTCAGACCAGCGAGCAGGCCCTGCGCTGCAGCTTCTTCGTAGCCGGTGGTGCCGTTAATCTGCCCAGCGAAGAACAGGCCATGGATAAATTTACTTTCCAGCGTCGGCTTAAGATCGCGCGGGTCGAAGAAATCGTACTCAATAGCGTAGCCAGGACGGACGATTTTTGCATTTTCCATCCCCTGCATTGAGCGAACGATTTGCATCTGGACATCAAACGGCAGGCTGGTAGAGATGCCGTTTGGATAAATTTCATTGGACGTCAGTCCTTCCGGCTCCAGGAAGATCTGGTGCTGGTTGCGATCGGCAAAGCGCATGACTTTGTCTTCGATCGACGGACAGTAACGCGGGCCGATCCCTTCAATCACCCCAGCATACATAGGGCTGCGATCGAGGTTATTGCGGATAACATCGTGGGTTTTCTCGTTGGTATGAGTGACATAGCACGGTACCTGACGTGGGTGCTGGGAAGCATTGCCCATAAACGAGAAGACCGGCATTGGATCATCGCTGTGCTGCTGCGCCAAAACGCTGAAATCAATGGTTCTTGCGTCAATACGCGGTGGAGTACCAGTTTTCAGGCGGCTTACGCGCAACGGAAGCTCGCGTAGACGGCGAGACAGCGGGATCGATGGCGGATCGCCAGCACGGCCACCGCTGTAGTTATCCAGACCGATATGGATCTTGCCATCCAGGAATGTACCAACGGTCAGAACAACCGCCTTAGCGCGGAATTTGAGCCCCATCTGGGTCACGGCACCGACGACACGATCGTTCTCAACAATCAGATCTTCAACGGCCTGCTGGAAGATCATCAAGTTCGGCTGGTTTTCCAGCGCTGTGCGAACTGCCTGTCGATAGAGCACGCGGTCTGCCTGAGCTCGGGTGGCGCGGACCGCCGGCCCCTTACTGGCGTTTAGTATCCTAAACTGGATACCTGCATGATCGATCGCCGTTGCCATCAGACCGCCGAGGGCATCCACTTCTTTTACCAGGTGTCCTTTCCCAATGCCGCCAATCGCCGGGTTGCAACTCATCTGCCCCAACGTGTCGATATTGTGTGTCAAAAGCAGAGTCTGTTGACCCATTCGCGCTGCGGCCATCGCGGCCTCAGTGCCTGCATGACCCCCGCCAATGATGATGACGTCAAAAGGATCCTGATAAAACATGGTGGTTTGCCTCGCGTAAAGCGGTTTGAAAATGGATTGAAGCCCGGGCCGTGGATTCTACTCAACTTTCGGCTTTCGAGAAAGCACCGGGATCCTGAGTATTAAAAAGAAGATCTTTTATTTAGAGATCTGTTTTATTGTGATCTCTTATTAGGATCGACGATATCTGTGGATAAGTCAGATCCACGATTTAAGATCAAAAGCTTAAGAAGGATCACTATCTGTGAATGATCGGTGATCCTGTTCAGTATAAGCTGGGATCAAAATGAAGGGTTATACACAGCACAAAAATCAGTCAAGGGTTATACTTTGGATAACTACCGGTTGATCCAAGCTTTTAAGCATAGTTATCCACAGAAGAAACGAAGATCTTTACAATTCTCAGAGCAAATTTTTCCAGGATCCAAGCCAAATCTCTGCTGGATCTTCAGGAATCTCATGTTCGAGGACATTAATCTTCAGCGTTTCGCCGATCTGTTTTGCCCCACATGCTATGAGGGCCGCCTCGATTTTATCAATAGCTCCACAGAAGGTGTCATATTCACGACTACCGATGCCGATTGCGCCAAAGTGGACAGCAGAAAGATCGACTTGCTTCTCCTGAAGCGCTTCATAGAAAGGCAGTAAGTTATCGGGAATATCGCCAGCACCATGAGTAGAAGAGATAACCAGCCAGATTCCTTCGGCCTGCAGATCCTCAATCAACGGACCGTGCTGGATAGTGGTGCCGTGACCAGCTTCTTCCAGCTTTTCCGCCAGATGTTCTGATACATATTCTGCGCTACCCAGAGTACTGCCGCTGATAAGAGTTATGTCTGCCATGATCGCCCGCTCCACTATTCAGAGTGGCGTATTGTACGCTGTGAGCGGGCTGGGATCTACCTGTGGAAAAATGTGGGATTAAAAAGTCCGATCACGGGCGAATGGTACGCATAATCGGGTTCTGCAGGACGATCAATGTTTCAGTGGACTGAATTTCATCGATTGTTTGGATCTTGTTGATAAGTACATGTTGAAGGGCATCAATCGATCGGCACATCACTTTTATAAAGATGCTGTAGTGGCCGGTGGTGTAATACGCTTCGGTAACTTCATCGAGACTGTTTAATCTGGCCAGTGCGGAAGGGTAATCCTTCGCGCTCTTCAGAATGATGCCGATAAAACAGCCCACATCGTAACCCAGCTGTTTTGGACTGACGTCAATGCGTGCGCCGGTAATAATTCCCGCTTGCTTCATTTTCTCGACGCGAACGTGAATTGTCCCGGGGCTGACGCCAAACTGTTTCGCCAGTTCGGCATAGGCGGTACGTGCATTAGCCATGAGAGCTTCAAGGATGCCGCGATCCAGATTGTCGATCTGATAATTTTCCATAGGTTTTTCTTATGAAGTTTGATGAATCGCTCTATTTTAGCGCCATATTTTGATGAATTAAAACCTAAGCAGGCTTTTTGTTGTTGGATTATTGAATTGCATCGCGGTTTTGTTGCTTAATCAATGGCAACAGGACGCAGGAGTCATAAAAATGAAAACCGCATACATCGCAAAACAACGCCAGATTAGTTTCGTTAAGTCTCACTTTTCCCGCCAGCTTGAAGAGAAGCTTGGTCTGATTGAAGTCCAGGCCCCCATCTTAAGCCGTGTGGGAGATGGGACGCAGGATAACCTGTCTGGTTGCGAAAAAGCGGTTCAGGTGAAAGTGAAAACACTGCCAGACGCCCAATTCGAAGTGGTTCATTCACTGGCGAAGTGGAAGCGTCAAACCCTGGGACAACACGACTTCAGCGCGGGCGAAGGGCTGTACACGCACATGAAGGCCCTTCGCCCCGATGAAGACAGATTAACCGCTATCCATTCCGTTTACGTTGACCAGTGGGACTGGGAGCGCGTAATGGGTGACGCAGAACGCCATTGCGGGACGCTGAAATCGACCGTTGAAGCGATCTATGCCGGGATCAAAGCGACCGAAGCTGCGGTGAGCAAAGAATTTGGCCTGACGCCGTTCTTGCCGGAGACGATCCAGTTTGTTCATAGTCAGGAATTATTAAGTCGTTATCCGGATCTTGATGCTAAAGGCCGCGAGCGGGCGATAGCCAAAGATCTGGGTGCTGTATTCCTGATTGGTATCGGCGGCAAATTGTCTGATGGTCAGCGTCACGATGTTCGTGCCCCGGATTATGATGACTGGAGCACGCCGGCAGCTGAAGGTTTTGCTGGTCTGAACGGCGATATCCTGGTGTGGAACCCGATTCTGGAAGATGCTTTTGAGCTCTCTTCGATGGGCATCCGCGTGGATTCCGAGGCGCTGAAACGCCAGCTTGCGATTACTGGTGATGAAGATCGCCTGAAGCTGGAATGGCACCAGGCGCTGCTGCGCGGAGAAATGCCGCAGACTATCGGCGGCGGTATCGGCCAGTCTCGTCTGACGATGCTACTTCTGCAGCTTGACCATATCGGGCAGGTTCAGTGCGGCGTCTGGCCAACGCAGGTTCGTGAAAGCGTCGCTGCCCTTCTTTAATAGATCAGCTAACGCCGCCAGCGACGCAGCAGGCGGCTACGTAACCCGGTATCAAAGCGCCAGATATGATCGAAAATGCGCATGATGCCGGGCTTACCGTGTACCGACATTGCCACCGCATGAAAACGATGCTGATGTTTATGCTGTAGTTCCCCTACCTTATTGATCACCTCATCCGGCAAGCGCTGGGCGATAAAATCAGAAATCACCACCGCATCAGCATCTACCCACTGAGGGTTCTGCATTCGCTCAATAACAGCCCGGAAGCAACTGGCCAAATCCGTACCGCCGCGAAAGCGCTGGCTTAAGAAACGGATCGCCTGCTCAAGCCCCTGTGGTCCGGTGAGTTCGTAATGCACTACCTCGCTGGAAAACAACATAATGAAGCAGCGGCGATTATCTGCCAGTGCGACCCGCATCAGCGCCAGGCAAAAAGCCTTAGCGCACTGCTCATTAAAGCCGCCCATTGATCCCGATGTATCGACGCAGACGATAAACGGCCCTCGCGGCTGTTCATCAAAATCCTGGCGGGTGACTGGACGCTCGGTTACCTTTTCCTTCCAGGCATCACCGTGAAGTCGGTAGGTCAGCAGCTGTTTCTCTACCAGCTTACGATAGAACTCAAACTCCAGCTCGGTGATGCCGAGTGTGGCCAGTTCCGGCGGCAGCAGGCGCAGAATATCGTCGCTCTGCTGTAGCCCATCGACCTGCTCCGGCACGGTTGCCGGTTCTCGCACCAGGCTGCGGAAGGTTTCCATCGGCGCATCCTTTTTTGGTACCGTCTTCGCCTCTCTGGAACGACCCAACTGCTCAGCAAGCTGCATAAGTTCAGGCTGCTGAGTCAAAAAATCCCCGTAGCGAACGATCAACTGATAATCACCGCGCCTCAGCTCTCCTGCGCTCATATCCCACAGGTGCCCTGCTGCGTTATCATTTTCCACCAGCACCGGCTCCAATTGACCGCTGAGAGTCATTCGTTCCTGGACTTCGCTAAGCAACTGATCGCGCTCCTCATCCAGCAGTTGCTGATTGAGGGACGTTGCCTGCACCACCAGACTCAAACGCCAGCGCTGGAGAAAAAGCGTATGCAGAGCGGGGGTAAAAGTATGATTGTTATCCACTAACTGCTGTGCCTGGGCGGCAAAAGGGGAGTGAAGCTTGTGTAGCTGACTCTGGATTTGCGGGAGCTGGACGATAAACTGCGAAGTGGAAAGCCGCTGTGACTGTTGATAGCACTGAACTTCCGCATCCAGTTCGGGAGGAACATGGGTCTCTTTTAGGCGCGATCTGACCGCCTCACGCCAGCGAGGAATATCTGCGGCGATGATATTTTTTAACCGCGGAAATTTTTCAAAGAAAATGGCTAACTGAGGTGCTGCCAGCAGAGCCAGCAGCATTTCGTCGATCATTCCCTCTTCGCCGACTGCCAGCATGACATTCAGCATATCCAGAGTCATGACTGTCGGGCCTGTTTAATCTGCGTCCCAACGTCCTGCAGGCTGGCTTCGATGCGTCCCAGCCACTCACCGGGAATAAACAGGCATTTTTGCTGTTCGCTGAAGCGGTTGTGTTGTTGATGCCACTCGTCGTCCAGCGCTTCCAGCTGTTGCCTGATTTCGGCCGGCATATTTTCCTGCGATTCACTGCCGGGTAAGGAGAGACGCGACCCCTGCAGACTGACATCGCGCACAACCAGGTGCTGGCTGGTATCGACATCCATATTCAGCTGCTGGGCAAAGCCTATACCGTTGAGTTTACCGCGGATCTCACCGCCTTTTTCCAGCCAATGCGCTAGCTCTTCACGGACAAACGTAATATGAATGACTTCCAGATCGTGCAGTTTGAGCGGCTGCTGGAGTAGCAGAGTCAACGTGGGGGCCTGCACTTCAGCAGGTAATTCATAATGAGGTTTCCGGCTAAACATACCGCCCAGGCGCGTCACTTTTAGCGCGGTCTTATCGCTTTGCTGTTGCTGAAGCTGAATGCGCCTCTGGATAATCGTCCCCAGGCGGGTGAGCATTGCCTGTTGCTGCCAGGCGTGGCTGGTCATTAAGGTTTCCAACTGCACGGACATCAGGTTCATGGTCTCAATGTTGTGCCACAGGCAATCTTTCAGCAGGATCAGGTCGATAGGGGCAATGGTATCTCGACCGCTGAAGAAGGCGCTGGCTTGCAACAGACGGATGGCTTTTTTCCAGCGACGATCTGAAACGTAGGGCGCGTTGGGTAGTGCATCCAGTTGCTGGCGCAACTGGAAAATCAGCTCAAACACGCTGTCCGGCAGCTTAACGGCACCGATATCTTGCTGCCACTGTATGAATTCCTCGTCGCTGACCTGCAAATTAGTTGGAACTGGGTTGCTGTTCTCATCCTGCTGGCTTATCAACATTGAGCGGAAGTTGGTTTTATCTTGTACCTTATCCAGCCATAAACGGATGAGCATGCGATCGTATAAGGCTTCCAGGCTGTTATCCGCTTCAGGCAATTCGTTCGATGCTGCCACCAGCAGGCGCATAGGGATTTTCTCTTCGGTTGCCCCGTTGCGAAAATGGCGCTCGTTTATCGCCGTCAGCAGCGTATTGAGGATCGCCGGACCTGCTTTCCAGATCTCATCGAGAAAAACAATTTCGGCTTCCGGAAGGTAGCCGGCGGTCAGGCGTTCGTAACGACCTTCGTCTTTCAGCGCCTGGATGGAAAGTGGGCCAAAGACTTCTTCCGGCGTTGAAAAGCGGGTCATCAGATATTCAAATGCGCGGGCTCGCAGGAAGGCGAACTTAAGACGGCGGGCAATTAAGCTTTTGGCGATACCCGGTGGACCCAGCAAAAAAACGCTCTCGCCGCTGAGTGCCGCAAGTAGACAAAGGCGTATTGCGTGGCTGCGTTCAAAGAGCCCTTTTTCCAGAGCTGCGCTGAGCCGGGAAATTCTTTCTGCCAGTAAATGTGATTGAGCCATAATTGAGTTGCGTGCTTTTTAGGATGTCGTTGTTAAGTCGAGTATAGATGTTTGATTAGGGGTGGTAATAGCCTGAAGAATCGATTTATTTTCTTTGAGTCAGGTTAAGATGATGTCAGTTAGGGGTACGATTTAGCAAATAATCGTGCATACTGTGCGCTTTTTGTGGGCCAAGGGACTAGGCACACATTTGTTTTATAAACGAAAAGACTAGTCTATGAGCTCTGATAATAAGCAATCGTTGCCAGCAATAACGCTGGCGGCAATCGGTGTGGTATACGGCGATATCGGCACCAGCCCGCTATATACACTTCGTGAATGTCTGTCTGGCCAGTTTGGCTTTGGCGTTGAGCGTGATGCTGTTTTTGGCTTCCTGTCGCTCATTTTTTGGCTGCTGATTTTTACCGTATCACTCAAATATATTACCTTCGTTATGCGGGCGGATAACGCCGGTGAAGGTGGGATCCTGACGCTGATGTCGCTGGCAGGACGTAACACGTCCGCGCGAGCAACGTCCGTACTGGTGATCCTTGGTCTTATCGGCGGTAGCTTCTTCTACGGAGAGGTGGTCATTACGCCGGCAATCTCGGTCATGTCAGCAATCGAGGGTCTGGAAATTATCGCTCCTGACCTGGATACCTGGGTTGTCCCCATATCAATTATTGTTCTGACGCTGCTGTTTGCTATCCAAAAGCACGGCACCAGTATGGTGGGCAAGCTGTTCGCGCCAATTATGCTGATCTGGTTCCTGCTGTTGGCAGTGCTAGGGGCGCGTAGCATTTTTGCTAACCCGGAAGTGTTGCAGGCGTTGAACCCATACTGGGCGGTTCACTTTTTCCTCGAATATAAAACCGTTTCTTTTGTCGCACTGGGCGCGGTGGTACTGTCGATTACCGGCGTGGAAGCGCTGTATGCCGACATGGGGCACTTCGGTAAATTGCCTATTCGTCTGGCCTGGTTCTCGGTAGTTCTGCCTTCTCTGGTGCTGAACTACTTTGGTCAGGGAGCGCTACTGCTAAAACATCCAGAAGCGATTAAGAACCCGTTCTTCCTGCTGGCGCCCGAGTGGGCATTGATTCCGATGCTGATTATCGCCGCCCTGGCGACGGTTATCGCCTCTCAGGCGGTGATTTCCGGTGTCTTCTCGTTGACCCGCCAGGCGGTGCGTCTGGGATATCTTTCGCCGATGCGCATTATCCATACCTCGGAAATGGAGTCCGGCCAGATTTATATCCCGTTCATTAACTGGCTGCTCTATATCTCGGTGGTCATTGTGATTGTCAGCTTTGAGCACTCCTCGAACCTGGCGGCGGCATATGGGATTGCGGTGACGGGAACCATGGTGCTGACCACCATTTTGTTCTCGACGGTAGCGCGTAAAAACTGGCACTGGAATAAGTTTGTTGTGGCACTGCTGCTGGTGGCCTTTATGTGCATCGACATCCCGCTGTTCTCAGCTAACCTCGACAAAATCGTCTCCGGTGGCTGGCTGCCGCTGACGCTGGGTCTGGTGATGTTTACCATCATGACCACCTGGAAAAGCGAGCGTTTCCGCTTGCTACGTCGGATGCATGAACATGGTAATTCTTTGGAAGCGATGATCTCTTCCCTTGAAAAATCGCCGCCGGTTCGCGTTCCTGGGACCGCCGTATATATGTCCCGAGCGCTAAATGTGATTCCTTTCGCTCTGTTACATAACCTGAAGCACAACAAGGTGCTGCATGAGCGGGTAATCTTGCTAACGCTGCGTACCGAAGATGCGCCATACGTGCATAACGTTCGTCGCGTGCAGATTGAGCAGATTTCACCGTCGTTCTGGCGCGTGGTTGCCAGCTACGGCTGGCGTGAAACGCCGAATGTTGAAGAAGTCTTCCACCGCTGCGGGCTGGAAGGCCTGAGCTGCCGGATGATGGAGACCTCCTTCTTTATGTCGCATGAGTCGTTAATCATCGGCAAGCGGCCGTGGTATCTGCGCCTGCGCGGCAAGCTGTATCTTCTGCTGCAGCGTAACGCCCTGCGAGCGCCGGATCAGTTCGAAATCCCGCCAAACCGGGTTATTGAACTCGGTACCCAAGTCGAAATTTGATTCTCTAAAGCCCTTCCTTGCGAAGGGCTTTTTGCTGTTTGTTATTCTGACTTCCTTCCTTTACCTCAGTTTTGCGAAACGTTTCGATAGCGATCACAATTCTCAATTCTGATGATGGTTTTTTGCTCGAGTATTGATAATACTTATGTCAGCGAAACGTTTCGCTAGTGGAGCAAAAGAGAAAATGAAAAAAGGTACCGTACTTAACGCTGATATTTCGTCGGTCATCTCCCGTCTGGGTCATACCGATACGCTGGTAGTTTGCGATGCTGGATTACCAGTACCTCGTAGCAGCACGCGTATCGACATGGCGTTAACCCACGGAGTTCCCTCCTTTATGCAGGTTCTGGAGGTGGTGACGAGCGAAATGCAGGTTGAAGCGGCTATCCTCGCGCAAGAGATTAAAACCCTTAACCCGCAGCTCCACACGACGTTGCTCAGACATCTTGAGCTGCTGCAGCAACACCAGGGAAACACCATTGAAATTCGTTATACCAATCATGAGCAGTTCAAAAAAGAAACTGCAGATAGTCAGGCGGTGATTCGCAGCGGGGAGTGTTCCCCGTTTGCGAACATTATTCTCTGTGCTGGCGTCACGTTCTGAGGCCGTCATGGACGCACTCTTACAACTCAAAGGGATCGATAAATCGTTCCCGGGCGTGAAGGCGCTCTCCGGTGCTGCGTTAAATGTCTACTCTGGGCGCGTCATGGCGCTGGTGGGCGAAAACGGCGCAGGCAAATCCACCATGATGAAGGTGCTGACCGGGATTTATGCCCGTGACGCCGGTTCATTATTATGGCTGGGTAAAGAAACCACCTTCACCGGCCCGAAATCCTCCCAGGAAGCCGGTATCGGCATCATCCACCAGGAGCTGAACCTGATCCCGCAGCTGACGATTGCAGAGAACATCTTTCTCGGCCGTGAGTTTGTGAATCGCTTTGGCAAAATCGACTGGAAGAAGATGTATGCCGAAGCCGATGTCCTGCTATTGAAGCTGAATTTACGCTTCAATAGCCAAAAGCTGGTGGGCGATCTGTCGATCGGCGATCAGCAGATGGTCGAAATCGCTAAAGTGCTGAGCTTCGAGTCGAAAGTCATCATTATGGATGAACCGACCGATGCACTGACCGATACCGAAACCGAATCCCTGTTTCGCGTCATCCGCGAGCTGAAATCGCAAGGGCGCGGCATTGTTTATATCTCCCACCGTATGAAAGAGATCTTCGAAATTTGCGATGACGTGACGGTCTTCCGTGACGGCCAGTTCATTGCCGAGCGTGAAGTCGCCAGCCTTGATGAAGATCTGCTGATTGAAATGATGGTGGGACGTAAGCTCGAAGATCAGTACCCGCGCATTGATAAAGCGCCGGGCGATATCCGTCTGAAGGTGGATGCGCTGTGTGGGCCGGGCGTGGAGAACGTCTCTTTTACCCTGCGTAAAGGCGAAATTCTTGGCGTCGCTGGGCTGATGGGCGCAGGGCGTACGGAACTGATGAAAGTGCTATACGGTGCGCTGCCGCGCACCAGTGGCTACGTCACCCTTGATGGTCATGAAGTGGTGACGCGTTCTCCGCAGGATGGCCTGGCAAACGGCATCGTTTATATCTCTGAAGACCGTAAACGCGATGGTTTAGTGCTCGGTATGTCGGTCAAAGAAAATATGTCGCTGACTGCACTGCGTTATTTCAGCCGCAGCGGCGGCAGCCTCAAGCATAAAGATGAACAGCAGGCGGTCAGCGATTTTATCCGCCTGTTTAATGTGAAGACGCCGTCTATGGAGCAGGCCATTGGGCTACTTTCCGGCGGTAACCAACAGAAGGTGGCGATTGCCCGCGGGCTGATGACTCGGCCAAAAGTGCTGATCCTTGATGAACCAACCCGCGGCGTGGACGTTGGGGCGAAGAAAGAGATCTACCAACTGATCAACCAATTTAAAGCCGATGGTCTGAGCATCATTCTGGTCTCTTCTGAGATGCCAGAAGTGTTGGGCATGAGCGATCGCATCATGGTGATGCATGAAGGGCATCTCGGCGGTGAATTCACACGCGAGCAGGCCACCCAGGAAGTATTGATGGCTGCCGCTGTGGGCAAGCTTAACCGCGTGAATCAGGAGTAAAAAAGATGAATAACCCGACTGTTTCTGGTCGCCGCTACTTCACCAAAGCGTGGTTGATGGAGCAAAAATCGCTGATTGCCCTACTGGTGCTGATTGCGGTTGTCTCTACCATGAGCCCCAACTTTTTTACCGTGAATAACCTGTTCAATATTCTGCAACAGACTTCAGTTAACGCCATCATGGCGGTAGGGATGACGCTGGTTATCCTGACGTCGGGTATCGACCTGTCCGTAGGTTCCCTTCTGGCGCTGACTGGCGCGGTCGCCGCTTCAATTGTCGGAATTGAGGTTAACGCGCTGGTGGCCGTTGCCGCTGCGCTGGCATTAGGTGCGGCAATCGGCGCGGTTACAGGCGTAATTGTGGCAAAAGGGCGCGTGCAGGCATTTATCGCTACCCTGGTAATGATGCTGCTGCTACGCGGTGTGACCATGGTTTATACCAACGGTAGCCCGGTAAATACTGGCTTTACCGACAATGCCGATCTGTTTGGCTGGTTCGGGATTGGTCGCCCGCTGGGGATCCCAACCCCGGTGTGGATTATGGCGATTGTCTTCCTGGCCGCGTGGTACATGCTGCACCATACCCGTTTGGGTCGTTATATCTATGCGCTGGGTGGTAACGAAGCGGCAACCCGTCTTTCTGGCATCAGCGTCAATAAAGTTAAAATCATTGTCTATTCTTTGTGCGGCATGCTGGCTTCGCTGGCCGGGATTATTGAGGTCGCGCGTCTCTCTTCCGCACAGCCAACGGCAGGCACCGGTTATGAACTGGATGCTATTGCTGCGGTTGTGCTTGGTGGCACCAGCCTGGCGGGTGGTAAAGGTCGTATTGTCGGTACGTTGATTGGTGCTTTGATCCTTGGCTTCCTGAACAACGGTTTGAATTTATTAGGCGTTTCATCCTATTACCAGATGATCGTGAAAGCGGTGGTTATTTTGCTGGCGGTACTGGTAGATAACAAGAAGCAGTAACTGAGAACTCTACAGGACATCTTAACTATGAATATGAAAAAACTGGCGACCCTGATCTCTGCTGTAGCTTTAAGCGCAACCGTAAGCGCAAACGCGATGGCAAAAGACACTATCGCTCTGGTTATCTCTACGCTTAACAATCCGTTCTTTGTCTCTCTGAAGGATGGTGCGCAAAAAGAAGCAGATAAACTCGGCTATAACCTGGTGGTGCTGGATTCACAGAACAACCCTGCGAAAGAACTGGCTAACGTTCAGGACTTAACCGTTCGCGGAGCCAAACTGCTGCTGATCAACCCAACCGACTCTGACGCAGTAGGTAATGCTGTGAAGCTGGCGAATCAGGCAAAAATTCCGGTTATTACCCTTGACCGCCAGGCCTCAAAAGGCGAAGTGGTAAGCCATATTGCTTCTGATAACGTTCTGGGCGGCAAGATGGCCGGTGACTATATTGCCAAGAAAGTCGGCGAAAGTGCGAAGATCATTGAACTACAGGGAATTGCAGGGACTTCTGCGGCGCGTGAGCGTGGCGAAGGTTTTCAACAAGCCGTTGCGGCGCATAAATTTAACGTACTGGCTAGCCAGCCGGCAGATTTCGACCGCACTAAGGGCTTGAACGTCATGCAGAACCTGCTGACGGCGCATCCTGATGTACAGGCCGTATTTGCCCAGAACGATGAAATGGCGCTGGGTGCGCTGCGCGCTCTGCAAACCGCAGGTAAATCTGATGTGATGGTGGTTGGATTTGACGGCACTCCGGATGGCGAAAAAGCAGTAAACAGTGGCAAACTGGCTGCGACCGTCGCCCAGCTTCCGGAGCAGATTGGCGTGAAAGGCGTTGAGACCGCTGATAAAGTGCTGAAGGGCGAAAAAGTGGATACCAGCTATCCGGTTGAGTTGAAACTGGTCATTAAGCAATAATATGTGATTCGGACTGGCAACGGTCCGAGGGTCAACATAATAAAGAAAAGCAGGGCATGCGCCACCGGGTTCCGGTGGCGCGCTTTCCGGGAATATTGATTATGAAAACCGCAGGCAAACTTGTCGTCCTTGGTAGTATCAATGCCGATCACATCCTTAACCTCGACTCCTTCCCTACGCCTGGTGAAACCGTCACCGGTCATCACTATCAGGTCGCTTTCGGCGGTAAGGGCGCAAATCAGGCCGTTGCTGCCGGGCGCAGCGGGGCAAATATCTCTTTTATCGCCTGTACCGGTGATGACGATATTGGTGAACGCGTTCGTCGCCAGCTGGAAAGCGATAATATCGACGTTGCGCCGGTAAGGGCTGTTGCCGGGGAATCAACCGGCGTGGCGCTGATTTTTGTGAACGCTGAAGGTGAGAATACTATTGGTATTCATGCTGGAGCTAACGCCGCCCTTTCCGTTACGCAGGTTGAAGCTGAAAAAGATCGTATCGCCAGCGCGCAGGCGCTACTAATGCAGCTGGAATCGCCGTTAGAAAGCGTACTGGCGGCGGCGAAAATTGCTCACCAGAGTCAAACTGCAGTGATACTCAATCCTGCTCCAGCACGAGAGTTGCCGGATGAACTGTTAGCGCTGGTGGATATCATTACCCCGAACGAAACCGAAGCGGAAAAACTGACCGGCGTTCGAGTGGAAAATGACGATGATGCGGCAAAAGCAGCTAACGTGCTCCATGATAAAGGTATTGGTGCGGTGATTATTACCCTCGGCAGCCGTGGTGTATGGGCTAGTCTCAAAGGCAACGGTCATCGTGTTCCCGGTTTTAAAGTGCAGGCCGTTGATACTATTGCCGCCGGAGACACCTTTAATGGGGCGCTGGTCACCGCGCTGCTTGAAGGTACCGCACTGGCTGAGGCGATTCGTTTTGCCCATGCTGCCGCGGCTATCGCCGTCACCCGTAAAGGTGCTCAGCCCTCCGTGCCATGGCGAAAAGAAATAGATGAATTTTTACGTCAACAGGGGTAACGCTTGGCCACCATGAAGGATGTAGCCCGCATAGCGGGCGTTTCCACTTCGACGGTTTCTCATGTCATCAACAAGGATCGCTTCGTTAGCGAAGCCATTACCGCTAAAGTCGACGCCGCGATTAAGAGCCTGAATTACGCGCCATCTGCACTGGCGCGTAGTCTTAAATTAAACCAAACCCGTACTATTGGCATGCTCATTACCGCCAGTACCAATCCGTTTTACTCGGAGCTGGTACGTGGTGTGGAGCGTAGCTGTTTTGAACGCGGTTATAGCCTGGTGCTGTGTAACACCGAAGGCGATGAACAGCGAATGAACCGTAATCTGGAGACGCTGATGCAAAAGCGCGTCGATGGTTTGTTGCTGCTGTGTACTGAAACTCACCAGCCTTCGCCGGAAATCATGCAGCGCTACCCTTCCGTACCGACGGTGATGATGGATTGGGCACCGTTCGATGGCGATAGTGACCTGATCCAGGATAACTCTTTGTTGGGTGGCGATATAGCGACGCAGTACCTCATCGATCAAGGCCATACGCGGATTGCCTGCATCGCGGGCCCGCTGGATAAAACCCCTTCGCGACTGCGTCTTGAGGGATATCATGCTGCAATGGCTCGTGCCGGGCTGGCAGTACCTGAAGGATACGTTATTAGCAGCGATTTTGAGTTTGGCGGCGGATTTAGCGCAATGGAAAAGCTGTTAGTACTCCCCAAGCTGCCGCAGGCGGTGTTTGTCGGTAACGACGCGATGGCGGTTGGTGCTTATCAGGCGCTTTATCAGAGTGGATTGCGCATTCCGCAGGATATGGCGCTGGTGGGTTATGACGACATTGAGCTGGCTCGCTATATGACGCCGCCGCTGACGACCATTCATCAGCCGAAAGATGAACTGGGCGAGCTGGCCATCGATGTACTCATCCACCGAATGGCTGACCCAGGACAAAAACAACAACGCGTTCAGCTGACTCCAGAACTGGTCGTGCGTGGCTCTGCTTAATGCTTGTGCCGCTCCTTAATCAGGTTGCGGCCATCTTTCGCTTTCAATAAAGCAAATACTAGCGCTGATACCACGGTGATTGCTCCCATGGTTATAAAGGTGTAGTGAAACTGCTCGATGGTATTTACACTATCGAACCCTTCATAAAAGCGCAGCACTGCCGCACTAATGGCGACCCCGAGGCTGATAGATAACTGCTGGGTGACGGCCAGCATGCTGTTGCCGCTACTGGCATTTTCATCGGTCAAATCTGCGAGCGTGATGGTGTTCATTGATGTGAACTGGGTGGACATCGCCATCCCCAATACAAATAGCGGCAACAGCAGTACCCAAATCGACATATCCGGAGACTGCAGTGAAAATTGGGCGATCATCAGACCGATAAATATCGTGACCCCAACCAGCGTTTTTCGATAGCCAAACCAGCGTAGAATTTGGGTAACGGTCGATTTGGCAATAATCGAACCGATAGCTGTCGGTGCAATTATGCAGCCTGCGATTATCGCCGGATAACCAAAGCCCACTTGTAGCATCAGAGGCATCAGGAACGGGACGCAGCCGGTGCCCAGGCGAGTTGCCAGATTTCCCGCGATTCCCACTGAAAAAGTATGCGTCTTAAATAAAGAAAGCGAAATGAGCGGCGTAGGATGACGGCGAGCGTGGCGAATATACGCCAACAGCATAACAATGCTCAGAGCAATGATGGATAGAGCAATCCATGTCGCGACGATCTTCTCACCAAACAGTTCGATTCCGCTGGAAAATAGTACCAGACTTAATCCGAACAGCAGAAAGCCGAGCGCGTCAAAACGGCGCCGGGGCGTAGTGAAGTCCGGCATATATTTACGGGCGTACACAATCCCGATAATGCCGATGGGAATATTAATTAGAAAAATCGGGTAAGCGGATTAAATGGTTGATCTTACCTTTGCATGAGAGTGAGACAGACCGGCATCTCATCGGATTATCTGGTTGATGCTTCACCTACTGCTGGTGCATGTTTCCTTCGCTAATTCCAGCAAGAACCCCACACGCCTCAACTTCCCGGTCATCGTTGCAACTCGCTCTCAGTGAAACGAGTTGTTTCTCAAGCGCTTGCAGAGCGGTTATCTGCGACCGCACATGAGAGATGTGATCATCGAGCAAGGCGTTGACGGCGGTACAAGGCTGATGAGGGTCGTCCTGATAGCTCTGTAGTTCGTGAATCTCAGCCAGTGACAGGCCCAGGATTCTGCAGCGACGGATGAAGGCCAGCCCCTCACCATGCTTCTCGGTATAGACACGGTAACCGTTGTCCTGCCGATCAGGCGGCGGCAACAAGCCCTGCTGTTCATAGAAGCGGATCGTCTGTGTTTCGACCCCTACCAACTGCGCCAACTGACCAATGCGCATCAGCCTCCTCCCCAACGGATTCTTTACTCTATTGACCTTATAGTAGCTTTATAGTTTAAAATGGTACCACAACATTGTTCAAGTGGAGTCGTATCATGAGCAAATCCTGTGGTGGCGCCTGTGGCGGTGATGCAACGTCCGCAGCGGATACCGATATACAGGCCTCCTCCGAGGCGCCAGGGAGATGGGTCAGTGTTTATGCCGTGCCGAAGATGGACTGTCCATCAGAAGAACGAATGATTCGCCTAGCCCTGAACGGCTTTGAGGAGATTCGGGCGCTGTCCTTCGACTTGTCGAACCGCCGGCTGAAGGTCGTGCATGACGGCGAGGTCGAGCCCGTCACCTCGAAACTGAAGACCTTGGGGCTAGGCGCCTCGCTTCAGGAAACCGTCGCTGCAAATCCGGAGACCATCAAGGCCGCCGAGTTTTCGGCAGCTTCTGCTAAGCAAGAATCCGGGACCCTGCGCTGGTTGCTCGGCATCAATGCACTTCTGTTCGTGGTGGAAATGACTGCCGGTCTGATCGCCCGGTCCACCGGCCTGATTGGAGAATCCCTGGACAATTTTGCCGATGCGGCGGTGTACGGGCTTGCCCTTTATGCGGTTGGACATAGCGTGAAAATGCAGGTACGTGCCGCGCATCTTGCTGGTGTACTGCAACTGATCTTGGCTGTGGGCGTGCTCGTAGAGGTGGTGAGACGCTTTGTATTCGGTAGTGAGCCTGAATCGCTGGTGATGATGGCTATCGCATTCGTCGCATTGATTGCCAATACCAGTTGTCTGCTGCTCATATCCAAACATCGGGAAGGCGGGGCGCACATGAAGGCAAGCTGGATATTCTCGGCCAACGACGTGGTGATCAACCTGGGGGTCATCACCGCCGGCGCCCTGGTCGCGTGGACCGGTTCCAATTATCCGGATCTGATTATCGGCACCATCGCGGGGGGCATTGTACTTAACGGTGCCAGACGCATTTTGGCGTTGAAGGGTTAAATAATGCTCATTATTGGCAAAAAGCTCTCGCCGTATGCCCTATTGTCCATATCGGGCCTGCTGGCAGCGTCTGATCAGGCTGTAAAGTGGCTGGTGCAGCAATCAATGGCCTATGGCGAGTATGTTTCGGTGACCCCGTTCTTTAACTGGGTGCACCTATGGAACACCGGTGCCGCATTCAGTCTTTTTGCGAATGGTGGAGGCTGGCAGCGCTACTTTTTTATCGGAATCGCGGTAGTGGTCTCGATTTTTCTGATCAAGCTGATCCTTGAAAATCGTCATAAAGGAGAAGCCATCGCTTACAGTCTTATCCTCGGTGGCGCCATGGGCAACCTGATTGACCGGGTCTTTCGCGGCTATGTTGTGGATTCCTTTGATTTCTATTGGCGAGACTGGCATTGGCCGGCCTTCAACCTGGCTGATATTGCAATTGTCCTCGGTGCCTTACTTTTCGTTTCCAGCAGCTTGTTGGGTAAAAAAGCAAACACCAATGCCGAGTCGGATGGATCTGACTGACACCTACGCCTATACAACACCATGACCGAACTTCCCGACAACATCCTTCACCTGCCGCAATACCAAGTACTGGGCTGCAAATCAACCGACGACGAAATGCACTTCCAGGTGGACGTGCCCGATCCCATCGCCTGCGAGGAATGCGGCGTGCAGGGTGAGTTCGTACGGTTCGGCAAGCGTGACGTTCCCTATCGTGATCTGCCCATCCACGGCAAGCGGGTCACTCTCTGGGTGGTCCGCCGCCGATACACCTGCCGGGCCTGCAAGACAACATTCAGGCCCCAGCTACCGGAGATGGTGGACGGATTCCGTATGACACTGCGGCTGCATGAGTACGTGGAGAAGGAATCCTTCAACCACCCCTACACCTTTGTGGCGGCACAGACCGGCCTGGACGAGAAGACGGTGCGCGACATCTTCAACGCCCGCGCCGAGTTCCTGGGGCGCTGGCACCGCTTCGAGACGCCCCGCATCCTGGGCATTGACGAGCTATACCTGAACAAGCGCTACCGCTGCATTCTGACCAACATTGAGGAGCGAACCCTGCTCGACCTGCTGGCCACCCGCCGCCAGGACGTGGTGACCAACTACCTGATGAAGCTGAAAGACCGGCAGAAGGTCGAGATCGTCAGCATGGACATGTGGAACCCCTACCGGGCAGCGGTCAAGGCTGTGCTGCCCCAGGCCCGTATCGTGGTCGATAAGTTCCATGTGGTGCGCATGGCCAACGATGCCCTAGAGAGAGTGCGCAAGGGCCTCAGAAAGGAGCTGAAACCGTCCCAGAGCCGGACTCTCAAGGGAGACCGGAAAATCCTGCTGAAACGCGCTCACGAAGTCTCAGACCGGGAGCGCCTCATCATGGAGACCTGGACAGGCGCGTTCCCGCAACTGCTGGCCGCCTACGAGCACAAGGAGCGCTTCTACGGCATCTGGGACGCCACCACACGGCTCCAGGCAGAAGCCGCCCTGGACGAGTGGATAGCCACCATCCCGAAGGGCCAAAAGGAAGTCTGGAGCGATCTGGTCAGGGCAGTGGGAAACTGGCGCGAAGAGACCATGACCTACTTCGAGACGGACATGCCCGTCACCAACGCTTACACGGAGTCCATCAACCGACTGGCCAAGGACAAGAACCGTGAAGGGCGCGGTTACTCCTTCGAGGTGATGCGGGCACGAATGCTCTACACCACGAAGCACAAGAAGAAGGCACCGACTGCGAAGGTCTCTCCTTTCTACAAGAAAACCATCGGTTACGGACTGCCGGACTTCGCAGAGGAACTCAACTACGGAGTCGATCTATCAACCATCTGAGGGTGGTATCAGATTGATGGGGTGAAGGTGCCCCATCAACCATTAAATCCGTATACCCGAAAAATCCAGTGCCAGCTGGCCCAGGTGACCAGTACACCGCCGAGTACGGGTCCGAGAATGGGGCCGACCAGCCCAGGCATCGTGACGAAATTTAACACTGGTAGTAATTCACTGCGCGGATAGGCGCGTAGTAATGCCAGCCTCGCCACCGGCATCATCATCGCCCCACCTATACCTTGAATAACGCGGAAGGTAACCAGCTCTGTTAGAGAACCTGAGAGAGCGCAGGCGAGAGAACCCAGGGTGAACAGACTAACGGCGATGATAAACACTTTCCGTGTGCCAAAACGGTCAGCCAGCCAACCGCTGACTGGAATTAACATGGCCACGGTAAGCGTATAGCTGATGATAGCTGATTGCATGGCCAGCGGTGAACGGTTGAGACTCTGTGCGATAGCAGGAAGGGCGGTATTCAGAATGGTGGCATCCAGCGCCTGCATAAAAAAGGCCATCGCAGCAATCCACGGCAGCCCAGCCATACTACGCCCTTTCTTCTCGCTCATTCGGTACCCTTTGAATGATTTGGAGCACTCAACAAAGCCTGACAGGCGTTCAGCGCCCGTGAACCGTCGTTATCGAGGATGGCATCAACTATTGCCTGATGGAGATCCAGCTTCATCACTTCATTCTGGGTTATCGAAGTGAAATAGGTGTGGTAGACAGAATGGAATAGAGAAGCGAAAGAGATCAGAAAGGGATTTCCACTCATCTCATATATATGTTCATGCCAGGCCATATCGACTTCAATCCAGCGCTCGCGCTGAAAGTTTCTCTTCAACTCAATCATCTCCGCCATTAGAGCATTGAGTTGTGCTCTTTGTTCTGGGCTACCTGAATTCGCCGCCAGAAAACAGGCTTGCGGTTCAAGACTGCTGCGCATTACGAGGAAATGGCTAACAACCTCTTCAAAGTTATCTTCCGTTAACCACCAAGCTAGCAGCTCTTTGTCGAGAAAGTTCCAGCTACTGCGTGGCATAACGCGGGTACCGATGCGTGGGCGAGGTAAAAGCATCCCTTTTGCTGTCAACGTTTTGACTGCCTCACGAACCGCCGTGCGGCTTACGCCGAATTGCTCACCCAGCTCTATCTCTCCAGGAAGAATGCTTTCTGGCTGATATTCGCCGGTCAGAATTTTTTGCGCCAGTTTCTCCGCTAATACCCAGGAGATATTCTTTTGTGCCGCCAGCTGCTGTGTGCTTAAAGACATAAATGCCGTTCCTTTCTCTTTTTTACTCTATCAGTATGCCATCAGGCGACTTACTTCGTTTGTTAAAACGGCAAAACGCCGATTTTTTGCCACATTACACGTTGCTGTGGTGAAAAAAGAGACGGTTGAAAAGTTTTTTGAAGTTTCCTCTTGTCACATCGGAATAACTCCCTATAATGCGCCACCACTGACACGGAACAACGGCTTACAGGCCGCCGGGTTAGCGGGGTTCAGCGATGAACGCCGGCAGAGAAAAGCGAAATTAAACGCTTGACTCTGAATGAGGAAAACGTATTATACGGGACCTCGCAACGGTGAGCGAAAGCCGCGTTGCACTGCTCTTTAACAATTTATCAGACAATCTGTGTGGGCACTCAAAGTGACATGGATTCTTAACGTCGCAAGACGAAAAATGAATACCAAGTCTCTGAGTGAACATACGTAATTCATTACGAAGTTTAATTCACGAGCATCAAACTTAAATTGAAGAGTTTGATCATGGCTCAGATTGAACGCTGGCGGCAGGCCTAACACATGCAAGTCGAACGGTAGCACAGAGAGCTTGCTCTCGGGTGACGAGTGGCGGACGGGTGAGTAATGTCTGGGAAACTGCCTGATGGAGGGGGATAACTACTGGAAACGGTAGCTAATACCGCATAACGTCGCAAGACCAAAGAGGGGGACCTTCGGGCCTCTTGCCATCAGATGTGCCCAGATGGGATTAGCTTGTTGGTGAGGTAACGGCTCACCAAGGCGACGATCCCTAGCTGGTCTGAGAGGATGACCAGCCACACTGGAACTGAGACACGGTCCAGACTCCTACGGGAGGCAGCAGTGGGGAATATTGCACAATGGGCGCAAGCCTGATGCAGCCATGCCGCGTGTATGAAGAAGGCCTTCGGGTTGTAAAGTACTTTCAGCGAGGAGGAAGGGGATGTGGTTAATAACCGCATTCATTGACGTTACTCGCAGAAGAAGCACCGGCTAACTCCGTGCCAGCAGCCGCGGTAATACGGAGGGTGCAAGCGTTAATCGGAATTACTGGGCGTAAAGCGCACGCAGGCGGTCTGTCAAGTCGGATGTGAAATCCCCGGGCTCAACCTGGGAACTGCATTCGAAACTGGCAGGCTAGAGTCTTGTAGAGGGGGGTAGAATTCCAGGTGTAGCGGTGAAATGCGTAGAGATCTGGAGGAATACCGGTGGCGAAGGCGGCCCCCTGGACAAAGACTGACGCTCAGGTGCGAAAGCGTGGGGAGCAAACAGGATTAGATACCCTGGTAGTCCACGCTGTAAACGATGTCGACTTGGAGGTTGTTCCCTTGAGGAGTGGCTTCCGGAGCTAACGCGTTAAGTCGACCGCCTGGGGAGTACGGCCGCAAGGTTAAAACTCAAATGAATTGACGGGGGCCCGCACAAGCGGTGGAGCATGTGGTTTAATTCGATGCAACGCGAAGAACCTTACCTACTCTTGACATCCAGAGAACTTAGCAGAGATGCTTTGGTGCCTTCGGGAACTCTGAGACAGGTGCTGCATGGCTGTCGTCAGCTCGTGTTGTGAAATGTTGGGTTAAGTCCCGCAACGAGCGCAACCCTTATCCTTTGTTGCCAGCGGTCCGGCCGGGAACTCAAAGGAGACTGCCAGTGATAAACTGGAGGAAGGTGGGGATGACGTCAAGTCATCATGGCCCTTACGAGTAGGGCTACACACGTGCTACAATGGCATATACAAAGAGAAGCGACCTCGCGAGAGCAAGCGGACCTCATAAAGTATGTCGTAGTCCGGATCGGAGTCTGCAACTCGACTCCGTGAAGTCGGAATCGCTAGTAATCGTGGATCAGAATGCCACGGTGAATACGTTCCCGGGCCTTGTACACACCGCCCGTCACACCATGGGAGTGGGTTGCAAAAGAAGTAGGTAGCTTAACCTTCGGGAGGGCGCTTACCACTTTGTGATTCATGACTGGGGTGAAGTCGTAACAAGGTAACCGTAGGGGAACCTGCGGTTGGATCACCTCCTTACCTTAAAGAACCTGCCTTTGTAGTGTCCACACAGATTGTCTGATGAATGTAAAGAAGCAAGACGGCTGCGAAGTCGCGACACCTCGTGTCCCCTTCGTCTAGCGGTTAGGACTCCGCCCTTTCACGGCGGCAACAGGGGTTCGAATCCCCTAGGGGACGCCACTTGCTGGCTGTGAGTGAAAGACACAACCCACCGATATCTCAAAACTAACTCAGTGAGTTACGTTTGAGATATTTGCTCTTTAAAAATCTGGATCAAGCTGAAAATTGAAACGACATGCTGCGTCTGTTCTCCGTAATAAGAACAGAATGACAGTGTGTTCGAGTCTCTCAAATTTTTGCAGCACGAAGTGTTTTACGAAACATCTTCGGGTTGTGAGGTTAAGCGACTAAGCGTACACGGTGGATGCCCTGGCAGTCAGAGGCGATGAAGGACGTGCTAATCTGCGATAAGCGTCGGTAAGGTGATATGAACCGTTATAACCGACGATTTCCGAATGGGGAAACCCAGTGTGTTCCGACACACTATCGTTAAGTGAATACATAGCTTAACGAAGCGAACCGGGGGAACTGAAACATCTAAGTACCCCGAGGAAAAGAAATCAACCGAGATTCCCCCAGTAGCGGCGAGCGAACGGGGAGGAGCCCAGAGTCTGAATCAGTTTGTGTGTTAGTGGAAGCGTCTGGAAAGTCGCAGGGTACAGGGTGATACTCCCGTACACAAAAACACACAGGCTGTGAACTCGAAGAGTAGGGCGGGACACGTGGTATCCTGTCTGAATATGGGGGGACCATCCTCCAAGGCTAAATACTCCTGACTGACCGATAGTGAACCAGTACCGTGAGGGAAAGGCGAAAAGAACCCCGGCGAGGGGAGTGAAACAGAACCTGAAACCGTGTACGTACAAGCAGTAGGAGCCTCTTTAATGGGGTGACTGCGTACCTTTTGTATAATGGGTCAGCGACTTATATTCTGTAGCAAGGTTAACCGTATAGGGGAGCCGCAGGGAAACCGAGTCTTAACTGGGCGTTAAGTTGCAGGGTATAGACCCGAAACCCGGTGATCTAGCCATGGGCAGGTTGAAGGTTGGGTAACACTAACTGGAGGACCGAACCGACTAATGTTGAAAAATTAGCGGATGACTTGTGGCTGGGGGTGAAAGGCCAATCAAACCGGGAGATAGCTGGTTCTCCCCGAAAGCTATTTAGGTAGCGCCTCGTGAACTCATCTTCGGGGGTAGAGCACTGTTTCGGCTAGGGGGTCATCCCGACTTACCAACCCGATGCAAACTACGAATACCGAAGAATGTTATCACGGGAGACACACGGCGGGTGCTAACGTCCGTCGTGAAGAGGGAAACAACCCAGACCGCCAGCTAAGGTCCCAAAGTCATGGTTAAGTGGGAAACGATGTGGGAAGGCACAGACAGCCAGGATGTTGGCTTAGAAGCAGCCATCATTTAAAGAAAGCGTAATAGCTCACTGGTCGAGTCGGCCTGCGCGGAAGATGTAACGGGGCTAAACCATGCACCGAAGCTGCGGCAGCGACGCTTATGCGTTGTTGGGTAGGGGAGCGTTCTGTAAGCCGTTGAAGGTGGCCTGTGAGGGCTGCTGGAGGTATCAGAAGTGCGAATGCTGACATAAGTAACGATAAAGCGGGTGAAAAGCCCGCTCGCCGGAAGACCAAGGGTTCCTGTCCAACGTTAATCGGGGCAGGGTGAGTCGACCCCTAAGGCGAGGCCGAAAGGCGTAGTCGATGGGAAACAGGTTAATATTCCTGTACTCGGTGTTACTGCGAAGGGGGGACGGAGAAGGCTATGTTAGCCGGGCGACGGTTGTCCCGGTTTAAGCATGTAGGCGGATGTTCCAGGTAAATCCGGAACGTCATTCAACGCTGAGGTGTGATGACGAGGCACTACGGTGCTGAAGTAACAAATGCCCTGCTTCCAGGAAAAGCCTCTAAGCATCAGGTAACATCAAATCGTACCCCAAACCGACACAGGTGGTCAGGTAGAGAATACCAAGGCGCTTGAGAGAACTCGGGTGAAGGAACTAGGCAAAATGGTGCCGTAACTTCGGGAGAAGGCACGCTGATGGTAGGTGAAGTGACTTGCTCACGGAGCTGAACTCAGTCGAAGATACCAGCTGGCTGCAACTGTTTATTAAAAACACAGCACTGTGCAAACACGAAAGTGGACGTATACGGTGTGACGCCTGCCCGGTGCCGGAAGGTTAATTGATGGGGTTATCCGTAAGGAGAAGCTCTTGATCGAAGCCCCGGTAAACGGCGGCCGTAACTATAACGGTCCTAAGGTAGCGAAATTCCTTGTCGGGTAAGTTCCGACCTGCACGAATGGCGTAATGATGGCCAGGCTGTCTCCACCCGAGACTCAGTGAAATTGAACTCGCTGTGAAGATGCAGTGTACCCGCGGCAAGACGGAAAGACCCCGTGAACCTTTACTATAGCTTGACACTGAACACTGGTCCTTGATGTGTAGGATAGGTGGGAGGCTTTGAAGTGTGGACGCCAGTCTGCATGGAGCCAACCTTGAAATACCACCCTTTAATGGCTGGTGTTCTAACGTGGACCCGTGATCCGGGTTGCGGACAGTGTCTGGTGGGTAGTTTGACTGGGGCGGTCTCCTCCTAAAGAGTAACGGAGGAGCACGAAGGTTAGCTAATCCTGGTCGGACATCAGGAGGTTAGTGCAATGGCATAAGCTAGCTTGACTGCGAGCGTGACGGCGCGAGCAGGTGCGAAAGCAGGTCATAGTGATCCGGTGGTTCTGAATGGAAGGGCCATCGCTCAACGGATAAAAGGTACTCCGGGGATAACAGGCTGATACCGCCCAAGAGTTCATATCGACGGCGGTGTTTGGCACCTCGATGTCGGCTCATCACATCCTGGGGCTGAAGTAGGTCCCAAGGGTATGGCTGTTCGCCATTTAAAGTGGTACGCGAGCTGGGTTTAGAACGTCGTGAGACAGTTCGGTCCCTATCTGCCGTGGGCGCTGGAGAATTGAGGGGGGCTGCTCCTAGTACGAGAGGACCGGAGTGGACGCATCACTGGTGTTCGGGTTGTCATGCCAATGGCATTGCCCGGTAGCTAAATGCGGAAGAGATAAGTGCTGAAAGCATCTAAGCACGAAACTTGCCCCGAGATGAGTTCTCCCTGACTCCCTGAGAGTCCTGAAGGAACGTTAAAGACGATGACGTTGATAGGCCGGGTGTGTAAGCGTAGCGATACGTTGAGCTAACCGGTACTAATGAACCGTGAGGCTTAACCTTACAACGCCGAAGATGTTTTGGCGGAATTGAGAGAAGATTTTCAGCGTGATACAGATAACAGAATTTGCCTGGCGGCAACAGCGCGGTGGTCCCACCTGACCCCATGCCGAACTCAGAAGTGAAACGCCGTAGCGCCGATGGTAGTGTGGGGTCTCCCCATGTGAGAGTAGGGAACTGCCAGGCATTAATTAAGTGAAGAGCCCATCCTGACGGATGGGCTTTTTGCGTTTTTGTACATCATAAAAAATCAGACAAAGCGCGATGAAGCTTTATCCGAGCATGCATTTCTCATACAGCAAAAAATTTTCTTTTCTATTGAGATCTGATTAGGACTTGTGTAACCACTGTAAAATAAAATCCACGATTTGCGGGATGTTATTTAAGTCTAACTGCGGAAGTGAAGTCTCGACAGGAATATCGCTAGCCACGGCAATAACGTGTTCATCAAATACCAGTTCATCTATATGGTGCCCACTGTTGTGCCTGTAAAGTAGGATCTTTGGTACTGGCTCATGCTTAAAACCTTCGACTAACACTAAATCCAACGTTGAAGGGTCCATTCTGCTTACTAGCCAGCTAAGATCCAGTTCGTTTTTATTTGGTGTTTCTGTGATTAAGGCCCAGCGCTGTGAACTGGCGACAATAGTCTGTGCAGCTCCGGCTTTGCGTAGCTCGTAGCTATCTTTACCAGGTTTATCCACGTCCATGTCATGATGAGTATGTTTGATAAGCCCAGGTCGTAAGCCTTTCGCACATAATTCCGGGATCAGTTCCTTCAGTAATGTTGTTTTACCCGTACCGCTCCAGGCCGCGATAGCCAGAAGGGGAATCATGATGACACCTGCATATTCTGTAAGTCATCGAGGGTATTTACGTTCATGAATGCTGATTTCACATCGCTAAAATCAACATTATGCCCACCAACTTTGCGCATAAATACCATGACTCGCCGTTCGCCTGCGGCCAAATAGGTTTCAAGTTCTGCTGTGACCTTATGATTTACCAAAACGATAGCCGGATGGTCGCGTTCACCATCATGTACCCAAACTACTGGAGATAATTTCTTATTCTGTATTAAGCGCTCGACCAGAAAAGCGGGGATAAAAGGAGTATCACATGGACAAAACAGGAACCACTCGCTTTCAACATGCTGCATGACAGATAGCATCCCGGCCAGAGGGCCTGGAAAATCATTCATACTATCGGTAATAATCGGATAACCGCTGGTTTGCCAGCTATCAAGGTTCCGATTGGCGCTAATAACCATTTTATCCACCTGTGGTTCCAGCGTATCGGCGACGTAGCACCACAATGGCTTACCCTTTAACATCTGCAATCCTTTATCCACTCCCCCCATGCGCGTCGCCTTTCCTCCAGCCAACACGACACCGGTTATTACCTCGCGTTGCATATCAATATCGCCTCTTTCATTGTGGGATTGTCCCTGCTAACGTGTCTTTATCTAGAGTAAGGAGCATTACTATGAAATGTAAACGTCTGAATGAAGTCATTGAACTCCTCCAGCCTGCCTGGCAGAAAGAACCTGAACTAAATTTGATTCAATTCTTGCAAAAACTGGCCAAAGAGGCCGGTTATACGGGGGAATTAAGCGATCTTTCCGACGATATTCTGATTTATCATCTGAAAATGCGCGACTCGACAAAAGAGGCCGTTATTCCCGGTATTCAGAAAGATTATGAAGAAGACTTCAAAACCGCATTGCTTCGCGCTCGCGGAGTCATTAAAGAGTAAAAGGTTGTAAGCGCTGCCACGGAACAGGCAATGAGATGATATCCTGAATCATTCGCACGATTATCGGATGTCAGGATGCACGATAAGGCTTTCAATTTTCAGACGCTTCACCCGGATACCATCATTGATGGTTTGTTTGATCTGGGTATGCGGGTGGACTCTGGGCTCACCCCGCTTAACAGCTATGAGAACCGCGTTTACCAGTTTCAGGACGAAGATCGCCACCGCTATGTGGTGAAGTTCTATCGTCCTGAACGCTGGTCTGCAGAACAAATCCTCGAAGAACATCAGTTTACCCTTCAACTCGTGCAGGATGATGTTCCCGTTGCGGCGCCATTATCTTTCCATGAAAGTACGCTTCACCAGCATCAGGGATTCTTCTTTGCCGTTTTCCCAAGCCTAGGTGGACGTCAGTTTGAGGCGGATAACCTCGATCAGATGGAATGGGTTGGGCGCTATCTTGGCCGTATGCATCAGACAGGTCGCAAGCAGCGTTTTGTCGCTCGCCCGGAGATTGGTACTAATGAATATCTCCTTGAGCCACGCCAGGTCTTCGAGCTCTCCCCATTGATTCCTGCTGGTTTGAAAGAGGCCTTTCTCAGCTCTACCGATAAACTGATTGATGCTGTAATGGCACAATGGCACGGGAACGCTAATATCTTACGTTTGCACGGTGACTGCCATGCCGGAAATATCCTCTGGCGTGATGGCCCTCTGTTTGTTGATTTAGATGATGCGCGTAATGGTCCTGCTATCCAGGATCTCTGGATGCTGTTAAATGGAGATAAAGCCGAGCAGCGGATGCAGCTTGAGATGATCATTGAAGCCTATGAAGAGTTCAGCTCTTTTAATACGGATGAAATCGCTCTCATCGAACCTTTACGTGCGATGCGGTTAGTTTATTATCTGGCGTGGTTGCTCAGACGCTGGAATGATCCTGCTTTCCCTATAAATTTCCCATGGTTAACCGGGGAAGATTACTGGCGCGGGCAGACAACAACTTTTCTTGAGCAGGTGAAGGTTCTGCAGGAACCCCCTCTTCAGTTAACGCCAATGTATTAATGTGAAATATCCAGGAGAGAATTAATCATGAACAAAATTTGGCTGGCGCTGGCTGGTATGATTCTGGCTTTTAGTGCATCCGCTGCCCAGATCACCGACGGTAAGCAGTACATCACCCTCGATAAGCCAGTTGCTGGCGGGCCTCAGGTGCTCGAGTTCTTCTCGTTCTACTGCCCGCATTGCTACCAGTTCGAAGATGTGCTTCATGTGTCAGATAACGTGAAGAAAAAGCTGCCTGAAGGCGTCAAGATGACCAAATACCACGTTGTGTTTATGGGGGGGGAGATGGGCAAATCTCTGACTCAGGCGTGGGCTGTGGCGATGGCGCTGGGCGTGGAAGACAAGATTACTGTTCCAATGTTTGAAGCGGTACAGAAAACCCAGTCCGTCCAGACCGTGGCCGATATCCGTAAAATCTTTGTTGATTCCGGTGTGAAAGGCGAAGAGTACGATGCGGCGTGGAACAGCTTCGTGGTGAAATCTCTGGTTGCTCAGCAAGAAAAAGCTGCTGCTGATTTCCAACTGCAGGGCGTACCCGCGATGTACGTTAACGGAAAATATCAGATTAACCCGCAAGGGATGGATACCAGCAACATGGACGCATTTGTTGCTCAGTATGCCGATACTGTTAAGCAGTTAGTTGAGAAGAAATAAAAAACAAACGCCGGTCATTGACCGGCGTTGTTCTTTTCAGCGACTAAAATCATTTTTTCTGCCGCATTATTTCCGTCAGTTGACGATCCTTTTCTTCCCACAGCATATTTAACCAACGCTGGAAGTGGCGCTTAAAGTTTTTATCATTCACATAGTCGCCATGTAGATCTTCAGCTACAGGCTCCAGATTTATTCGCACCACAATCCGCGTCAATCGACCACTTAGCATGTCGTAAAATGGCCTGTGGTTATTCTCTGGGTAACATAACGTCACGTTGAGCAGCTTATCAAACTGCGATCCCAGCACGCCCAATGCCATAGCAATACCCGCAGCTTTTGGGGGTAATAAGTTATTGTAGGGTGAGCGAGTCTGACGCTGCTTTTCTTCAGTAAAACGTGAACCTTCGACAAAGTTAACGATAGTCGTTGGGTGGACGCGGAATTTCTCGCAGGAACGACGGGTGGTTTCAACATCTTTACCGCGACGTTCTGGATGACGAATTAAATAACCACGTGAGTAACGACGCATAAACGGCATGTCCAGGGCCCAGCAAGCAAGACCAATAAACGGTACCCAGGCTAGTTGCTGTTTGAGAAAGTATTTATTCATTGGGATATGTTTGCGAAACAGCACACAGAGCACCACGATATCAGCCCAACTGTGATGGTTGCTGATAAGTAAATACCAGTTTCTCTTGTTCAGGCCTTCAATACCTTGAACATCCCATTTTAACCACGGATTAAGATGTAGCAGTAGTGCCAACCCTTCACACCAGCAATACATCATGAAGTTGCAGAAAACAGATATCGAGCGCCAGACCGCAGGAATCGGCACAAGAAGTTTAATCAGTCCGGCGATGATTATCGGCACCGAGCAGATTATAGTGACTAAGATAGTAAGGGCGATACTCAGCGGAAGGGTTATCGCAGCGAGTAATCTCGACATAGTTAGTTTATTCAGAAAGTTAGGCTGACAAAAAACGCATTTAAACAGCGCAAGGGACTGATTTTATCAGAAAATACAGCAAATAACGGGTCTTACCAGAGCAGAAAAATTTCCGGATCTTATATCCACATGGAGCATTGAGTCATCAAAACGACATTACGATAAAAAATATAACGTTAACTAAATGATAAATATGAATTAATTATTTGAAGGGCTATTTTATTAAGAGTTGCCTAGCTATCATTTTAAAACTATACACAAAGTTATCCACAGATGAAGTTGTGCAATGATCGTGGAGATCAATGAATCTTTTCGAGGAAATAGGGGAAAAATTCAGGATTTAATGCCCGTCTGTGGCATCCTTTACCCATAATCTGATAAACAGGCACGGAAATTATGGTTCAGATCCCAGAAAACCCTCTCATCCTCGTTGACGGCTCCTCTTACCTTTACCGGGCATATCACGCTTTTCCCCCGCTGACTAACAGCGCTGGTGAACCGACTGGCGCAATGTACGGCGTACTGAATATGCTGCGAAGCTTGATCCTACAGTATCAACCGACTCATGCGGTCGTGGTTTTTGATGCTAAAGGGAAGACTTTCCGTGATGAATTGTTTGAGCACTATAAATCTCATCGTCCACCGATGCCGGACGATCTGCGTGCGCAGATCGAGCCGCTGCATACCATGGTTAAGGCGATGGGCTTACCTCTGATGGCTGTTCCGGGCGTTGAAGCTGATGATGTGATCGGTACACTGGCGCGTGAAGCTGAAAAGGCAGGTCGTCCAGTGCTGATTAGCACGGGTGATAAAGATATGGCTCAGTTAGTTACGCCGGGTATTACCCTGATTAACACGATGACTAACACTATTCTTGGTCCGGATGAAGTCGTCACAAAATACGGCGTTCCACCTGAACTGATCATTGATTTCCTTGCTCTCATGGGTGACTCGTCGGACAACATTCCTGGCGTCCCTGGGGTCGGCGAAAAGACCGCGCAAGCGTTACTACAGGGGCTGGGTGGGCTTGATACGCTGTATGCGGAGTCTGAGAAAATCGCCGGCCTGAGCTTCCGCGGATCTAAAACGATGGCGGCGAAGCTAGAGCAGAATAAAGAGGTCGCGTATCTCTCTTATCAGCTGGCAACGATTAAAACGGATGTTGAACTGGATTTGAGCTGTGAAGAACTGCTCGTTGAGCAACCCGCAGCGGATGAACTGCTGACGCTGTTTAAAAAGTATGAATTCAAACGCTGGATAACCGATGTTGAGTCCGGTAAATGGATGCAGGCGAAAGGCGCTAAACCTACCGCGAAACCAGTCGAAGTAGCGGCAGATGCTACAGATGCTGAAGAAGAGACAGCGGCAACGCTCTCCTCTGAAAACTATGTCACGATTCTTGATGAAGAAACGCTGACGGCGTGGATCGAAAAATTGAAGAAAGCGCCGCTTTTTGCTTTTGATACCGAAACTGACAGTCTTGATAATGTATCCGCCAATATGGTCGGCCTGTCATTCGCCGTTGAGCCAGGCATCGCAGCTTATGTACCAGTTGCTCATGACTATCTGGATGCGCCGGATCAGATCCCGCGCGACCGCGTGCTGGAACTGCTGAAGCCCTTACTGGAAGATAATAAGGCTCTGAAAGTTGGACAGAACCTTAAGTATGATCGCGGTATTCTGGCTAACTACGGTATTGAGCTGCGCGGTATTGCCTTTGATACCATGCTGGAGTCCTACATTCTTGACAGCGTAGCGGGCCGCCATGATATGGATAGCCTTTCCGATCGCTGGTTGAAGCACAAAACTATTACCTTTGAAGAGATTGCCGGCAAGGGTAAAAATCAGCTCACCTTTAATCAAATCGCACTGGAAGAAGCAGGTCGTTACGCGGCGGAAGATGCTGACGTGACTCTGCAACTGCATTTGAAGATGTGGCCAAAGCTTCAGCAGAATGAAGGCCCGCTGAACATCTTTAAAAATATAGAAATGCCGTTAGTGCCAGTGTTATCCCGCGTTGAGCGCAACGGCGTGAAGATTGACCCAGCCGTGCTGCATGCGCATTCTCAGGAAATCGCCAAGCGCCTGATTGAGCTGGAGAAGAAGGCATATGATATTGCAGGTGAAGAGTTTAACCTCTCATCGCCTAAGCAGCTGCAAACCATCCTGTTTGAAAAACAAGGGATTAAACCACTGAAGAAGACGCCGGGCGGCGCTCCGTCTACGTCGGAAGAGGTGTTGGAAGAGCTGGCTCTGGATTATCCGCTGCCAAAAGTTATCCTTGAATATCGTGGCCTGGCAAAACTCAAATCCACTTATACCGATAAGCTGCCGCTGATGATCAGCGCGAAAACGGGTCGCGTGCATACATCTTATCACCAGGCGGTCACTGCAACGGGACGCCTGTCATCTACCGATCCGAACCTGCAGAACATTCCGGTACGTAACGAAGAAGGACGCCGTATTCGTCAGGCGTTTATTGCTCCGGAAGATTACCTCATTGTCTCCGCCGACTACTCGCAAATTGAATTGCGCATTATGGCGCACCTGTCGCGCGATAAGGGTTTGCTAACCGCGTTTGCGGAGGGGAAAGATATCCACCGTGCTACTGCGGCAGAGGTTTTTGGTTTACCGCTTGAAAGCGTGAGCAGCGAACAACGACGCAGCGCAAAGGCCATCAACTTTGGCCTGATTTACGGGATGAGCGCATTTGGCCTTGCGCGACAGCTCAATATTCCGCGTAAAGAAGCGCAGAAATATATGGACCTCTACTTTGAGCGCTATCCAGGTGTGCTGGATTATATGGAGCGTACCCGTGCGCAGGCAAAAGAGCAGGGGTATGTTGAAACGCTCGATGGCCGCCGACTCTATTTGCCGGACATTAAATCCAGCAACGGAGCACGTCGCGCTGGCGCTGAGCGTGCGGCAATCAACGCGCCGATGCAGGGAACTGCTGCGGATATCATTAAACGTGCAATGATCGCTGTAGATGATTGGTTGTTAAGTGAAAAACCGCGAGTGCGTATGATCATGCAGGTACACGATGAATTAGTCTTCGAAGTTCATAAAGACGATTTAGATACGGTCGCGAAAAAGATCCACGAACTGATGGAAAGCAGCACGACGCTGGCAGTTCCGCTGCTGGTAGAAGTGGGGAGTGGGGAAAATTGGGATCAAGCGCACTAAGTGTTCAGTACATAAGGCCATTTTTTGTAAGTGAGTAACATAACTTATACCGTTTTGTGATGATCATTTGAATTTGCTATGTAAAGACTGAAAATAAACTACAAAAATGCTTTATCCATAACGGAAACAAGAGTAGAGTTAAAGACGTAGGGTACAGAGGTAAGATGTTCTATCTTTCAGACCTTTTACTTCACGTAATCGGATTTGGCTGAATATTTTAGCCGCCCCGGTCATTTATGACCGGGGCGTTTTTTATTGCGTGAAAGAAAATTTTTTGCGTATTGATATTGGCAAGGCAGGCTGCCCGGATAAGGCTCTGTATGCCCATACCCGGGAAAATTGACGATAATTACTCGCCGTCTTCAGGCTCTTCCTGAGGAGGAATGTCGTTATACCAGCTATCCAGTTTCTGACGCAGTTTATCTACGCCCTGCTTCTTCAGGGAAGAAAATGCTTCCACTTGCACATCACCATTAAATGCGATTACTGCTTCACGGACTTGGTTGAGCTGGGCTTTGCGCGCGCCACTGGCCAGCTTATCGGCTTTAGTCAGCAGCACAAGAACCGGGATATCGCTTTCGACGGCCCATAGGATCATCTGCTGATCGAGATCTTTAAGCGGATGCCGGATATCCATCAGTATGACCAGTCCTTTAAGACACAGGCGTTTTTCCAGGTATTCACCCAGCGCCCGCTGCCATTTGATTTTCATCTCTTCAGGAACTTGAGCGTAACCATAGCCTGGCAGGTCGACCAGACGTTTTCCCTCAGCAACTTCAAACAGGTTAATGAGCTGCGTACGACCAGGCGTCTTTGATGTACGAGCAAGGCTTTTCTGGTTAGTCAGCGTATTCAGGGCGCTGGATTTCCCTGCGTTAGAGCGGCCAGCGAATGCCACTTCGATACCGGTATCAGAAGGAAGATGGCGGATATCTGGTGCGCTAGTGACAAAATGCGTCAGTTGATAATTCCAGTTGGTCAAGACGGTCGTCTCCGTTAATCAGGCTATGACGGGGATTATACCTGAACAATAGAAAAAGGCTGTTTTTACCGCAACCCACTGGTGTGAGTAAAAGCCACATGCTTTGTGAGACATTGGCCATTGTTGATATAAGACATTTGTGAGAAAAGCCTGATTAAAAAATAACTAACGCTCTATAAATCATACAATTAAATGAAGAGAAGATTCTGAAATTAGCATTTTTTATACCGTTGCTGGTTGTAGGTTTTTCTTAAACCAGTAAAGTAGCGGGCAAGGGCGAAGGAAGCTAACAGGATTAATACTCAGGACGAGGTGTCAGGAAGCGCCAGGAGGCGAGGACTACGGATTGTCAGGATGACAGGCGTCTGGAGACGTTTTAAAAGGAAATGGATGTAACAGGGACTGTTGGTAGCTAAAGGAAAGACAGGGGTTGTCGTTAGCTAACATGGAAAGTAGAAACCCATTAAGGGTTGTCAGTGCGGAAAAAGGCGACAGAGTAATCTGTCGCCTTTTTTCTTTGCTTGCTTTCTGCTAGATTCCGCCTCAATTCTATACTGAAGAAAACGGCCTGAAGATTAACACCATGAAAAAACCGACATCTGTACCTCGTGGCAAAAAAAGTCGCAAAACGCGTGAAGAATTGAACCAGGAAGCTCGCGATCGTAAGCAGCAGAAGAAACATCGCGGTCATGCGGCAGGAAGTCGTGCGACCGGTGGTGATGCCGCCTCTGCGGGTAAAAAACAAGGCCAACAGCAAGATCCGCGCATTGGCAGCAAAAAACCGATCCCGCTGGGTGTGACAGAGAATGCCCCAGTGATTAAGCAGCACAAACCGAAGAGCGAGAAACCTATGCTTTCACCGCAGGCTGAGCTGGATTTGCTGGAGAACGATGAGCGCCTGGACGCGCTGCTGGAACGTCTGGAAGAGGGCGGAACCTTGAATGCTGAAGAGCAGACCTGGGTTGATGCCAAACTGGATCGTATTGATGAACTGATGCAACAGCTCGGCCTCTCCTACGATGATGACGAAGATGAAGAAGAGGAAGAACGCAAAGAAGATATGATGCGTTTGCTGAAGGGCGGAAACTAACATTTGCACCCCATCGGATTCCCGGTCCTACTTATAACCCTTTTGGTTATATGTTATCTGCTGTGGTTATTCGTTAAACTACGACGGTTGTCGCGGCGTCAGAAATGGCTGCGCAACCGGCTCATTACCCCAGGTGTGGTTGGGCCGGAGCGGCGTACCCGCCGACGGCACCATCGGAAGGAGTGAGCATGTCTGTGCAGTTAATCGACTGGGATCTGGCCCTGATCCAAAAATATAACTATTCCGGGCCGCGTTATACTTCGTACCCCACCGCGCTGGAGTTTTCTCCGGAATTTGGCGCTGCTGAATTTGATGCAGCGGTAGCCCGTTATCCGCAGCGACCTCTATCGCTATATGTGCATATCCCGTTTTGCCATAAGCTCTGCTATTTTTGTGGCTGCAATAAAATTGTCACCCGCCAGCAGCATAAAGCCGATCAGTATCTGGACGTCCTTGAGCAGGAGATTATCCATCGCGCGCCGCTTTTTGCGGGTCGCCAGGTTAACCAACTGCATTGGGGCGGCGGTACGCCGACATATTTAAATAAGGCGCAAATTAGCCGCCTGATGAGCCTGCTGCGTACGCATTTCAATTTTAATGCCGAGGCTGAGATTTCCATTGAAGTCGATCCACGTGAAATTGAGCTTGATGTACTGGATCATTTACGCGCTGAAGGTTTCAACCGCTTGAGCATGGGCGTGCAGGACTTCAACAAAGAGGTGCAGCGCCTGGTGAACCGCGAGCAGGATGAAGAGTTTATCTTCGCCCTGCTCAACCATGCCCGAGAGATTGGCTTTACTTCTACCAATATCGATCTGATTTACGGACTGCCGAAGCAAACGCCAGAGAGCTTTGCATTTACGCTCCAGCGGGTGGCTGAGCTAAATCCCGATCGTCTGAGCGTATTTAACTATGCGCATTTGCCGACGCTCTTCGCCGCACAGCGCAAAATCAAAGATGCCGATTTGCCTTCTGCCGAGCAAAAGCTGGATATCCTGCAGGAGACTATCGATTCGCTGACCGCCGCGGGGTATCAGTTTATCGGTATGGACCACTTTGCTCGTCCGGACGATGAACTGGCGATAGCCCAACGTGAAGGTATTTTGCATCGCAACTTCCAGGGCTATACCACCCAAGGGGATTCCGATCTGCTGGGGCTGGGTGTTTCGGCGATCAGTATGATTGGCGACTGCTATGCGCAGAACCAAAAAGAGCTGAAGCAGTATTATCAGCAGATTGATGAAACCGGAACGGCCTTATGGCGTGGCATTGCGTTGACTCGCGATGACTGTATTCGTCGCGATGTTATTAAAGCGCTGATCTGCAATTTCCGTCTCGATTTCTCCGCTGTAGAAACTCAGTGGGGCTTAGATTTCAATGACTACTTCACTGAAGATATGAAACTGTTGGCGCCGCTGGCCAAAGACGGGCTGGTGGATGTGGATGAGAAAGGGATTCAGGTGACGCCGAAAGGCCGCTTGCTGATTCGCAACATATGCATGTGCTTTGACGCATATTTGCGCCAGAAAGCACGGATGCAGCAGTTTTCACGCGTGATTTAATCTATTCACCCTCTCCTTGCCGGGAGAGGGTGAATTATCAGCTAAACAATCCAACCATCGCCGCACACAAAACAGCAGCTATTGCCGTCTGCGGGGTATGACCGGCTGCGACACCGCTCGATATAATATTTATGAGTGATTCAAGCATGATTTCCCCCTGTCTTTCCGGGCACGATCATACTCAACGCATTTGAACAGTAAAGTACAAAATAGCAGCAGTTTGCGCTGGCAGACTATTTTTTACACGACACTGTTCTACTACTCCATTCCCAGTTCTTTTAGCTTACGTGTCAACGTATTACGGCCCCATCCCAGCAGGCGTGCTGCTTCTTGTTTATGCCCCTGAGTGTGGCGTAGCGCGGTGGTCAATAGCGTGCGCTCCATCTCCGGCTGTGCTTCTGACAGCAGGTTTTGATGACCGGAACGTAAAGCGCGGTCGGCCCATTGCCCCAACAGCGTGGCCCAGCTATCCGGCAGCATTTGCGTCGGATTATCCGGTATCGCGGTTTCAAACAGCTCACTGGGAAGATCCTGGGTCAGAACCTCCTGGCCTGCCGCCATCACCGTCAGCCAACGACAGGTGTTCTCCAGTTGACGCACGTTACCCGGCCAGGCCAGCCGGGTTAGCGCCATCTCCGTTTCCGGGTGCAGTAGCTTGGCTTCAACGCCGAGTTCACGAGCGGCAACTTGCAGGAAGTGGCGCGCCAGACGCGGAATATCTTCCCGACGCTCGCGTAGCGGCGGGAGATGGACGCGAATCACGTTCAGGCGGTGGAATAAGTCCTCGCGGAATTTTCCTTCCTGTACGCGCAGCTCAAGATTCTGGTGGGTGGCGGCGATAATGCGCACATCCACTTTCACCGGAGCATAGCCGCCTACGCGATAAAACTGGCCATCAGCCAGCACGCGCAGCAACCGAGTTTGTACGTCCAGCGGCATATCGCCGATTTCATCGAGGAACAACGTGCCGCCGTCTGCCTGTTCAAAACGCCCCTGGCGTACGGTATTCGCGCCCGTAAAGGCCCCTTTCTCGTGGCCGAACAGTTCTGATTCAATCAAGTCTTTGGGGATTGCCGCCATATTCAGCGCGATAAATGGTGCCTTAGCGCGCGGGCTGTGGCGGTGCAGAGCATGGGCAACTAGCTCTTTACCGGTACCAGACTCGCCGTTGATCAGCACGCTGATGGAGGAACGCGACAGGCGGCCTATAATGCGAAAAACGTCCTGCATTGCTGGCGCTTCGCCGATAATATCGGCCGCTGGGCTATTTATTGGCGCATTTCGCGGCTGCTGTTGTTCCTGATAATGGCTGATTGCGCGGTCGACCAGCGCCACCGCTTCATCAATATCAAACGGTTTTGGCAGATAATCAAAGGCACCTTGCTGATAAGCGCTGACCGCCGCGTCCAGATCTGAATGCGCCGTCATTATGATGACCGGGAGCATCGGGTGACGCTGTTTAATTTGTTTCAGCAGCGCCAGCCCATCCATTCCCGGCATACGGATATCAGACAGCAGGACATCCGGGGTTTTGGTGGTGAGGGCATCAAGCACCTCGCTGCCGCTCTCAAACGTTGTACAACTCAAGCCAGCCCCGGTGAGCGCGCGTTCAAGCACCCAACGGATGGAGCTATCGTCATCAACGATCCATGCTATCCCTCGTTGCATAAACACCTCTACTTCCGAATAGGCAGGTACACCGAGAATTCGGTATGCCCTGGCCAACTGGTAAATTCAATTTTGCCGGAGTGCTGATCGATAAGGCTGCGGGCGATAGACAGCCCGAGGCCAGTACCGCCTTCGCGCCCGCTCACCATCGGATAAAACAGCGTATCCTGTAAGTGAGACGGTATTCCCGGGCCGTTATCTTCAACGTCAATACGTGCTGCAAGGCGGTAGCGAACCCCGTGCAGGGTCAGCTGGAACGCCGTGCGGGTACGCAGGACTATCTCTCCGCCATCAGGTCCCAGCGCTTGCAGCGCATTGCGGACGATATTCAGCAGCACTTGTTCAATTTGATCCGGGTCGTGTGGGAGTTCCGGCAGGCTTGGGTCGTAATCACGAACCAGTTTGACGTTATCCGGCAACTCCATAGACACCAGCTTCACCACTCGCTCTGCAACCTTGTGAATGCTCTCTGTGACGTGCATTCCAGGATGCTGCGGTCCCAGCAGGCGGTCGACCAGATTTCTTAGCCGATCGGCCTGTTCAATGATGACTTTGGTGTATTCCGTCAACGAAGGATCGGGCAGCGCTTTGCTCAGCAACTGCGCTGCACCGCGCAGGCCACCCAACGGGTTTTTAATCTCGTGGGCCAAACCGCGCACTAAGTCACGCGCGGCAATCTGCTGTGCGTGCTGAAGCTGTTCCTGGCTCAGACGACGCTGATTATCCATCGGTGCCATTTCCAGCAAAATGTAGCCCTCAGGAAGGCGCTGTGCCGTCAGAGACAGGATATGAGACCGACCATCGATGACCAGCGTCACTTCGTTATCGGTAAAGCCCTGGCCCGCCTGCAGGCTCTCCTGCATGAGACCAATATTCAGCGAGAAATAGCTCAACAGCTCCGGGAGCGGGGTACCAAATAGCTTACGTGAGCTTTGCGCCAGCAACTGCTGTGCAGCCGGGTTCGCGTAATGCACCGCCAGGTCGTCATCGACCAGTAAGATACTGTTGATTAAAGAGTTAAGGATCTGCCCAGCATCGGGCAGTGTGCCTGTTGCCATCTGACAGTCTCCTGAATTAGAGTGCACCATTTTAGTGCAGTATAGCTTTTTATGAGTAAAAAGCTCATGAGATCAGCGCGTTGGTGGAGAAAAAAGCCCATCCTGAGATGGGCTGAAAGTTTCCACGGCAACAAAACATCCTCGGTACCCCACGCCACAACACGGAATACCGCGGATTTACAGCAAAATTAAACGCTGTAGTACAGCTCGAACTCAACCGGGTGCGGAGTCATGCGTACACGGTCGTTCTCTTCAATACGCAGGGCGATGTAAGCATCGATTGCGTCGTTGGTGAATACGCCACCAGCGGTCAGGAATTCACGGTCAGCATCCAGTTCGTTCAATGCTTCTTCCAGAGAACCTGCAACCTGTGGGATCTCTTTCGCTTCTTCCGGCGGCAGATCGTACAGGTTTTTGTCCATCGCTTCGCCCGGATGGATTTTGTTCTTGATACCGTCAAGGCCAGCCATCAGCAGTGCAGCAAAGCACAGGTACGGGTTAGCAGCCGGATCCGGGAAGCGGACTTCGATACGACGCGCTTTCGGAGAGGTCACTACCGGAATACGGATGGAAGCGGAGCGGTTACGGGCAGAGTAAGCCAGCATGACCGGTGCTTCGTAACCCGGGACCAGACGCTTGTAAGAGTTGGTGGTCGGGTTCGCCAGGGCGTTAATGGCTTTAGCGTGCTTGATTACGCCGCCGATGTAGAACAGCGCTTGTTCAGACAGGCCTGCGTATTTGTCGCCAGAGAACAGGTTTACGCCGTTCTTGGACAGGGACATGTGGCAGTGCATACCGGAACCGTTATCGCCGAACATCGGTTTTGGCATAAAGGTCGCCGTTTTACCGAAGCGGTGTGCGACGTTGTGCACGACGTATTTGTAGATCTGAATTTCGTCCGCTTTTTTGGTCATAGTATTAAAGCGGGTAGCGATTTCGTTCTGACCGGCAGTTGCCACTTCGTGGTGGTGAGCTTCAACAACCAGGCCCATCTCTTCCATGATCATACACATGGTCGAACGGATATCCTGAGAAGAGTCTACCGGCGGAACCGGGAAATAACCGCCTTTCACGCCCGGACGGTGGCCTTTGTTGCCGCCTTCATATTTGGTGGAAGAGTTCCATGCGCCTTCGATATCATCGATAGCAACGTGAGAACCGGAGATAGACGCACCAAAACGGATGTCATCGAACAGGAAGAATTCTGGTTCTGGCCCGAACAGCACGGTATCCGCAATGCCGGTTGCGCGCAGGTATTCTTCCGCACGTTTGGCGATGGAGCGCGGGTCACGGTCATAGCCCTGCAGGGTGCCTGGTTCCAGGATATCGCAACGGATGATCAGCGTCGGTTCTTCGTAGAACGGGTCGATCAGCGCGGTAGTTGCATCCGGCATCAGAACCATGTCGGATTCGTTAATACCTTTCCAGCCGCCAATCGAGGAGCCATCAAACATTTTGCCTTCTTCGAAGAATTCGGCATTTACCTGATGAGAAGGAATAGTAACGTGCTGTTCTTTACCTTTGGTATCGGTGAAGCGCAGATCGACAAACTTCACTTCGTGCTCGTTCAGCATCGTCAAAACGTGTTCAGCGGACATACTTAAACTCTCCCGGATTGGTCATTGTCGTCGTGGTAACGAAAACTTTCTAACTGCTTAAGGTGGCGTTGTTGCCTTAAAAAATATAAAGCGAAATCTGTGCCAACTTTTAAATTGCCCCCAAAAGGCGTTATCATGCACACCATCGTGCAAAAGGGCTGCACCATTATGAATGCGTTGCACTATAATAGTGCAATTGTGTGAACATTGGGCACTTATTTGGTGCAATTGACCTTTAATAACCCTTTTAACGCTCCGTGAAAGCGGTCACAAAGAAACTCTGCAATACTTGTTTGCGGGGGATGTTTGTGATCCTGTTTTGTAGTGCGATTAATCCGTGTACAATAACGCGCTATTTCTAAATGCCTGAGGCAAAGTTGTGATCGAAAATTTGCGTAACATCGCCATCATCGCGCACGTTGACCATGGTAAAACTACCCTGGTTGATAAGCTGCTGCAGCAATCCGGTACGTTCGATGCGCGTGCCGAAACTCAAGAGCGTGTGATGGACTCCAACGATTTGGAGAAAGAGCGTGGGATTACCATCCTGGCTAAAAACACCGCTATCAAATGGAATGATTACCGTATCAACATCGTTGATACCCCGGGGCACGCCGACTTTGGTGGTGAAGTTGAACGTGTCATGTCCATGGTCGATTCCGTTCTGCTGGTCGTTGATGCAATGGATGGTCCGATGCCGCAGACGCGCTTCGTGACCAAAAAAGCCTTTGCTCATGGCCTGAAGCCAATTGTTGTTATCAACAAAGTTGACCGTCCGGGCGCACGCCCTGACTGGGTTGTCGATCAGGTATTCGACCTGTTCGTAAACCTCGACGCTACCGACGAACAGCTGGACTTCCCTATCGTTTACGCTTCTGCGCTGAACGGTATTGCGGGTCTGGATCACGAAGATATGGCTGACGATATGACTCCGCTGTATCAGACTATCGTCGATCGCGTACCGGCTCCGAACGTTGACCTTGATGGCCCGCTGCAGATGCAAATCTCCCAGCTGGACTACAACAACTACGTTGGCGTCATCGGCATCGGCCGCATCAAACGCGGTAAAGTGAAGCCGAACCAGCAGGTTACTATCGTTGATAGCGAAGGCAAAACCCGTAACGGTAAAGTCGGTAAAGTTCTGACCCATCTGGGTCTTGAGCGTATCGAGAGCGACGTTGCAGAAGCTGGCGATATCATCGCGATCACCGGTCTGGGCGAGCTGAACATCTCTGACACCATCTGCGATACGCAGAATGTTGAAGCGCTGCCGGCGCTGTCTGTTGATGAGCCGACCGTAACCATGTTCTTCTGCGTTAACACCTCTCCGTTCTGTGGCAAAGAAGGTAAGTACGTTACCTCTCGTCAGATCCTTGACCGCCTGAACAAAGAGCTGGTGCACAACGTGGCGCTGCGCGTTGAAGAAACTCCGGATGCAGACGCATTCCGCGTTTCTGGCCGTGGTGAACTGCACCTGTCTGTTCTTATCGAGAACATGCGTCGTGAAGGTTTCGAGATGGCGGTTTCCCGTCCGAAAGTTATCTTCCGCGAAATCGATGGCCGTAAACAAGAGCCGTTCGAAAACGTCACGCTGGACGTCGAAGAACAGCACCAGGGTTCTGTGATGCAGGCACTGGGTGAGCGTAAAGGCGATCTGAAAAACATGAATCCAGATGGCAAAGGCCGCGTACGTCTCGACTACGTGATCCCAAGCCGTGGTCTGATCGGCTTCCGTTCAGAATTCATGACCATGACCTCCGGTACCGGTCTGCTGTACTCCACCTTCAGCCATTACGACGACGTTCGTGCGGGTGATGTGGGTCAGCGTCAGAACGGCGTTCTGATCTCCAATGGCCAGGGTAAAGCGGTTGCGTTCGCACTGTTTAGCCTGCAGGACCGCGGTAAGCTGTTCCTGGGTCACGGTGCAGAAGTTTACGAAGGCCAGATCATCGGTATTCACAGTCGTTCTAACGACCTGACTGTAAACTGCCTGACCGGTAAGAAACTGACCAACATGCGTGCTTCCGGTACTGACGAAGCGACGACCCTGGTTCCGGCACTGAAAATGACGCTGGAGCAAGCTCTTGAGTTCATCGATGACGACGAACTGGTAGAAGTCACCCCGACTTCTGTCCGTATCCGTAAGCGTCATCTGACCGAGAACGATCGTAAACGCGCGATGCGTGGTTCTAAAGAAGATTAATTAACGCTTCTTGCTATGAAAAAGCCGCTGATAATCAGCGGCTTTTTTTTGCCTGAAGACTTAAAAGAAATACTTCACCCCAGCGCGAATCTGGTTTTGTTCCCGGTGGTACGGTTCCACATTGCGATCCAGCCAGCGCAGTTCAAAGTAAGGCAACCAATTTTGATTGATCCGATATCTGAAGGTATTGGTAATTTCCCAGTGATGGTCTTTACCGTTGCTACTATTAAAATCATTCACCCGCGTAAAATAGTGTGGTTCAAAAGTATAAGAGAATTTATCGGTGATAATAAAATTCCAATAGGTACCTACTTCGTAGGTGTCATTATTATCTTGCTCACCATTTAAGTCAGTTGAGCTGTAGTTATTGTGATTATAGCGGTTACGCACGGTCAGATTAAACCACGGGGTAAATTTGTAATTCACATCCAGATAAACCGCACCGCTGGAGCCAATGCTCTTGTCGGTAATTAACCCTCCCGGCTGAATCGTTAATTTATCCGTTGGTCTGAATAGCGGATACCAGCCTTCGATTTCGTTATAGCCATGCTTTAACTCATCCTTGCGTTGCAGAGTATAGGTGTTGGTGAGCATCAGGCCAGCGCCCATATCAAAGTTATAGCCAACGCGCATCATGACTTCCATCTGATCGGATGCCAGATTATAGGCCTCGCGGTTTTCCACATAAGCACCAGCAAACGCAGAGGTAGAGATAACAGAGGTTAACAGAAGTATCGCGTTTATTTTTTTCATAATAAATCCATTTTTTAACGTAGGGGAGCCGCTATCCATTAAAATGGATAGAGCGGCAATAATTAAAAAAGAGGTCTTTTAGTTATTCACAATACCGGGTTGTGTTGTTTTTTTCGTTGGCCAATTTCCTCGATAATAAAAGCAAAACGGCTTTCATTGAGCTTATAAAATAAGCCCATGGTGAATGCCGCGATAATCGCCAAACCGCAGGGCCAGAGGAAAATAAGCTGGCGTAAACCGAGCAGCGTAGTTTCACTTTGCGCAATATTGGGGATATAACCAATTTGCGTCAGCATAATACCTGGCAAGAACCCAGCAAGCGCTGCGGAAATTTTTCGTGAAAAGGTATAACCGGTATAAACCGACCCTTCCGCACGAATACCCGTTTTCCACTCACCGTAATCAACCGTATCCGGAACCAGCGCCCAGTTCAGGCTGTTAACGAAGGCTGTGCCAAAGAAGGCCATGCAGGAGAACGTCACAAATAAAAATGATGTACTTCCCCAGAAAAAGTTCAGCACATCGCCTATGGCCCACAATGCCAGTCCACCCAGGTAAACCTGCTTTTTACCGAAGCGCTTCACCGTTGTGGGGACAAGAAAAACGCCCACCAGAATGCATCCCATACTGAAAAAGCCCATCCATGACAGTAGATGGATGTCGTTCAGTACGTACTGGGTGTAATAGACCTGAATCGCCAGCTTGATGTTAAATGCCGCCAGCGTACATAGGTTAGCAATACACAGCACCAGCAGAGGAGGGTTACGGAAAATCGCGCAGAACGACTTGAGAATACTGGGTTTATGATGATCCGGTACGATTTCAATATAGCGCTCTTTCACCCCGCTAAAGCACCACCACATGCTGAATAACCCGCAAACGGAGAAGATCAGCGCAGCAGTCAGATAGCCAAGCGAAGGTGAACTTGTAAAAAGCGCCTGAATGGGCATAAAGCCAACGGTACACAGCAGCAGGCCCAGGGTTGCGCCGCCTTGTCGCCACGCGGCGAGTTCTGCGCGCTGGTGCGGGTTTTTAGTGATGGCGGGAACCATCGCCCCATAAGAGCAGTTCATCAGGCTATAGAACAGGCCGAACAACATAAACAGCACCGTTGCCAGCCCCGTTTTCACCGTTAGCGTAAAATCTGTCGCTAAAAACTGCGCTGTGGCGACCAGCGCGACGGGGAATGAGGCATACAGAATAAAAGGCCTGAATTTCCCCTTTGCGCCGATATTACGCCGCGAGTCCAGTAATACGCCGGTCAGCATATCGGTGAAGGCGGTGAAGAACTTCGCTACCAGAAAGATGATCCCGCCGTAATATGCAGGCATTCCTAGTTCATCGGTATAAAATTTAAGCAGATACAGCGTGCCGATACACAGCATCAAATTTGAGCCGAAGTCACCCACGCCATAGGCGCATTTTTCCCGCAGGCTCAGTTTTAACGTTAGCGGATCATGGTCAGACATAATCGCTCCTCAGTAACGCCCCGAAGGGCGCTATTCATTATTATTATCAGACAGGTTGTTTACGGGCTTCTATCTCTTCAACGATGCGGACATACATCTTCTCGTTAAGGTTGTAGAAACAGCCCATTGCCACGATGGTGATCACCGCTAGCGCGCATGGATAAATAAAAATCAGCTGGCGTAAGCCTTCGACGGTACCCGCCGATTGCACCACATTGGGCTCGTAGCCAATCTGGGTCAGCATCCAGCCGGGGAAGAAGCCAGCCAGCGCCTGCGACACTTTGCGAAAGAAGGTAAACCCGGTGTACACCGTACCTTCAGAACGCACGCCGGTGCGCCATTCGCCATATTCCACCGTGTCGGAGACCAGCGCCCAGTTCAGGCTGTTGACGAACGCCGAACCAAAGAAGGCCAGGCAGGAGAAAGCAACAAAACTGACCGACCCGCCGCCAAAGAAGTAGTTGAGCAGATCGCCCGCAATCCAAATCAGCAGACCGCCGATATAAACCTTCTTCTTACCAAAGCGTCTGACCATCATGGGCATTAAAAAGACGCCAATAAAGATGCAGCCCATGCTGAAAAATCCCATCCAGGAGAGGAGGATTGGGTCATTCAGGACGTACTGGGTGTAATAGACCTGGATCGCTAGCTTGACGTTAAACGCGCCGAGCGTACACAGGTTGGCAATGCACAGAATAAACAGCGGGCGGTTGCCAGCGATGGCGCGGAAGGATTGCAGTAACCCCGGCTTTTGCGCCGCATCAACGGGCTTAACTTCGACGTAGCGCTCTTTAACTCCCGCATAGCACAGCCACATAAACAGCAGGCCGAACAGGGAGAACAGCGTGGCGGCGAAGATATAACCCAGTTGCGAGTTGCCTTCTATCAGGTTCATCACTGGCACAAAGCCGACGGTGCACAGCAGCAGGCCGAGCGTCGCGCCGCCCTGACGCCAGGCGGCAAGCGAAGCGCGCTCATCCGGGTTTTTCGTTATTGCGGGCACCATCGCGCCGTAAGAGCAGTTCATCATACTGAAGAACAGTCCGTACAGCATAAACAGCACCGTCGCCATCACCGTTTTGCCGGTGATTTCAAACGGCGTGCCGACAAAGTTAGCGATGGCCAGGAGCGTAACCGGGAAAGCCGCGTAAAGCACGAACGGACGGAATTTGCCCTTCGGACCAATTTTACGTCGCGAATCGAGCATAATCCCGGTACCCATATCGGTAAACGCGGTAAAAAACTTGGCGATAAGGAAAATGATACCGCCGTAAGTACCTGGTAAACCAAGGACATCGGTATAAAACTTGAGTAAATAGAGCGTGCCAATGTCCAGCAGGATATTGGAACCTAAATCACCCATCCCATAGGCGAGTTTTTCTTTAAAAGGTAAGCGTAGGGTTGCCGGATTGGCTGTATTCTGACTCATTGTTATTCTCCGTTTGCCCGCGAGTTTCCGCGCGGGCGAGCCGTATTAGATGTGGCGTAAAGTGGCAAACAGCGATGCCCACTCACTCTTCGCGCGATAGAAGACGGGTGGCTGGCCAATGGGCGCATCGACGGTAATTTCGCCGCCCTGGTGAGTTTCACCGGTCCAGACGTTGACCCAGCTATCCTCTGGCAGATACAGCGTCCAGTCGCGCTTACCCTGTTCGTGAACCGGCGCTACCAGCAGATCCTGACCCAGCAGATACTGATATTTCAGGGTATAGGTGGTTGCATCGTCTTCGTAATGCAGGAACAGCGGGCGCATCACCGGCAGTCCGGTGGCGCTGTTTTGCGCGACGGCCTGCTTGAGATACGGTTTCAGGGTAGTGAATACGGTGGTCATGCGGGCGAAGTGGGCGATGGTTTCTGCATCACCGTCAAACTGCCAGTTATCGCCAGGGCGGTTGCCTTCGTGGGTACGCATCATCGGGGTGAAAGCGCTGAAGTCGCACCAGCGCAGCAGCAGCTCTTTCGTGCGCTTCATGTCAAACAGGGTCGTGTAGCCGCCGATATCGCTGTGGTGCAGGCCGTGGCCGGTCATCGCCAGCGACAGCGCCGCAGGGACGACCGAAGCCAGGCCATCATCAAGGCTCCAGTCCACGTTTTGGTCGCCCGCCCACATCATGGTGGAGTACTTCTGGCTGCCGGTGTAACCCGCACGCATAAAGAACAGGATCTCGCCGAGCTTGCCGGTCTCCTGTAGCGCCTCGTAGTTACATTTCGCCCACAGCGCAGGCCAGGCGTTGTGCATGATCTCGGCGCTGACGCCGTTGTGCAGATACGTATCGGTCGGCAGGTATTCGCCAAAATCTGCCATCCAGCCGCCGCAACCGAGCTCAATCATGTTCTTTTTGATGACTTCTTTGAACCAGTCGTAGGCTTCCGGGTTAGTCAGATCGACCACGCCGCCGTAAAATTCGCCGAACTCAACCAGATAGTCACCGCCAGCGGCATCTTTTGCCAGGTAGCCGCGTTCTGCCGCTTCGGCGCAGAGATCTTTATCGCTGGCAACGTACGGGTTGATATACGAGAGGAACTGCACGCCTTCTTCTTTCCACTGCTTAATGCGGCTGTCCAGCTGTGGATAGTTGTCGCTGTTCCACTTCCAGTTCCACATCACGCGCTTGCCAAAGGAGGTCATACGGATCCCGGACCAGTCCTGCGCCCAGATGCCGTTCACCTTCACGCCCGCGTTGCGCATGGTGTCCAGTTTATTCTGGCAAACCTCAGTGCCGCCCTGAATACCCAGCGTGACGCCGTCGTAAATCCAGTCCGGCAGCTCTGGCTGGCGGCCTAACAGCGCGGTCAGTTTTTCCAGCAGGGAAATATAGGTGTCAGCGCACTCAAAGCGCAGGGTGGTTTTGTCTTCCCACAGCGCCAGCTCGTGATACTCCGGTGCGCTAAAGTCGAAATTCATGTAGCAGCTATTATCAACGTGGCAGTAGTATTTTTGCGTGCTGACAAAGGTTGGTTGCGGGAAGAAGGTCCAGTAATAGTCGCCGCCCGCGTTCTCTTTGCAGTCCGCCTGCCAGGTGACATAACTATTTTTATTACGACCCACGCCCTGTTCGCTGGTCCATAATGGGAACGGCTTGCCGCGTAAGTCGAAGTAAGAGAACTGTTCACCGCAGCCGTAGATATGATCGGCCGGGTTAGCGGCCAGCCGCAGCCAGATGCGATTGTGGCTCAGATCGTCGTTTTGCAGATCCAGCTTCAGGCGGCCCTGTTCATCAGTGGAGATTTTCAGGGTCGCGTTGATGGTGGTGCCGCGGCTGAAATCGACCCGCCAGCCGTCAGACGATTCACTGACCGTGGCACTAGTGAGAGCAATTTTTTCATTCAGTTTGTCTTTAATACTGAAGTTGCCGCGAAACATATCAATATCCGCGACGCCGGTGCCAATCCACAGGCAAGGGGTTTGCGAGGTATGGCGCAGAATCAGGCGCTGGTGGTACGTTAGCGCAAAGCCATCCTGTAGGGTTGTGAGTTCTAATGCGCTTGACCGTTGTTGTAACGAATTCATTTTCGTCTCCGTAGATATAGGGTAATTCGGTAATTTTTGCGTCGGAATGGGACTATTCAGCGCCGATCAAAAAGCGCATCCGGTGCATCTCGCCTGGGGCAAGAGAAATAAGGCCAATTCCGGAATTAAAGGCATCAGGCGGACAGGTCATGGGCTCGACGGCAAGTCCTTGTCGATGTAACTTCTCGCCGCTGTAAACCTGCAGCCAGGGCTGATTGCAGCGCAGAAACGTCGTCATATTTTTTGCTGCGCTGAACATCCTGACTTCCCACTCATCGTCCGGCGCTGTCGTTTTAAAGGTGTGATCGATCTGCGTCGCCGCGATAGGGTGTGGCGTGGTGAAATTTAGCTCTGTGTGCTCAACGCGATGCAATTCCTGGGTATCAATGCTCAATACCTCGTCTGCCGGAAGGGTTAGCGTACAGCTATCTATTTTCTCAAGATCGCAGGTTAAATAGGGATGCGCGCCGGAACCGTAAGGGGCTGGTTGATCGCCGATATTGAGCGTGCTGATAGAAACATGCAGACCGCCTATGGCGTCCAGGCGGTATATGACTTCGACAAGCAGCGAAAAGGGATAGCCGTAAGAAGGTGGCAGAAAAATCATCAGCGACGCTTCCGATGCCGACTGCTGGTTAATCTGCCAATCCCGCCAGGCTAAAAGGCCATGAATCGCGCTCTGCGAAGCAAGGTCGTTAACGGCAAGCTGGAAGGTCTTGCCGTTATGCTGATAGCAGCCGTTTGCTACGCGATTAGGCCAGGGAACCAATATTTTCCCCAGATGCGCCAGCGGCATCTCTTCAGGTTTGTGTGGAATAACGACGTGACGCCCATGGTGCGTCAGTTCCGCCAGTCCCGCGCCAACCGTCACGATTTTTGCCTGGTAGTGTCCGGCCTGAAGTTGAATGGTTTTTCCGCCGCTGTGCATGGCTGCTATCCTTATGACCTATTTTGCGTTGATATCCAGAAGACCAGCAGCAACCGCCGGAGCCAGCCCAGGTGCCAGGGGCAGGCGCGGGATCACCAGGCAGTGCAGCAGGTGGTAAATATCCTGCTTGCCGTCCCAGACTTTGGTGGTCACCTTGTTATCGGTATCCAGCTCCTGCCACCATGAACCGGTCTCGTAGTCCATCAGATAAGTGATGCAGTAATCCCACCACGTCTGGTACCAGGTTTCGTACTGGCTGTCGCCGGTGAGGGTGTGCAGGGCGTAGGCGGTGCCCATCGCTTCGACGATCGGCCAGCGCACTCTTTCGCGAACGATCGGTTTACCGTCCCAGTCCACCGAGTAGACAAAGCCGTCCGCGCCGTCCGGTGCCCAGGCATCGCGGATGGTGGCGTGGAACAGACCTTTAGCATCTTCCAGCAGCCAGGCTGGTGGCGTTTCGAAGCGAGCTTCCAGCGCGGCGTGCAGATGCAGCATCAATCTGCCCCACTCGATCCAGTGGCCCGGAGTGCCGCCGTAGGCACGGAAGCGATGCGCTGGGTTGTCTTTGTTGTAATCGCGAATAGGGTTCCACTGCGAATCGAAGTGCTCGTTAACGCGATACTCACCGCTGCGGGCCACGTCGTGAATAATCACCGACGCGATGCGTAGCGCCCGATCCAGCCATTTACGATCATGAGTGACGTCGTAAACGATCAGGAAGGCTTCAACTGCGTGCATGTTGGCGTTGCCGCCGCGATAATCTTCCGTCTGGCTGAAGGCTTCGTCCCAGGACTCCAGGCACATCTGCTCATCTTCACTCCAGAAGTATTCTTCAATCACTTCGATGGCGTCATCGAGCAGTTGTCTGGCCTGTGGATGACCGGTTGTGACCGCGCTTGCCGCACCAAGCAACACAAAGAAATGCTGATAGCCCTGCTTGGAGGCATCCATCACGCCTTCGTCATTGACGCAGGCGTACCAGCCGCCGTAGCGTTTATCACGCAGCGCGCCGTTCAGAGCGTTGATCCCGTGACTGACTAATTGATACGCCCCGGGGCGACCCATGGATGCGGCAACGGAATAGACGTGCAGCATTCGGGCAGTGATCCACAGATGCGTTCCCATATCCGTTCTGACCTGACCACTATTTCCCAGCCAGCCAAATCCGGTCGGTACCGCCGCGTTCTTGCCAAAGTTAAAGATGCGGTCGGTTTCCTGCTCCAGCCAGCGGTTGTGGCTCAAGGTGTTAAACCATTTCATTCTTCGATCCTCGTATTAACGGCGGCGGGCCATCATTTCATCGACGATATCGCCCAGACGCTGCAACTTCGGTGCAGAAACATCGCGCAGCATCAGCTCGGTATCCGGCAGCCCCACAACCGATGACCAGACCGCACGCCCGGCCAGGAAGCCTGATGCGCCAGCGGTCATTGCAACGCTGACCGCGCGAGGAAACAGTTTTTCATCGACACCAGAGGAGAGAATGACCCACGGCATGTTGATGTTTTCATTCAGGCGTTGGGAGGCGGTGAGTAGCTCTTGCGCAGAGCCCTTGCCGTAGAGGGGCATTTCGACTTTGTAGAGATCGGCACCGCTGTCGCCCAGCTCTTTCGCGGCATCGATAATGGCCTGCTCGCGATCGAACTTATCGCCACGACGCGGCGGGCGAACGACCGGCTCGATGATGCTCAGCAGGCCACTGGCGTGGCATAGCTCGTTGAACTCTTTCACCATGTCCAGACGCTGCTGGGCATCTTCATCGCTGCGCCACAGCACCAGCAGTTTTAATGCTTTGGCACCGTCCTGCTTCACGGCCTGCGGATCGATATTTTTATCAATCACCACGCTATCAACGGGGATGCCGTTGCCGGGAATAAACTCATCGGCGGCGACAATCATGGCGCAGCTTTTGGCTACCGCGTTTTGCTCCACCACCTGACGGTAACAGAACTGCTGATCGACCAGAATGGCCGAGGCATAAGGAGAAAGAATCTTCGCCGCATTCACTTTGAAATCGGTCAGCACGCTGTCGCTGACCGGGGATTTCGCCCCCGCAGCGGCAAACATTAAGCGCATGGCTTCGCGTTGATCGACGGCCAGCATGGCAAAACCGCCGGAAGCTCGGGTGATATCTTTCAGGGTGTACTTCGTCATTGTTCAGTCCTCAGTCCTTTTACTTATCAATGTTGATTGTTTAGTCCGGCAGATGCGCGAACCTGCTCAAGAATGGCACTCCAGTCTTCCCGACCACGACCTGCAGCGCGCGCCTGGTTATAAACTTCACGGGAGGCGGCCCCGAGCGGCATCGGCACATGTAGCTGATTGGCAACATCCAGCGCGATGCCAAGATCTTTGTGGGCCAGATCGATCATGAAGGCCGGAGAGAGATCGCCTTTCAGCACTTTGTTTGGCCAGGAGGTGGTGAAGTGACCTTTTCCGGCAGGCGTTCCGCTCATCACCTTTAAGGCCACATCGAAGGAGAGGCCGAGCGCTTCGCACAGTACGGCGGCTTCGGCGGATAGCGCATTCAGCGCAATGCTCATATAGTTGTTGATAAGCTTCACGCGGATACCCATACCTGGACCGCCTGCGTTGACCTGTTCGTTACCCATCGCCATCAGTACCGGCGTGGCGCGTTCGACCTGCTCTGCCGTGCCACCCGCCAGCAGCAGCAATGTCCCCGCGACGGCGTGATCGGAAGTGCGCCCGACCGGGCAATCCATCATGTCGAAGCCTTTGGCGCGCATATCGGTAATCAGTTTGTCGGTTTGCAGCGGGTGAATAGTCGACATATCAATCACCAGCGCTTGTGGCGAAAGGGTTTCGCAGACGCCTGATTCACCGAATAAAACGTTCCGTACCAGATCGCCGTTTGGCAGCATGGTGATGACAAACTCTGCCTCTTTCGCCGCGTCAGCCGGACTGGTGGCAGGACGCGCCCCTTTTTCCACCAGCTGCTGCATGGCATTCGGGTTAACGTCAAAGACGCTGAGCTGATGGCCCTGCTTCAACAGGTTGCTCGCCATGGGGGAACCCATTTGACCTAATCCGATAAATGCTATAGCTGCCATAACGTTCTCCTGAGACGCGGTGTCATTTTTTGTCATTTAAAATGGGTGTTTATTGTCTGTTTTTGATCGTATTTGTAATTTATAGTCAAAAAATTGACAGCCGTCACTTTTTAAACATTTTGTGAAATTAAAATGATCCCATCTCGAAACGTTTAAGGAATGACCATGATTCGCGTTGCTTGTGTGGGTATTGCCGTGATGGATCGCATCTATTACGTAGAAGGTTTACCGTTTGAAGGAGGGAAGTATGTGGCGAAGCGCTATACGGAAGTGGGCGGCGGGCCTGCCGCAACGGCGGCTGTGGCGGCGGCGAAACTGGGCGCGCAGGTGGACTTTATTGGCCGGGTTGGCGATGACGACACCGGAAACAGCTTGCTGGCGGAGCTGGAGTCCCTGGGGGTAAATACTCGCTACACCCGGCGCTATACGGGAGCGCACTCTTCGCAATCGGCAATCATGGTTGATGCGAAAGGGGAGCGGATTATCGTCAACTACCCTAGTCCGGATTTACTGCCGGATGCCGACTGGTTGAATGCGATTGATTTTTCCCAGTGGGACGTGGTGCTGGCAGATGTTCGCTGGCACGAAGGGGCAAAGCAGGCATTTACCCTCGCGCGTCGGGCTGGAGTGATAACCGTGCTGGATGGTGATGTTACGCCGCAGGACATTAGCGAGCTGGTGGCGTTAAGCGATCATGCTGCTTTCTCTGAACCGGGACTGGCGCGTCTGACCGGGACAGAAGAATCGGAGGCTGGTCTGAAAAAAGCACAAGCGCTCACAAATGGACATGTTTATGTGACGCGAGGTGGGGAAGGCTGTGACTGGATAAAAAATAATGTGTTACAGCATCAACCTGGATTTGCTGTAGATGTGGTTGATACTACCGGTGCAGGCGATGTTTTCCACGGTGCGCTGGCCTTCAGTCTGGCTTCTGGCTGCGCCCAGGAAGATGCCGTCAAGTTTGCCAGTGGGGTTGCGGCACTGAAGTGTACGCGCCCGGGAGGGCGTGCGGGTATCCCTGACTGTGATCAAACCCGATCTTTTCTGTCACTTTTTGTATAAAATGCCAGGGCAATGGTTTTTCGAGGAAATTTCATGAGTCTTACCGAACTGACCGGTAACCCGCGGCACGATCAGCTGCTTATGCTGATTAGCGAGCGCGGTTATATGAATATTGACGAGCTGGCCAGCCTACTGGATGTTTCCACGCAGACCGTGCGCCGTGATATTCGTAAACTAAGCGAACAGGGATTGATTACGCGTCACCACGGCGGGGCGGGCAGAGCGTCGAGCGTGGTCAATACGGCGTTCGAACAGCGTGAAGTCTCCTGGACGGAAGAGAAAAAAGCCATCGCGGAAGCGGTGGCTGACTATATTCCGGATGGTTCAACGGTATTTATTACCATAGGCACCACCGTTGAGCAGGTGGCGCGGGCGTTGTTAAACCATAACCATTTGCGCATCATCACCAACAGCCTGCGGGTGGCGCATATTCTTTATAACAACCCACGCTTCGAGGTTATGGTGCCCGGCGGTACGCTGCGTCCGCACAATAGCGGAATCATCGGCCCTTCCGCGACGGCGTTTGTGGCTGACTTTCGGGCTGATTATCTGGTGACAAGCGTCGGGGCCATTGAAAGCGATGGCGCACTGCTGGAGTTTGATGTCAACGAAGCCAGCGTGGTGAAAACGATGATGGCGCACTCGAGGCAAATTCTTCTCGCCGCCGATCATACTAAATATCACGCTTCTGCTGCCGTGGAGATCGGTAACGTCGCGCAGGTGACGGCGCTGTTTACCGATGAGTACCCGTCAGGTGGGTTAAAATCGTGGCTGGATGAAAATCAGACAGAAATTATTCTTGCCCAGGAAGAGGGCTAGCTAGCTATTCCTCAGTTCCTGATGTGCTGGGGTCTTCAACCTTTACTCATGAATAGTAAAACCTCTCCTTTCCCGCTACAGTTAATTTTCCACGGTACAAAAGGAGAGGACCATGCTCTATATCTTTGATTTAGGTAATGTGATTGTCGATATTGACTTCAACCGTGTGCTCGGGACGTGGAGTGATTTAACGCGTATCCCGCTTGCGACGCTGAAGCAGCATTTCGCTATGGGCGAGGCGTTTCATCAGCATGAACGCGGTGAAATCAGCGATGAAGATTTTGCGGCGGCAATGTGCCATGAAATGAGCATGCCGCTTAGCTACGAACAGTTCGCCCATGGCTGGCAGGCCGTTTTTGTTGCCCTGCGCCCGGAAGTCACCACCATTATGCAAAAGCTGCGTGAGCAGGGGCATCGCGTGGTGGTCCTGTCGAATACTAACCGTCTGCATACCACCTTTTGGCCGGATGAATATCCAGAGATACGCGCCGTTGCTGACCATATTTATCTTTCGCAAGAGATGGGGATGCGCAAACCTGAGGCGCGGATCTATCAGAGCGTCCTCGAATCCGAAGGTTTTTCTGCTGAGGATACGGTCTTTTTTGATGATAACGCCGAAAATATCGCGGGCGCTGAGCGGTTAGGGATTACCAGTATTCAGGTGACCGGGAAGGAGACCATTCCCGACTACTTTGCGAAACAGCTATGCTAAAAAATCTTCATCAAAAAACAACGCGCCGTACGCGGCCGCTGGTTTCCTGGCTTAAGTTGCTCTGGCGGCGTATTGATGAAGATAACATGACGACGCTGGCTGGCAACCTTGCTTACGTGTCGTTACTCTCCCTTGTGCCGCTTATCGCCGTTGTTTTCGCGCTGTTCGCGGCATTTCCGATGTTTTCTGATGTCAGCATCCAGATTCGCCACTTTATCTTTGCGAATTTTATCCCGGCTACCGGAGATGTTATTCAGGGTTACATTGAGCAATTTGTCGCTAACTCCAGCCGGATGACCGCCGTGGGCGCTTTCGGCCTGATTGTGACATCGCTGCTGCTGATGTACTCCATTGATAGCGCGTTGAACACGATCTGGCGCAGTACCCGTACGCGGCCAAAGACCTACTCCTTCGCGGTCTACTGGATGATTCTGACCCTAGGGCCGCTTCTGGCGGGGGCAAGCCTGGCGATCAGCTCCTACCTGCTTTCGTTACGCTGGGCCAGCGACCTGAATAGCGTGATTGACGATGTGCTGCGCATTTTTCCGCTAATTTTATCCTGGGTGGCATTCTGGCTGCTTTATAGCATTGTGCCGACGGCCGAGGTGCGCAACCGCGACGCGGTGATTGGCTCGCTGGTAGCGGCGTTATTGTTTGAAGCGGGGAAGAAGGCTTTTGCGTTATATATCACCGCTTTCCCGTCGTATCAGCTGATTTACGGTGTGATCGCCGTGGTGCCCATTTTGTTCGTTTGGGTGTACTGGACGTGGTGTATCGTCTTGCTTGGTGCTGAAATTACTGTCACTCTCGGTGAATACCGCAAACTGAAAAAAGAAGAAACAGAACAATCATGATTGCATTAATTCAACGCGTATCCCGAGCTAGCGTTACCGTGGAGGATGAAGTGACGGGTGAAATCGGCCCGGGACTTTTGGTGCTGTTAGGCGTTGAGAGAGACGACGATGAGCAAAAGGCGAACCGCCTGTGCGAGCGCGTGCTGGGGTACCGTATTTTTAGCGATGCTGAAGGCAAAATGAACCTTAACGTCCAGCAGGCTGGCGGCAGCGTGCTGGTGGTCTCACAGTTTACGCTGGCGGCGGATACCGAGCGCGGGATGCGCCCAGGGTTTTCTAAAGGGGCCGCGCCGGACAGAGCAGAAGCGCTGTATGAGTATTTTGTCGAGCGCTGTCGCCAGCAGGAAATAAATACACAGACCGGAAGATTCGCTGCCGATATGCAGGTCTCTCTGGTGAATGATGGCCCCGTGACCTTTTGGTTGCAGGTATGAGCCAGCTTCCGGGCAGGCTGCGGGTAACAAAAGAGAGTACAGCTATGTATCACCTTCGTGTACCGCAAACAGAAGAAGAGTTAGAGAGCTACTATCAGTTTCGCTGGGAGATGCTGCGTAAGCCGCTGCATCAGCCGAAAGGGTCTGAACGAGACGCGTGGGATGCGATGGCGCACCACCAGATGGTTGTTGATGAAGAGGGTAATCTGGTTGCTGTCGGACGGCTGTATGTGAATGCGGAGAACGAAGCTTCAATTCGCTTTATGGCTGTTCATCCCTCGGTGCAGGATAAAGGTCTGGGTACCCTGATGGCGATGACGCTGGAGTCGGTTGCCCGTCAGGAGGGCGTTAAGCGCGTGACCTGTAGCGCTCGTGAAGACGCGATGGACTTCTTTGCCAAGCTTGGTTTTGTGAACCAGGGTGAAATCACCACGCCGACCACCACGCCGATTCGCCATTTTTTGATGATTAAGCCGATAGCCTCGCTGGACGATATTTTGCATCGCGGCGACTGGTGCGCTCAGTTGCAACAGGCCTGGTACCAGCATATTCCGCTCAGCGAGAAAATGGGCGTGCGCATTCAGCAGTACACCGGGCAAAAATTTATCACCACCATGCCGGAGGCTGGTAACCAGAATCCGCACCATACGCTGTTTGCTGGTAGCCTGTTTTCACAGGCAACGTTAACCGGCTGGGGGCTTATCTGGCTGATGCTGCGCGAGCGGCATCTCGGCGGGACGATTATTCTTGCCGATGCCCATATCCGTTACAGCCAGCCAATTAGCGGACGCCCGAGCGCAGTTGCCGACCTTGGCTCGTTAAGCGGCGATCTTGACCGCCTGGCGCGGGGGCGTAAAGCACGTGTTCAACTACAGGTTGAACTGTTTGGCGATGATCAACTGGGCGCTGTCTTTGAAGGTATCTATATTGTCCTGCCCGCGAAGCCTTTTGGTTCGTATGAAGAAGGCGGTAACGAGGAAGAGTAGATTTCCCCCATGCTTATCTATTGGCCTGGTGATTTGACTCGCCAGGCGATATCCCCCATGGCGTTTCGCGCCGCTGGGCTTACACCACCTAACTGAAAGAAACCGTGAATCACCCCAAGATAGCGCTGGCAGGTACAGTCAACGCCCTGTTCAACCATGCGCTGATATAGCGTTTCGCCTTCATCACGCAAAGGGTCATATTCCGCCGTCAGAATATGCACCGGCGGCAGGCCGCTAAAGTCTTTACGCCAGAGCGGGCTGGCTTCCGGATGGTGGAGTTCCGTCGATAAAAGGTACATTTCGTAGCCGCTGAGCAGCGTATCTTCGGTGATGATGTAATCTTTACCGTTATCGAGATAGCTCTTCATGCTGGCGGTGGCATCCAGCATCGGGTAAATCAAAATGAGCTGTGCGGGTTTCCAGGCCTGTGCTGTCTTCAGGCGCAGAGCGGTCACTAATGCCAAATGTCCCCCGGCGCTGTCGCCAGCAAGCGTAATACGCGAAGCGTCAATGCCCAACGTCTCTGCATGACGATATATTATCAGCGCTCCCTTTTCCGCATCGTCATGTGCGGCAGGGAAAGTATGTTCTGGTGCCAGTCGGTATTGCATGGCGATAACCCGACAGCCGCTGCGATAAGCCAGCTGGCGAAGCTGATTGTCGTGAGTAGCGAAGCCACCGCTGATAAAGCAGCCGCCGTGAAAATAGATAACGGCTGGCAGTGCGCCAGTAGCATTCAGGGGTGAAACGACGCGAAAAATCATGCCTTCGAGCTCGATATCTTCTACCTGTACGCGCTCTTCTTGTTCCCCGGCTAGCACGGTGCTGGCGACGTAACCGTTTCTCCGGTCATCAATATTCTGTTCGCGCGAAGAGGGGCGACCAGCAGCGATAAATTCCCGAACCAGCTCTGCAATACCTTTTTCAAGCGCCATTTTCATTCCCTTTAACTGTTTGGATATACAGCGTTATAGCCTGGTTTTTAACAAAATAAAATGAGGGATTTGGGTTGCAGAAGGATTATGGAAAGCGGCTCGCAAAAGTGAAAATCGTTTCAGACGACACTTTTCCCCGGTCTACCATAGGTATATGTTGTTTGAAAATTAGTCGCCCAGGATACAGCTGAGGCATATGTGAACATGATCGCAGGGATGGATATGGGCGGAATACTACTCGACTTATCAGATGACGTTATCAAACGTCTTGAAGACCTCAAGCAGCAGCGCAATCTTCCGCGAGCGGAACTGTTGCGCGAAGCGGTTGAACAGTACCTGGAGAGGCAAGCTGAAGCCGTTATTTCCAATGCGCTGGGGCTTTGGCAAAGCCGCGAGGAAGATGGTGTTGAATATGAAAAGAAACTGCGCGAGGAGTGGTATGAACGGGTCACGCGCAACACTAAAGATTTTGCCAGGATTCCAGGCGTGATTACGCCATATCAGTTGTAAATCGGGCAGCAAATGCCACCCGACATAACGCCAGCTTTACTCCCCTTCACCCGGGAACAGGAACGGGTTGATGGAACTGCGGGCGAAGCCCTCTTGTTCCATGCGCGCGTCCAGCACCAGTGAGGCGAGGTCGTCGGCCACGGCTTCCACTTTCGGATCTTTTTCCTGATACAAAATCTTCAGGTAGGTGCCGCAGTCGCCACAGCTCTCGGCTTTAATGGCCGACTGCTCGTTATCCAGCGACCAGTAATGCAGATCGCGTGTCTGTTCGCAGTTGCTGCACTTCACGCGCACGACGTGCCACTCGGTTTCGCACAGATTGCAGTGCAGGTAGCGCAGACCTTGGGTGGTACCAATTTGCACCATGCTGGAGACCGGCATTGAACCGCACACCGGGCAGAACTGGCGCTGTTCGCCGTATTCCGCGCGGGCTTTACCGGGGATCAGGCTGGCCATTTGCGCCCAGTAGAGAGATAGCGCAGCCCAGATAAACGGGGCTTTATCGCTGCTGACTGATGCGAAATCAGAGGCAAACAGCGCGCTTGCCATCAGTTCCAGCTCCTGCTCTGATGATTTTTCCAGATTCTCGATAACTGCCAGCGCCGGGCCGCTCATCTCAGGCTTCAGCTCGGCAATCAGCGAATGCAGCAGCTTGTGCCAGTGCTTATCGCGCGGCAGCACGTGAATATCCAGCGGCGGTTTGCCCTGGTCGTTTGCTTCTTTAATGCGCGCGGTGAGATCCATCTGTAACGGATGGTCGTACAGCACCACTTCCTGCGCGTGGGCGATCAGCGCGGCAAAGCGCAGGTAGTCGCCCAGCGGGTTATTTTCAGCCAGCTCGCGCAGGCGTTCGGCGCGGCGGTTATACAGATTTTTGAGCCGGGGAAATAATAACGGTGGGATCATATCCGTCGAGCGTTTCTCGCTCTTTTCCAGCTCATCTTGCGGGATGATACGAATGCTCATTTAGTCACTTCCTGGTTTCAGCAGATTCGGCTATGGTCGCGTCCGCTCTGTGATTTGGCGGGCATCACGCGCCCGCTCTGGTGAATGTCATTAATGATAACCGCAATCGGCATACGGGATATACCTAAGACATCGCAATGTGTGCGTTACGATACCTGATATCTATACCCCAGACCATGCACCGTTCGGATTAGCTGAGGGTGATTAGCATCCTGCTCAATCACCTTGCGTAACCGGGAAATATGCTGATCAAGAGTGCGGCTGTTGGGCATGTAATCGTAGCCCCATGCAGCGTCAAACAGCATATCTCGAGTCACCACCTGATTTTTGTGGCGTTCCAGGCAGCTTAAAATTCGCACTTCGCGCAGAGAAAGTTCTAATCGTTGTTCGCCACGCCATGCGCACAGTTCGTTGGGAAAAACCGCTAAATCCCCAAAGGAAAAGCTGAGATTAGGCTGCGGGTCGTTATGGCTTAAGCAGCGGCGGGCGATCGTTTTGATTCGCGCCCGCAGTTCGTGAATGCCAAATGGTTTGCTGATGTAATCATCCGCGCCCAGTTCCAGCCCCACAACGCGGTCGATTTCCTCATCTTTAGCAGAGAGAAATACAATGGGGATATGTTCATTGTGGCGGCGAATTTCACGGCAAACGGTATAACCATCCATTTCGGGCATCATGATATCCAGCAGCACGAAGTCCGGCTTTTCGCGATGGTAGATAGCCAATGCTTCACGGCCATCAGGGGCTGCAAGCAGCGTGTAGCCTTCACGCGACAGCGCATCAACCAGCCCCTGGCGAATATTGGCGTCATCTTCTGCAATCAGTATCTTCATGTTTCATCCTTGAGGTAATGTTAGCGTAAAGCGCACACCGGGGTTTTCGGCGGTAACCTGAATCTTTCCTTGCAGGCGTTCGGCCAGCTGAGACGCGATAGTCAGCCCAATACCGGTACCTGAAACGCCTTCGGTAATCGATGATTTAACCCGATAAAACGGGTGAAATATCATCTTCATCTCTTTCTCCGTAATGCCCGGACCATAATCACGAACGGCGATCTCAACCTGTTCAGATGTGGTTTGCACCAGGATATCGACCCGTTTACCCTGCGCCGCGTATTTTTCGGCATTACTAATAAAGTTGCTGATAACTTGCGTGATCACGTCGCGATCGCTTTGCAATATGATCTCTTCAGGGCAGGAGAGATGAATCGCCATCCCCTTTGCCTGAAGTGCAGGCGTAAAGATGTGGACGATTTCGGCGATGAGGCGTGAAATATTCACCTTCTGCAGATGTAGTTTAGGCGCTCGTGTAAACGTCAGGATATTTTGGATAAGCCGGGATAGCCGTTGGCCCTCCTGAGTGATGACATCTATGTAGCGCAGCTCCTGCGTTTGATCGTCCTCCAGCCCTTCACGCAATAGCTCGGCATAGAGGGTGATATTGGTCAGCGGGGTTTTAAGTTCATGCGATACCTGGCTGACAAAATCTACCTGCTGGCGCGCCTGGCGAGCGGCGCGAGTGTATTCCCGCCACAGCGAATAGCCCAATAAAGCGACAGCCGTCAGCAGCAGCAGAATGAGCGCGCTACCCCATAACCAAATGTGATAAAGCGGGGTTTTAACGCCATAAACACTGATTTGCCACAGGGTAAGCGGGTAGTCCAGTGTGCGCGAGTCCAGCGGCGTCAGATGATTCAGAACTGCCTGTTTGTTTTGAAAAATCTGTCGCCCACTTTCACTTACCCGAACTATCTGCTGCTCTTCAGGGCTAACCTGAACGTTATTTGCAATATCCATCATCAGCTGCACATATGAGAGACGAAAGCCGATGACCGTATCGCCTTTTTGTCGCCAGTAAATCAATAACGGCTCCTGATTTTCACTGGTAATAAACCATCCCGCCTGCGGCGTTTCTTGCTCATTGTGAGCAATATGGCTGACAAGCTGGCTGGGGTCGTTAGCCAACGGCGTTAGCTGGCGCACCCACTCTTTATCTTCATTACTTAATGGCTGGCGTTCATCGGGGTAAAGCAGCTGGTTTTTACGCAGGGTAAACACGGCGGTAATGTCGCTATCGTGTTCTTTTAGCGTCTTGAGAGCGGTGAAATTCTGGGGATCGATAAAATCGCTGATAGCATGCAGACGCGAGGCTTTTTGTTGCAGGAGATTTTCGATACCCGCCGCCACGCTGGCGGTTTGTGTCCTGGCAAGGGTTTGCGTCTGGTACTGGCGCAGTAAGACTTCATGCTCCAGAGTACGAATGCCCAGGTAAGCCAGCAGGATAAAAAACATCAGCGTGACGATGAGATAAATCAGCTTGCTTCTGGGCATCCAGCACTCCTTGTGGATTAGTTCGCTTTCGAACTCTGATTCTTGGTTCTGTAGTTTTGTTCTTTCAATGACTTACGAGAAGATTCTTTGCTTTCCGTTTCCAGCTTTTGCAGCAACTGGCGGTTTTCTTCTGCACTTTCTTGCGCTTTCATTCTGGGCGCTGGCGCACTGAGCTGCAGGGAACCCATAAGACTTGTGCTTTCACGCAGGGCCGCCTTTGCTTCATCCATTTTGCCTTCGTCGATGAGCTTTAGGGCCTGCTCGTTTTGAATCGCTGACTTCTGAATCGCCGAATCGACGACCACATCTTCTATCACTGCTTTTTTCACTTCGCTGGCAGAAGCGGTGTAGCGTATGGCCATTTTTTCATCCCAGCTTTCTTTCTGGTGGGTCGCAAGGTTGTCATAGCTAACCTTCACATCGGCCAGCGGCTTGCTTTGTGCTGCGCTACCCTTTACCGGAAGCAGCTCCAGCATGACATATTTCTCCTGGTTGGCGTAAAGCTGGTTCAGCTTCACCATAACCGTATTCTCGTGAATATCGCCTTCGCGCCCCAGCAGGCGCAGCGGCTTAACGTTGCCAGCGACGTTAATTTCAACGACCACATCCTGGGCGACCACCGACATTACATCGCCAAATTCATGGGCAAATGCTTTCTCCAGATCGTTGGTATTTTGTACAAACACGTGGTTGCCATCGCTGTACTGTGCCATCGCCGCCATCAGGTCTTCATTGTAACCTTCGCCAATGCCCATCGTGGTGATAGCAATCCCTTTACGGGCGGCGATTTTGCCTAATTCAGCCAATTCGCTGGTTGATGATGGACCAATATTGGCCTGGCCATCGGAGAGCAAAATAATGCGGTTAACCTGGGTTTTATCCAGAAACTTACTGGTCTCTTTGATACCGCGACTCACGCCCGCAAACAGCGCAGTACCGCCGCGGGCGGTCAGTTTTTCGCGAATCTGGCTGATGAGCTTCTCTTTATTGCTGAGCTTAGCTGCGGGGACGATGACATCCACCACATCGTCGTAAATCACCACCGAGAGCGTGTCCTGGGGACTCAAGGTATTTACCGCCATCACTGCGGCTTCTGTGGCTTGTCTAATTCGCTCGCCGCCCATTGAGCCGGAACGGTCGATCACTAGCGCGAGGTTAATCGGGCTGCGTTTGGCGGCGTTAAGAGGAAACCCCGTCAGGGACACTTTGAGGTAGTTTTTATCCTGTGTATTTTCCATGACAACAGGGGAAGCCAGTTCAGCTTTGATGGCCACTTTCTGGACAGGTTGCTGGGCGTATACTCCCGCGTTTGCTGCCAGCAAACCGAGGGTCAGAGCGGCGAAAAGGTGCTTTAGATTCACGATACGTCTCCTTGTGAAAGAATCGAATCCATTCTTATGGAACCTGAACCTCGATTGGTCTGTTATCTGTATAAAGATGTCAAAAAGTTGTCAAAACTGAACAAGATCCGCTAAAAAAATGGCGTCGATAGACGACGCCATTTTATACCACCACAATCTCTTGCGCTTACGGTTGGCTTTTATCCTGCTTTTCGCGGACTTCACGATACCAGCGCGGGTGATGCTTCTTCGCCCACGTCTTCGTGACCCAGCCTTCCACCATCGCGGTAATGGTGCCTTTCACCCATAGAGCGGCGTAAATATGCACCATGATAACTACAATCAACGCTACGGCGGCAAACGAGTGCAGCATTAACGCAAAGCGGATCACCGGGATAGAGAACGCTGGCGCAAAGTACGGACGCCAGATGATGACACCGCTTACCAGCAGCAATACCAGGAAGATAATCGCCGCCCAGAACACGCATTTCTGGCCGAAGTTATAGCGCCCGGTATCCCCCACTTCCTCGTTGACGACGATCTTGCGAATATTCTTCGCCCAGAAAATATCGTCCCGATTGATCAGGTTATGGTGCCAGTAGCGGAAGAACATAATGATGAACGAAGCAAACATGATAACGCCGACAAACGGGTGCAGAATACGCGCCAGCTGCGGAGTACCCATGATTTGCATCAGCCAGTTGAAGGATGGGAAAAAGAACCCCAGCCCGCTCACCGCCGCCAGAATGAAACAGAAGGCGGTGACCCAGTGGTTGATTCGCTCCGGCGCCGTGTAGCGCACGATGGTGTCACGTCTTTTCATTTGCGCACCTCGTCTTTCTCTTCATCCAGATTATCCTCTTCCTCTTCCGCACGGTTCGGACCGACACCGACGTAGTGGAAGATGCTGGCGGCAAAGGTGGCCGCAAAACCAACGGCGGCCAGCGGTTTCCAGATACCTTTCCAGAACTTCACGGTGGCGCTGATTTCCGGGTTCTCCGGCAGGCCGTGGTACAGATTCGGCTTGTCGGCGTGATGCAGCACGTACATCACGTGCGTGCCGCCAACCCCGGCTGGATCGTACAGCCCTGCGTTGTCGTAACCACGGGTTTTCAGCTCCGCCACGCGCTCGCCTGCCAGTACCTTCATATCCTCTTTGGAGCCAAAGTGGATAGCGCCGGTCGGGCAGGTTTTCACGCAGGCCGGTTCCTGGCCTACGGTTACACGGTCGACGCACAGCGTACACTTGTAAACGCGGTTATCTTCCGGGTTCAGGCGCGGCACGTTGAACGGACAGCCAGCGATACAGTAGCCGCAGCCAATGCACTGCTCAGACTGGAAGTCGACGATACCGTTGGCGTACTGAATGATTGCCCCTTCCGCCGGACACGCCTTCAGGCAGCCCGGATCGGCGCAGTGCATACAGCCATCCTTGCGGATCAGCCATTCCAGTTTGTCGTTTTGCTCCACTTCCGAGAAGCGCATCACCGTCCAGGATTTGGCGGTCAGGTCGGCGGGGTTGTCGTATACCCCGACGTTGCTACCGATTTCGTCGCGGATATCGTTCCACTCGGAACAGGCCACCTGACAGGCTTTACAGCCGATGCAGGTGGTGACGTCGATAAGCTTCGCCACCTCTTCCTGATGATTCCGCGCCTGCGGCGCGGGAGTGAAACCGTTAGTGGCGGAACGACGAATAATATCTTGCGATTGATAAGCCATAAGTCGTCTCCGTTACACCTTTTCCACATTCACGAGGAAGGATTTAAATTCCGGTGTCTGTGAGTTCGCATCGCCGACGGACGGTGTCAGGGTATTAGCAATAAACCCTTTCTTCGCCACGCCTTCGTAGCCCCAGTGGATCGGAATACCGATGGTATCGATATCCTTACCGTCTGCTTTCAACGTGCGAATACGCTTGGTCACCACCGCTTTGGCTTTGATAAAACCGCGGTTAGAGGAGACCTTAACGGTATCGCCGTGAGCAATACCGAGCTTATTCGCCAGCTTTTCACCGATTTCTACAAACTGTTCCGGCTGCGCGATGGCGTTAAGCAGCGCGTGCTTGGTCCAGTAGTGGAAGTGCTCGGTCAGGCGGTAGGTGGTTCCGACGTACGGGAACTTATCTGCTGTACCTAACGCTTCCTTGTCACCTTTAAAGATACGGGCGGCAGGGTTGGAGATAACGTTCGGGTGCAGCGGGTTGGTACCAAGCGGCGTTTCAAACGGCTCGTAGTGTTCCGGGAACGGGCCTTCCGCCATCTTATCGAGGGCAAACAGACGTCCCATCCCTTCCGGCTGCATGATAAACGGCCCGACATCGCTGCCCGGCGCCGCGGCGCTGTAGTCCGGAATATCCATCCCACCCCACTTCGCGCCGTCCCATTTCAGGATCTGGCGTTTTGGATCCCACGGATTACCCTGTGGGTCAGCAGAAGCACGGTTGTAGAGGATACGACGGTTAAGCGGCCACGCCCATGCCCAGCCCAGCGTATTACCGAGGCCTGACGGGTCGGCGTTATCGCGTCGTGCCATCTGGTTGCCTTCCGGCGTCCAGCTACCGGCGAAAATCCAACAGCCGCTGGCGGTAGTGCCGTCATCACGTAGCTGTGCAAACGAACTGAGCTGCTGGCCTTTCTTGACGATAACCGCTCCAGTAGCCGGGTCGGTAATGTCCGCCAACGCCTTCCCGTTATTCTCCATTGCCACTTCTTCCGAAGCGGGTTCATGTGGTGTGGAGTAGTTCCAGGTCATGCTCAGCACCTGTTCCGGGTTAGCACCGCTTTGTTCGGCATACATCTTGCGCAGACGCAGGAAGATACCTGCCAGGATCTCGCCATCGGTTACGGCAATCCCTGGGGCATCCGCGCCCTTCCAGTGCCACTGCAGCCAGCGCCCGGAGTTAACGATTGAGCCGTTCTCTTCGGCAAAGCAGGTGGATGGCAGGCGGAACACTTCGGTCTGGATTTTCGACGGATCAACATCATTCGACTCACCGTGGTTTTGCCAGAAGGTGGAGGTCTCGGTATTGAGCGGATCGATGGTCACCAGGTACTTCAGTTTGGACAGTGAAGCAATCGTCTTGTTTTTGTTCGGGAATGAGGCGACGGGGTTGAAGCCCTGGCAGATGTAGCCATTGACTTTGCCCTCTTTCATCATCTCGAAGTACTGAAGAACGTCGTAGCCTTTGTCCCACTTAGGCAGCCAGTCAAAGCCCCAGCTGTTTTCCGCTGTTGCCTTATCGCCATAGAAGGACTTCATCAACGAGACGAAGAATTTCGGGTAGTTGCCCCAGTAGTTGACCTGATCCTTCAACAGCGGTTTTGGCGTGTTGGCGGTCAGATAAGTTTGCAGGTCAGCCTGTTTTTCGTTCGGCAGCGTCAGATAGCCTGGCAGGCTTTGCGACAGCAAGCCGAGGTCGGTCAGCCCCTGGATGTTGGAGTGACCGCGCAGGGCGTTCACGCCGCCACCCGCCATCCCCATATTACCGAGCAGTAGCTGGATCATCGCCATGGTGCGGATGTTCTGCGAACCAATGGAGTGCTGTGTCCAGCCAAGCGCGTAGAGGAATGATGCGGTTTTATCATGGGCGCTGGTTTCCGCGATGTACTCGCAGACTTTCAGGAAGTCGGCTTTCGGCGTCCCACAGATATTTTCGACAACATCCGGCGTATAGCGGGAAACGTGCTGCTTCAGCAGGTTCCAGACGCAGCGCGGGTGTTGCAGCGTGGTATCGCGTTTGGCAAAGCCGTTTTCATCCAGCTCATAGTTCCAGGATGTTTTATCGTACTTACGGGCTTCGGCGTCGTAGCCGCTGAACAGACCGTCTTCAAAGCTATAATCCTCACGCACGATCAGGCTGGCGTTGGTATAGGCTTCGGTATATTCACGGTTGATTTTTTCATTGTTCAACAGATACAGGATGACGCCTGACAAGAAGGTAATGTCAGTACCGGAACGAATAGGGGTATAGAAATCAGCCACCGACGCGGTACGCGTAAAGCGCGGATCGACAACAATCAGCTTGGCGCCGTTGTGAATTTTGGCTTCCATCGCCCAGCGGAATCCTACCGGGTGTGCTTCAGCGGCGTTACCGCCCATCACCACGATAAGGTTGGCGTTCTTGATGTCGACCCAGTGGTTGGTCATCGCACCGCGACCAAATGTTGGAGCAAGACTTGCTACCGTTGGTCCGTGTCAGACACGCGCCTGGTTGTCGACCGCGAGCATACCGAGCGCGCGAGAGAATTTCTGGGTTAAATAGCCGGTTTCATTACTTGAAGCGGAAGCGCACAGCATCCCGGTGGAAAGCCAGCGGTTTACGGTGACGCCTTCGGCGTTTTGTGCAATATAGTTGGCATCGCGGTCTTCTTTCATCAGCTTAGCGATGCGATCGAATGCCTCATCCCAGCTGATTTGCTGCCATTTATCTGAGCCTGGCGCGCGATATTCCGGGAATTTCAGGCGGCTTTCAGAGTGGATAAAGTCCACCAGACCGGCACCTTTCGGACAGAGCGCACCACGGTTGACTGGGTGGTCCGAGTCACCTTCGATATGGAAGATAGACGCTTTGGCGTTTTTTGCGCCGTCGCCGAGACTGTACATTAACAGCCCGCAACCGACGGAACAGTAAGTGCAGGTGTTACGGGTTTCGCGGGTACGCAGCAACTTGTACTGCCGTGTTTCCGCGAGCGCTAAACCGGGCGCAAAGCCCAGCGCAGCCGCCGTGGTTCCTGCCATACCGCCAGCGCAGATCTTAAAGAACTGCCTTCTGCTGACCTGCATGGTTCGCTCCTTGTTTCGACATTGTCACATATAGTTATTTGCTTTGCGGTAAGGGCCGCAAAGGTTCAGAATTAGGGTAATTTCCCTCGTTCCTGGAGGGATATAAACAGAATACCACATTGTGTGTATGCCTGTTCCAATACGGTTAAGACAAAGTGAATAAGAACCCTCTCGAACAAGTCAAAAATGTGACAGATGTCACAGGTTATCGTCAGGTGATGCTCTGGAAACGCGAAGATCTGCAACATCCTCATCCAGACGAGTTAGCTGAAGAAGTACCTGTTGCTCTGGTTTATAACGGCATCTCGCACGTCGTGATGATGGCGACGCCGAAGGATCTGCAGCAATTCGCCGTGGGATTTTCCTTATCCGAAGGGATTATAGAAAATCGACGTGAAATTTATGCGATGGATGTCGTACAGGCTTGCAATGGCCTGGAAGTACAAATTGAGCTGTCCAGCCGCCGTTTTATGGGATTGAAAGAGCGCCGTCGCGCGCTGGCCGGGCGCACTGGCTGTGGCGTATGCGGCGTTGAGCAGCTCAACGATATCGGTAAGCCGGTGCAGCCGCTGCCGTTTACCCAGACGTTCGACCTGGCGAATCTCGATCGCGCATTGGCGCATCTGAACGATTTCCAGCCGATAGGTCGCCTGACCGGCTGTACGCATGCCGCGGCCTGGGTTCGTCCTTCCGGCGATCTCTTGGGCGGCTATGAAGACGTGGGTCGTCACGTGGCGCTGGATAAACTCCTCGGACGCCGCGCGGAACTGGGGGATGCCTGGCACAATGGCGCCGCGTTAGTCTCCAGTCGCGCCAGTTATGAAATGGTGCAGAAGGCGGCTATGTGCGGAGTGGAAATCCTGTTTGCGGTTTCTGCCGCTACGATGCTGGCAGTAGAAGTTGCCGAGCGCTGCAACCTGACGCTGGTGGGATTCTGCAAGCCGGGCAGGGCGACTATCTATACTCATCCGCAGCGGCTGAGCGCAAAATAAATATCTCCGTAATCCTGCAATAGGATTACGGACTATTAAGTCACGTATTCTTGTCAAAAATAGCAGAATATTATTAAAGCAATTAATGTTAGTTGTTTAGCTATATTTTATTTTTATACCCTAAATAATTCAAATTGCATGAAGGCGGTGACGCAGCGAATCCCCTGGAGCTTATGGAGGTCAAGTGACTGGGGTGAGCGACAAATCTGTCCGGAACAGATTTGAACGCAGTGTAACGGCGGCCCGCAAGGCTCATGGATGAGCCGATTAATAAAACCAACGCACATGCTACTTGAAGTATGACGGGTATTTAATGGCAAGTGGTTGTTCGTGGTTAATAGGGTGCCTTGCAGTTAACGGTAAATAGTGATTATATGATGCCGCGTATTATATCAACGTTACTGGGTAATCATAATGTCTATGGTATTACATCTACTTTAATATCACGACAAATAATACGAGTGGAATAAATACGACAAGGCTATTTATTCAATGGCACGATGGATTGTGGGTGTTGACGATATGAGATTGATGCAACCAACGGATGATTCTTTTTCCACAGAAGTAAATTTAAAGGGTTTAATTGAAGTATTAAGTAAGCACCTTTATTCCACGCCAATTGTGGCGATACGCGAGCTGGTTCAAAATGGGCATGATGCTATTGTTCGTCTACGCATTGAGGAACCGAATGCACCGCGTGACAACCATATTCGTATTGTTGCCGATGCCGCGAAATCGACAATTACCATTTCGGATACCGGAGCCGGGTTAACTGAAAGTGAAATTCACGGTTTTTTAGCCACGGTCGGCGTGGGCTATACCCGAATGTTACGTCAGCAGGATGATAATACAGGGCTGATAGGAATGTTTGGCCTCGGTTTTCTCTCCGCATTTGTTCTGGCTAAAGACGTTACGGTGCTCACAACATCATGGCAAACGCCGGAACAGGGCTGGAAATACCATTCAACCGATGGTCAGCGTTATTCGGTTACCCCGTGCACAGCCACCGCTCGAGGGACGCAGGTCATACTGACTCTGAAAGAAGACTATAGCCATCTTGCCAGCAATACCCTGTTGAAACGGGTGCTTTCGCGTTATTGCATACTACTGCATGAGCCTGTTTTTGTCGGTGATGCGCAGGAGCCGGTCAATAAACTCCTGCCGCCATGGCGTGAATCCACTCCTGAGGGCGTATCGATGCACACGGCTTTAGTGCAGCGTAAGAACCTTGCCTTTGCCGCGCAGTTTGAATCTTCTGAACCTATTTGTACAATCCCGATAGTACCCTCCGGGTCGAGCGATGCTGTCGGGATTTTGTGGATCCAGGATGGCAGTACCTATGGCACTAGCGATAACCGTAATCTGTCGCTGTTTTTACGCGGAATGCTGCTGGACGATGACGCGCGGGATCTGCTGCCGCCGTGGGCGGGGTTTGTCGGCGGGATAATTGAATCATCAAAGCTGACGCCAACGGCGAGTCGTGAAGATCTGCAGCGTGATGAAACCTGGTATGCCGTCCAGGAGGCTTTATCGGAATCACTTATTTCCGGATTATCCGATTTAGCACAATACCAGCCGGAAATGTGGCGGCGGGTGCTGCTACGGCACAATGAAGCATTACTTGGCGCGGCGCTGTGTGACGAGCGCTTATTTGATTTACTGAAAGATAAATTACAGGTGCCCACATCCAAGGGCCCGCTGCGAGCTAAAGATTTACGAATTAATAACAGTATCAATATATTATTAAGCCAGGATGGCGGTTTTGAGGAGATGCTGTTCCATATTTTACAGCGGCCCGTTGCCAGAGGCGATCGCTATGCCGTTCTCCCTTTTTTACGTAGATGGGCGCAGCGTTATCATTGTCGGGTTATCGAAGTGGGGACGCGAACGGGTAATGAACAGCTCTTTACGCTTGCAGATCTTCCCGATGAGATAGTGACTTATCTGGAAAAAGAGCTATGCGATGGTGAACAGCTGATTGTTTCCCGCTTCGAACCAGCCGTTTTGCCGCTGATCGTGACTGCCGACAGGGAGGCGGAATTAAAACAAATTCTTGAGCAGGATGATGCCGATAAGAGAATCAGTACTGCGGCATTAATGCTGGCACGTCAGTTTACCTCGCAAATTAAACAAATCAAAACCTCAACGCTCTATCTGAATTTAAATAATCCCTATGTTATTCAGTTAGTTGCCGCATTGCAGAAGCAGCAACAACCGGTAGCGGCATTACGCTTATTAAAATCTTTAAAAGTTATTTTATGCGCCGGCGGTAATTCGAACCAGCAACTTGATTTATATCAAGCGCTGGAAGATTTTACTCAGGTTATTCCATCATTAATTAATCAAGGAAAGTAAAAGTGGATACATGGGAATGGTAAAACAATTATAGTCAGGAATTACGTGACGTCGGGCAGGGATATATTCCACAACTGATTGATGATTTTTCTGACTGCGTACTACATTTACAAATGGAAAAAGCGGATGCATTGTTGCCGGAGATGAAAGCGCTCAACCAGGTAGCAAAAAATCCATGGCTGGAGATTTTCATCGGTCACTGGGAGCTACGGCATCGCCTGACCAACTACAGTGAAGGCGAAAAAGTTCTACCGGACGTCGTTGCACTGTTTGAAAAAGCGCATCGTGAAGAAGCCGCTGATTGCCCGCAGTCGGTCTGCGTAACGCAGGATTTATCCGCCTGTTATGAAAACATCGATGCTCCCGGGTGGGCGGCGGAACGTATGGCGGTATGCGAAGAAACTATGTCCCGTATCGACCCCACATGGAACTGCTTTCAGTGTTTATCGACGGAATATGCCAGCGCGCTCATGGATACTAATAAGCATGAGCAGGCGCTGGTCTATCTGGATAAGCAGATTGCCGCCGTTCGCGACGCGGGTGAGGACAATATTGAACCTTTGTTAGCGACGCGCGTAAATATATTAATTGCGTTACAACGTTATGACGAAGCCGCAAAATTAGTTGAAGAGCTCGCCGAGGAAAATGATTACTGGGGGCGCGATCGCATCAGCTATCTTTTAAAGAAACTGTATATTCTGGCGCAAATGGGAAAAGATGATGAAGTCTGGGAGCAGCTTCCCGCTTTGTCGGATATTACTCCCTACGGTTGGGATCAGTGGATTCAAATTATTGGCGTGTTACTTCCGCGTTCTCCTGAACGCAATACCTGGCGTCTGGCAAGAATTATTCAGCAAATGCTGGAACAGCGCTCACAGGTTGGCGCCCATCGGAAAGTCGTCAATCTCGCTAAACTACAAATCCAACTGGCGCTGGAGCGTGAATCCATCTGGGTTGCAAAGCTGGCGTTTAATCTGGCGCAGCAGCATATTCCCAAGCTTCGCGCTTTGCATGGCATTGATATCGAATACCTTGAACTTAGCGAAAAAATCACAGCAAAAGAAGCCGAATTGCTGACTCGCCCCTCTGATATCGTGGTGGGAAATAGCGATGAAAATAGTGACCCTGATCCGGAAAAAGATGTCGAAATATATCGCCGTACCTACCTGCATGACCAGGATAATGCTGAGTTACTAAGTAAACTGGCTGATGCATTAAGTGCCTGTAATGCGCAGGATGAGGCGATTAAATTTCTGCGTCAGTATGTAGAAAGACATTTGCTTGATGAAAATTCTCTCTGTTTCCAGCTTCTGGACTTACTGGTAGCAAGAGGAGACGTTAACGCTATTGAACAGTTGGCCTGTCAGTATGAAGACGCGGGCGTGGAACATATGGCCCTATGGTTCCGCTCCCGGGTGCTTGACCAGCAGGGCGACTGGGTCTCGCTTGAAGCGATGGGTCAGAAGTTGATTCAGCATGAGATTGGCCGGGAGTGGCCTGGAGTGTATCGCTTGAGCGCCTGGGCTGCGCAGAAACAGCTGGCCTTTGACAGGCAACTGGAATATTTGCAGCAACTTCTGGAGCTACAGACACGCCGCGAAATCGATATTCGGAACACTCAGTGGGACATTATGTCCGTCGCCAGCATATTGCAGAAGTGGGAGATTGTCCGCCAGATAGCCACTGAATTAGATATGGATCTCTCTGAAGGTGAGGGTTTTATTGACGAAAACTGGGGTATTATCCGCCTGCATTTCCGTGAAGATTATGAAAGCCGTTATTATTATGCAAGGCGCATTGGCCCGGTTACCGCCAGAGTCATCGAACCTGCTTATCGCACTGAATATCCTCAACATGCCGACGAGGTGGTGGTATTTGACGCTGAACTTCTCAATACCCCGCCGGAAGATGAAGAAGAGCGGAAAAATTTCACGCCGCTTTATAATGTGCTGCACACGATTGTCCCTTCAACCTACGGAGAATCCTGGTTTTGCGATGGCGTCAGGCCTGAAGAAGCGCAATATACCGCTTTCCGCGAAGCACTAAGCGAATTGCAATGGTTTTACTGGTGTAACAGCCCAGAAGACTATCAACTGACGGATAGCCATCAGGGGGAGAATGCAGAGCTTCTACCGGGATTCTACTTTGTCATCAGTGCGCCACGGTCGGTGACGAAAGCCGATATTGATAAAACCCTTCACCGTTTGACCGAAGACTGGGAGCATCCGCTAAGCTGGTGGGCTTTGGCGCAGGCCGCTGGCGCCAATGAGGACAGGCATCGCGCTATTGCGGAGCGCTATGGTTTGTAGCAGTAAATTATACCTACCTGAGCGGCCGGACTTGTTGTCTGGTCGTCCAGGTAAGGCGCATGGACCATCAGAATTTTAGTTCAAATAATTTGAATTATTAAAGCAAATCCTTCCGCTTTTTGTTTGCTGATGTGAGGGCTATTATTTATCACATCAAGGCACAGCGCCTTATTCAAACAACTAACGTAAAGGGTTTATATCATGAAAAGCATCAAAACTTTTGTTTCAGTTATCGCTCTGGCCGCTTCTTTTGGTTCTTTTGCCGCTGAAACCGTCACTGCTACCGCTATGACTATCGATGGCGCGGAAGCGCAAATCGCCGCTCAGGCCCAGGCTGCTGGCGCATCATCTTACAAAATTACCGAAGCGTTTACCGGTAACCGTGTGCATATGACAGCGGAACTGAACAAATAAGCTTAAAGCTACTGTCGAAAGAGCGCCTCAGGGCGCTTTTTTTGTGCCTGAAGCCGGGCAAGGCGTTAGCCGCCGCCCGGCGGCAGAAATGCGGATAAAATAGCTAAAACAGCTTTGTGTTCTTACTAAAGTTAATCGAAGTAATAGCGAATTCCGAGGCGGAATCGCACTTGATTGTCATGATTCTGGTCTTGATCCAGCCAGGCGACTTCCGCATAAGGAAGCCAGTGCTTATCAACACGGTAGCGTGCCACGATGCTCGGTTCCCAGTGGGTTTTCTGCCCGTTAGAAGCATTGAAGTCGTTGGTGTTAACGAAAAATTCCGGGTTGAGCTGGAGCCACAGTTTCTCTGTCGCCTGGTAATTAAGGAACAGGTCGAACTGATGGCTGTCGTTATAATCCATCTCGCCATTATAATCGCGCTCTTTATGGGTCATATGGTTATAGCGATAGCGGCTGCTAAAACTTAATGTTTTACTGATTTTATAATCGAGGCTGATATAAGGAGCCAGCTTCGTCCCATTGCTATCAATATCGGTTAATCCCCCCGGCGTCAGCGTCCATTTTTCATTAAGCGGAATGGGATACCAGCCTTCAAACTCCTGAAAAGAGCTTTTCATTTGATTAAAGTCTTGCCCGAGATCGTACATAGCAGAAGCCAGTACTCCAGCACCGTTATCAAATATATGGCCCAGACCTATTTTATACTGATTTTTCTCAGCGGCCGTAGTGTGTGCGTAGCGGTTATCAACCCAGGTAGTCGCGGCAAATACATTTAGCGTAAAGCAGGTCAGCGGTATGCCTATCAACAGCGTGCGTAATGTTTTCATTTTTATTCCTGTAGGATTTATTGAGTGCCATTATTTTGCAAATAAATACAATTTCTGCGTCAGAATATAAAATCCTTAAAATAAATATATTGATTGTGATATTTCTGTTTGTTATTCGACGCTGACGGTTTTTCTATTTAAATATTAAACATTTATAGGGCTTTTGTAGCCCGGACAGGCGCAACGCGCCGCCTCCGGGAAATAACCAGCAGCGTGCTTCTGTCCGGGCTACCTGTTCTATCCCCAAAATAATTCGAGTTGCAGGAAGGCGGCGACGCAGTGAATCCCCAGGAGCTTACTCTAGTAAGTGACTGGGGTGAGCGAGGAAAGCCAACGCACAAGCAACTTGAAGTATGAAGGGTATATCCCTTTATTACAGGGAGCTTGATGACAAATTAAATTATCCCAACGCCAGCAGCCGCAAAGCCAAAGACAATTAGCATAATTAATACCTTATTTGGGCTAACCTTTTTATTCAGCAGCTTCAGGCAGCCCAGAACTAAAAGCAGAGGTATCAGCCCGACGCAAATTTTGTCGAGGATCTCCTGCAGCACAAAGGGCTGCCCGGCGATGGTCGTTTTGAAGGTGGTAGTAAACTTCACCATGCTGGCGCTCATTGCCCCTACCATCATCAAGCCCATCATCGCCGAGGCTTTCGTTATGCAGCTCAGCAGCCCAGACTGCGTTGCTTCGGCAATGTATTTTGATCCCAGACGGTAGCCCATTACCCCGCCGTAATAGCGCAGCAGATAGCTGGGAATATTGTAAATCAGCAGGAACAGCAGCGGCCCCAGCGGGTTACCCTGCGACGCCAGACCAATGGCGATCCCGGTGGCGATAATGCGCAGCACGCCGTAGAAGAAGGAATCCCCGACCCCTGCGAATGGCCCCATTAGCGCCACTTTGATGCCGTTAATACTGGAGGTATCAAAGTTCGGATTGGCTGCGTTCTCTTTCTCCATCGACAGCGTCAGGCCCATAATAAACGGCGCTAAATGCTGGTTGGTATTGAAGAACTGGCTGTTACGTTTGAGCGACTCGGTATAGCGATGCGGGTCACCAGCATAGATTTTTTTCAGCATCGGCGCGATGGCCCAGCCGTAGCTCAATCCTTCCATACGGGTGAAGTTCATCGAACCCAGCAACTGGAACTGACGGAAGAACAGCTGGCGGAACATCTTTTTCTCACTCTTGCTGTCGCTGTACGCGCTCACTGCGTTGTTATGGATATCAGTCATTGAAGAACCCATCCTTATCGTCAACTGACGGGGTCGCGGCAGTCGCCGCTTGTTTGTTCGCTTTAAGCTGGTTGAACTCGTTAAAGCACAGATAAACGGCAACGGATGCGGCAATAATCGCAATGCCCATGATCGGCAACTGCAGATAGGCCGCCATCGCAAAGCCGATAAAGAAGAACGCTGCGATGTTCCGGTTCCACAATGCTTTGAGCAAAATCGCGAAGCCCAACGCTGGCAAAATGCCGCCTACCGCAGTCATTCCACGCATCACCGTGTCCGGGATGCTTTCGACCAGGCTGCGGATAACGTCGGTGCCGAACAGGATGCCGAAGAACGCCAGCACTGCGAACGGTACGCCGTAAAACATCGTCATACCGAACGTCATGCCGAGTGCGGCACGGTCGCGTCCCTCTTCAAGCAATGCGTCATATTTCTCGACCAGGGCGGTATAAACCAGCTTCAGCACCTGGTAGACGAACACCGCCAGCAGGCTGATGGGCAGCGCCAGCGCAACGGCCACCGCCGGTTCCGCGCGGGTCAGAATGGTAAACGCGGTAGCCAGCACCGAACCCACCGCCAGGTCGGCGGGGACGGAGCCGCCGATGGTGATGGTGCCAAGGAAAATCAGCTCCAGCGTGGCGCCGATAATAATGCCCTGCTGGAGATCACCCAGTACCAGTCCGACCATCGCGCCGCAGATCAGCGGTCGTTCGATTAACGGTTGGCCCAGAGTATGGTCGGCGAATTTGGCGATATACATCACCAGTGCGACAAGTAATGCAGACGTTAACATAGCGACCTCGCTTAACTGGCGGCGTTGTCCAGCATCTCAATCAGGTTTTTGACCGGATGAGAAGGCAGGACCTGGTATTCAACGGCTACGCCACGATCGGCGATAGCATGGAAATCCACCACATCTTCCGGCGTCACGTAGACGGTGTCACTTATGCGCTTTTTCGCCGCCAGATTGTCGGTAATACGCCCGAAGTTGGCGACGTTCAGGGTTTTTATCCCCGGAACCTGTTCAACCAGACGGCGGGCATCGGCAGCATTGTTAACGATCACCATAATCTTCATCGCGTCAGATCGCGGGTCGTTAAGCACATCGCCCGCGTCTTTGACCGCCATAATGGCGCACTTGGCGGTATCGGGAGCCGCCATGCGCAGCGACATTTTTTGCACTTCGTTATTCACGATCTGGTCATTGGCGACCAGAATGCGGTTCACGCCCAGATGCTTGGTCCAGACGACGGCAACCTGTCCGTGGATCAAACGATCGTCAATACGTACTAAAGAAATCATGTGTAGCTCCAGTTAGCAAAAGTAGGGGGTCCAGACGCGGGAAAGGCGAACCAGGGCTTCGAAATAAAAATAATCGCCCCAGAGGTTTGGTTCGTTAATACCCATATTGCGGCCAAAGTTGTAAACGCCTTCGCGCAGCAGGCCGTCCTGCGCGTGGGCAAAGTAATGCTCGCGTAAATTGCGCATCATCAGCTCGATAGCGTTGGCGTAGGCCGGGCGCAGCGGGTCGGTTAGCGGCAGTAGCTTTAGCAATTCCGCCAGGCCGCAGGCGGCGATTGCTGCCGCAGACGTGTCCCGGTACGGGTTATCTTCAGCGGTAAAGATCAGATCCCAGTAGCAGACAAAATCGTCCGGTAAGCGGTTGAGAAAATAGTGCGCCAGGCGGCGGGAGAGCTCGGGCTGCCAGGCATCGCCGGTATGGGCATATCCCAGCGCGAAACCGTAAACTCCCCACGCCTGACCGCGTGACCAGCAGGAGCTATCACTGAACCCCTGATGCGTATCGCCGCGCAGCGGCTGGCCGTTCTTTACATCCATATAAAACGTATGAAAGGTCGACGCGTCTTCACGCACCAGATAACGCGCAGCCTGCGCCAGATGGCGACTGGCGGCTTCCCGCCACGCGGCGTTGCCCGTCTCGTCGGCGGCCCAAAACAGCAGTGGGACATTGAGGTTGCAGTCAATAATCATCCGCCCCTGACGCGCCGGGTCGCTTAAATCCCCCCACGCCTGAATGACGCCCGCCGTGGCGTTAAAGCGGCGATACAGCAGTTCGGCGGCACGCAGGGCGAGTTCCCGGGCGCGCAGGTTGCCGGTGAGCTTCCAGGCGTTAACGCAGGAGAGCAGATAGAGAAAGCCGAGGTCGTGGGTATCGACTTTGATCTGCTTATCGAGCCGCTCTTCAAAGCTGTCGAGCAGGTTTTCCGCCACCGTGCGGTATTTTTCATCGCCGGTCACCTCCCAGGCGAGCCACAGCATCCCGGTCCAGAATCCCTCGGTCCAGTCGACTTTCTCCACGCTTGCGTAGCAGCCATGGGTGGCGCTGGCGGCGGGAAACGTTGCCGTAAAGCGCGGCAGCATGGCATCGAGTTGGTCCAGCACTTCGGCGATAGCCCCGCTTAACCATGTCTTATCCAGCCCCGGTTGCGGTGAGAAGTAACGGGCATCAAGTGCTTCGAGTGCGATGGTCACAGGTTTTCCTCCCCGGCAAAAAAATCGTCAATATCGTCCTGGGTCTGCTGCTGCGTTGCCTGGCGCGCTGCGATGATCTCCGGCAACAGATTCATGTACTGCATCGCCCCGCTGGCGGCGGCAACCGCATCCTGAAGCCGCTGCGCGGTATCAGGGTGTTCCGACATGCAAAACTCCATCAACATAATCAGGTTGGCGCCGCTGATAACGTGGGCGTGAGGGTATTTGACCATCATCTGTACGGCGGTATTGTTGACGCTGCCGCCGGGCATATCGGTAAACAGCACCAGTTCATTGCCAAGAGCGGCGGCCTGTTGAGCGATGGCGTCAAAGCGGGCTGCCAGCTCTGCCGTTGAGCCAATTTCGCCGCAGTAGGCGCAAACGGGCGTGACGCCGTGGTCGTCGCCAATCAGCAGATTTAACGCTGAGACAATCCCTTCGGCATAGCGGCCATGAGTTGCGATGTACATCTCTCGCATTTCGCGTTCCTTAATCTTTTCAGGTATCTGCCAGGGATTTTGCAATCAGCGTGCCATGTTTTTATTTGTTTGTTTTTAAAGGTGAAAAATTAATTTTTGGACGCTAATTTCAGTGTTGAAATGGGCGGGATAACCAGTGTCGATGGGGCCAGCCGAAGCTGGCGGCGGGAGGTTAATTGATGGGGTCAAAGGCGATCCATGGCTCCATGATTTCATAGATCATCAGCACTTCGGTGAGCGGCAGGGTGATATTGTATTTACGGTTCAGCGCCTGGAAAAAGGTGTCGTGGACGGCGACAAACGCCTGCTGATCCAGCGTCAGCTCCGCCTCTTCGCGATGGCGCACGCCGTTATTGACCATTACCCGCTCAATCATCAGCGCGATATGCATAAACAGATTGATGCGCAGGTAGCTTTCAAAATGGATTTTGTAGAAGGATTCATACTGTTTAATCACCGCTTCAACTTCATCAATAATCACCACCGGATTGAGGAAGTTGAGACGGCTGGCGACGCCTTCGACGGTAAACAGCTTCACGACTTCATCAATCATCGGCTCCAGACCGCCTTCCATCAGCAGCCCGTTGAAGTAGTCGCGCTTTAACACCAGCGTCTTTTCTTTAATTAACTGCTCTACGCTTAGCAGCGGAATATAGCCCGCTTCCAGATCGGTGGTCGTGATGATAAGCCGGGTGCCGTTTAGTGCCGGGTCGGCGTGGGCGATTTTCCACTTCAGATCGTCATACTCCATCGTAATGATGTCGATCTCCTCCTGCGCCAGAAATCGCTGGACGATATCTTTCAGCTTGCGGGAGATCCCTTCGCCGGAGATGCAGGAGATAATGATTTTATTCCCCGGCAAGATCCCAGCGTAGTAGCGGGTTTCAACCTCATACGCCCCTTTGGCGCTCTCAATAATCGCCTCCATCGACAGTTTGTCCTGAATTTTGGCGGCAATATCCAGCGCCATAGCGGTGCTGACGTTGTTGATAACCAACAGTTCACCATGCAGGTGAAGCTTAATTTCTTCGTAGATCTCTTTTAGTGACCCCATATCCACCAGGATAATCAGCCCGCCCCCTTGTTTGAGGCGCGAGACGTGGGCAATCAGCAGGTCGATGATTTCTCTGGTGGAGGTCGCGTTGGCCATATCGAAGGCTTTAAAGTAGTAGCCGCCGGTCAACTGATTGGCGATACCGGCAATACTCGATGCGGTGGCGCGACCGTGGGAAACGATAATGCCCTGAATGGGGTCGTCTTCACCGGCCAGGGTATGAAAAGCGCAGCTTAACAGCGGCAGCAAGAGGGGCAGCGGCTGGTGGGTGACGTGTTTGTTCAGCAAGGCGAGGCACTCTTCCGCCAGCAGGCGCGCCTTCGCGGAAACATAGTCAGAAATCGTCTGTAGCTCGTTCGCGTTGACCGCCTCCTGAGAAGGATGCAGCGCATAGCTGACGCAGAGCCAGACGGCTTTGCGGATCTCCTGGCTACAGCTGATACCGGTCAGGCTCTCCAGCTCGTTCAACGCATGAGCGGTATTCTGCCAGATATAGCCGCTATACAGCGACTCGGCGGCAACCGCGCCGCTGACCGTGGTCAGCAGCTGTTCCATTTTGCGATTCAGCAACAGCACGTTACCGCTATGGCAAAAGTCGCGAAAAATAACCGCATCGTGCATCGCTTTTGGCAGCAATTGGCTGACATTAAGCGCATCATCATCAGGGTTAGCGGTAATTCTGATTATTTCGCCGCCGGACGAGGGGCCGCGTAGCGTAATCACGGAGGTCTCGCGATTATCGCTCCAGGCGCTGGCGCACATGACTTTGATCTGATTTTTTAGCTCGCCGATATTGCCGCGCACCGGCGAGGTTACCAGTTGATGCATGAGCGGATTATCGAGATGAATATCCCGGCGCAGGCTGAGCGCTTCCTGATGCAAAAAATGGCTAACCTGAGCGACGCGCTCGGTGAGCGGGCGCGAAATATAGTTGGGCAGCGTCACGCGCACCGGAATTCGGCGGCGGAAGGTGTTGAGCAGGACGGTGTCGATATTCTCCGTGGTGGCGAAAATAAAGCGCAGCGACGCCGGATGGCGCGTGCGGTTATCGCCGAGACGATAGAAATAGCCTTTGTCCATAAACAGAAACAGCTTCTCCTGGTTCTCAGCTGACAGTCGATGGACCTCATCGAGAAACAGAAACCCGCCATCCGCATCATCAAAGGCCCCACGCTTTTCGCGGTCAGCCCCGGTGAACGCACCGCGCGTATAGCCGAAAAGCGTTGCCGAAAGCAGCTCCGGGTTATTGGCGTAGTCGGCACAGTTCAGTTCAACGAACGGCTTATCCGCCGCAATGACGTTGCGCTCGATGGCATATTGATAAATCAGCGCCGCCAGATGGCTCTTACCGACGCCGCTTTCCCCGGAGAGCAGGACAGGCAGACCGTCGCCGGGATAATCCACCGCCGAGCGGCAAAGCGCGATTGCTTCCGCCAGGCTTCCCTGTGCGCCGATCAACTGCTGAAAGGCGTCGTGCTTTTTCGACACTATGCGAGACGCCTGCGCGTTTTTTACGCCATTTTGCTGCACAAAGAAGCGAACCGGGCGGGTATTTTCTTTACTCAGATGGCCGTCATCGCACAGCCTGTTGAGGTAATGACTGATGACGCTGCGGTTAACCTGCATAAAGTCAGCGCAGTCCTGAGCCGTGAAACCTGCGGGTTTCTGCGCATAATGGGTGAGTATTTTGTGAAATAACTTTTCTTTCGCCGACAGCGCCATTTTTCAGTGTTCCGCATAGAGTAGAAAATAGCGTCGATTTAATTTAGACACTAGACACTACGGTTTTCATTAGACACTGAATACTTTCCACGCCATGGGTTAAAAATGAAACCATGTTTTGATTAGAGTGTGATGGAGATCGCCACACATTTTCTGTGGTGGAAAACAAATCGGCGGAGCTTTACTCCCTGAGCAGCGCAATAAATGCTTCATACCCCGCCAGTCCCGCAATAGTGTCCGCCGGATGACGGCACAGCACGCTGGATAAATAGCTGAATATTTTTAACTCGTGGCGCGCGTCGGCGGCGGCGCAGGCGATGAGCACATGGCTGACCGGCTCGTTATTGACCTGCATGGGGCGCGCGAGGGTGATAAAGAAGCCGCGAAAGCGGCGCTCCTGCTCGCTCCAACAGTGGGGGATCGCCAGGCGATTCACAATCAGGTTTTCGCCCTCATGCTCCCTGGCGCAGATGCGCAGTGCCTCGTCTTCGGTGATATGACCCTGCGCGACAAGCTGTCCGCAAATTCGGCCGATAATCTCCTGCCAGCTTTCGCCCGCCGTATTGGGGTAATGGAAGCTGCCCTGCTGTGAAAAGAAACGCTCAGGCTGCTGGCGGATAAAGGCCGTGGCGAGGAAGTTTTTAATCTGCTCGGTACCGGCTGCGGTGATAATGTTTTTGATAGTAAGAACATTTTTTAAAGCATCATCAAGCAGATAGTGACTATTGTTGATGATTAATAGCGGAGTGACCTCTTCGCTGATGGCGCTTACTTCGCCCGCGCTGCGCGCAATAATCACCCGGCAATTCAGCACATCCCGCTCAATCGCCTGCTGGTTAATGGTGGCGATGGCGTTCTGATCGGAGAGCAAAATAATCGGCTGGCGTTCGTTCTGATGCCGTTCCAGAGCACAGGCAAAATAAAGCCCAATCAGGTCGCTGTCGAACAGAGGAATATCCAACTGTTCGCGAAGTCGGGCGATAAAGCGCAGGCTCATGTCGAAGGCGGCGGGCCAGGCGGCCTTCAGGTTGTTCATGCTGCCCTGTCGATGTTCCGGGATCCATACCGGGGCGGCGACGCAGCGCAGGAGGTGACCGGTAATATTTTCGACTAGCTGTTCGTCGATAATATTCAGCGGGGTGACGCCGGGTAGCGATTTTAGCAGCGACACGACGCCCTCTTCGGAAATCGCAGCGGTATGCTGTTGTTGCATTTCCAGCAGCCCAACCAGCGTGCTAAACGCCTTGTCACCGAGATAAATTCCCGCCAGCTCCACCGCATTGTTAAGCGCACTATGCTGACACTCAGGCCAGGCGGCGGTGAGCTGGTTGCGCAGGGCATAAACGGCAAGCACTACGCTTGCGAGATACTCTCCGGAAACCAGCGCAAAAGCGTGCAGATTTTCACAGGCCTGCTGAAGCTGCTCGATGTTCTCGCGCGTTATGCCCGGCAGGGGAATCAACAGCGGATCTTTTTTCAGCAGATTCGCCAGCAGGATAATGCGCTTGTCTTCAGGCTCATCAATAAAGTGCCCGACGCCGGGGCGGCTTGCGATGCTGAACGCGCGTTCGTAGCGCTGCTTCAGGCGCGGCAACCTGTCGGCGACCCAGGTTTCCGGTAAATTCAGCGTCGCGGCGAGCTGCACGCGGGTGGTAAATGGGTTAAGCAGTAATATCGCCAGCAACCGGTCATCATTATCATGACGTTGTAAAAGCTGGAAATAGCCGCGCCGGTCGACAATATCCAGCTGGTAGCCCGCACCGCCGCCGGGGTGAATGCGGGCCTTACCGCTGAAGGTAAAGTTGAGGTAATCAATATCGCGCAGGATCGTGCGGCTCGACACGCCAGTTTGTCGCGCCAGTTCGCCCAGCAAGCAGGGCTGCTGTTCGAGAATCTCCGCGACCTTTAACTGGCGTTCCGATAGCATATACACTTCCTCCTTCAAGCTGCTTCTGCGTTAGCTGCATTCACTCACCCTAGTCACGTACTACTTGTACGCTCCCAGGGATTCATTCATTTGCCGCCTTGATGCAACTCGAATGAGTTTGTGTATGGCTCACCTGGCGAAAGTCAGTGAAGGCTTTGACCTTATCCGCCGTCAGCGAGGCCAGCAGCTCGCGCACCAGGGTAAACAGTGCGTCATAATCTTTTGCCGAAACCATGCCGCTATTGGCGTGCAGATAGCGGGTCGGCAGGCACAGCGCAGCCACCGGACGACCGCCGCCCATCACATTGTAGCGTCCACCGTCCGTTGCCCCGGTTTTCATGGTGCAGAACTGCAATGGGGCGCCGCTGTCTCCGGCGCTCTGTTTTAAGGCGGCGACCAACTGCTGGTTAGGGAAATAGCGCTTATCAAACAGCATCAGCCCCGGCCCGTCGCCGAGCTTCAGCGGATATTTGATGCTGTCGATGCCGGGCACGTCGCCCGCCACCGCAGTATCCAGTACGATAACCACGTCGGGTTTGATATGCTCCGCCGAGGTTTGCGCCCCGCGCAGCCCGACCTCTTCTTCCACGCTGCCAACGCCATACAGCGTGATTTCCGGGTTATCCACCGCTTGTAAAAGCTCCGCCATCAGGGCGCAGCCGACGCGGTTATCCAGTGTTTTGCCGACGACTTTATCGTCGCCCCAGCGGGAAAAGTTCGCTTCCGGACTGATGAAATCGCCGATCGCAATGCCGCGTTTTTCCACCTCTTCGCGGCTGCTCGCGCCAATATCGATGAACATCTCGTCAAACGACAGCGGCTGCTGTTTCTGCTTTTCCGTCAGGGCGTGCGGTGCTACGGAGCCAATCACGCCGGGGATTTTTACCCCTGCGCGGCTGCGCACGGTCACCCGGTGATTGAGCATCGACTGGTTCCACCACCCGCCAATGGTGGTGAAACGGATAAAACCGCTCTCGTCGATATGCGTCACCATAAAGCCCACTTCATCCATATGCCCGACGATGGCGACTTTCGGCCCGCGCGTCCCTTTGCGGGCGACAAAGCTGCCGAGGCCGTCAAAAGTGATCTCATCCACGCAGGGTTCCAGCGTGTCGATCAAAATCAAACGAACTTCCTGTTCATCACCGCTGACGGCGCTGGCTTCGCATAACTGTTGTAGTAACTCAATGTTCATGGACAAGCTCCTGCTGCGCGGCTTTACGTTTGAGCCACAATCCTTTCAGAATGATGATTAGCGAAATGTTTAGCGCCAGGCCAATCGCCAGCACCAGATAAAATGAACCTACAGGCGACATCAGGCCGATCAGCGGGTCAAAGATACCTAAACCCGGCGCCAGACGTTTGATTCCGAAGGCGATCACCAGCATCCCGGTAATGCCGCCGGAGAGCGTATTGGCGGTAATCATCGGCAGTGGGGCGGCCAGCGCGTAAGGAATTGCCGGTTCGGTAGCGACGGTTGCGCCGACCACAATCGCGCTGCTGGCGGCGGCCTTCTCCTGCTGTGTAAACAGCTTCGGCGCGATATAGGTGGCGATACCTGCGGCGACGGGCGGCATCAGCGCCACCACGCCAACGATGGCGTACCAGTCATAGATATGTTTTTCCAGCAGCGAGAAGCAGAAGAACCACGCGGTTTTGTTGATCGGTCCGCCCATGTCGAACGCCAGCATCGCGCCAACAAGGAAAGCTGCGCCCATTTTCATGGATGGCGGAATGGTGTTCAGGAAGTGCAACAGGCCGCCCATGATATCGGACATCACCGGGCCGACGACGTAGTACGTCAGCACGCCAAACACCAGTAGAGTGACGAACGGGATCAGCATTGAGCCGAGCAGCGGCTGAAGCGCCTTGCCGAGACGTACCTTGCGAAACCATAACACGAAGTAGCCGATTGCCAGCCCCAGCACTACCGCGCCGAGAAATCCCGCGCCGGACTGCGTACCCAGCAGCCCTTTATCGTTCGCCAGATAGCACACCAGAAACGCCGGGGCGAACGCCGGTTTATCGCCAATCGACCAGGCGATGTACGCGCCCATGATTGGGATCATAAAGGTGAAGCCGAGATAGCCGATAGATTCGACGACCCAGGTAAACGACGGCGCGCCTTTCGACATGTCGGTATATGGCAAACCGAACTGCACCAGCATATTGGCGATGGCGACCAGAATACCGCCGCCGATAACAAACGGCAGCGCGGCGGAAACTCCCGCCATCAGGTGGCTCATCACGCTACCCTGCTGTACATCCTGTTTGCCCAGCTTGACGCCGCTATCGGCGGCAAAAAGCTGCGAATGAGAGGGCAACTGGGTAAAGATCTGGTCGATATTTTTCAACGCCTGGGAAATGGCGATCTCATAAACCTTCTTACCGGCAAAGCGTGCGCGATCATCAGCGCTTAAGCCGCGTCCTGTCGCCAGAATCACGTAATCCGCAGCGGCAATCTCTTCATTGGTCAGGCGGTTTTCGACGCCGCTTGAACCTTGGGTTTCAACTTTTATGGTATGGCCGAGCGAACGCGCTTTTTGCTCCAGCGCTTCCGCCACCATGTAAGTGTGGGCGATACCGGCGGGGCAGTTGGTGATCGCCACTAAACGCAAGGATGACTCCATAGCCGCTTCCTTATGAGGTTAAGGTCTGATTTAACAGCGCCAGCACCTGGTCGGCGTCGCCCTGTTTCAGCTGGTTGATAAAATCCTGATGGATAATTTTGCGACACAGGGTGCCGATGATTTTGACCTGGTCGTCCTCACCGGCCTGCGGCACGCCGAGGCAGATCCAGCAGTTGACGTCTTCGCCGTCGCTGGCCTTCCAGTCGACGTTGGCGGATTTACGCGCGAACAGGACGAAAGGCTGCTTCACGCAGGCGTTTTTGCCGTGAGGAACGGCGATGCCCGAACCAAAACCAGTGGAGTGCAGCTTTTCGCGCAGCAGCAGCGTTTGCAAAAACTGATTACGGTCGCTGACGTAGCCGTTATGAAAGGCCATATCCGCCAGCTGCTTGAGGATGGAATAAACGCTATTGCCCTGAATATTCAGGTCAATGCAGTTCGCTGTAAGGGCTGCCATGGTGAGACTCCGTTAAAACTGAATGAATACGATTTTAACGTCGGGACGGCGAAGAGATGAGCGGCAATATGTCAGCGCGCAGTGACATTTTGCCCAGTAAGCGCGAGTGGGCTTTGTGCGCAAGCACACAATTCTAGTTCGTGCGGGTTAGCGGAAAAACGTGCTGTGAACCTTTCCGAGGAAAAAAATGCGCTATTTATCACATTTCTCTCTTTCCGCAAAAGCGGGATTGCCGGGTAAAAACATGCAACCCATACAGGGAATTATCGGGCTAAGTAACTTAATGATCTTAAACAAAATAAAAAGTTAACTGTTAAGCCGATCTCACTTTATAAAAGAGATGTTGATCACAAAAAATAGCGTAATAAAGCGGTTGTCAATATTAGGCTGGAGCAAAATTATCGGCATATTGTGATCTCTATTGCAAATAGCAGTCTTGAAGTCAGGGAAAAATGTTGGCAGAGAAAACGGCGGGGGCAGGCAATGAAAATTGGCATTGTTATCAGCGGTGGGGATGTTTCTGGAATTAATAATTTTATATTCCAGATTGCCAAAATGGCGAATGCTGAGATCACCATTTTTAATGGCGGAATACCTGGGCTGTTGGATAAAAATTATCAAGAAGTTGCCTGGCGCGATCTGGTTGATTTTTCGATTGCGGCTATTCCGATTATTACCTCCGGACGCACCAGTCGTAAATTGCTTCGTAGTGAATATGAAACGATTGCTAAAAAAATTAAGTCACTGCGCGTTGATGTGCTGATTATGGCCGGCGGCGACGGTAGCCTGCAGTTTCTCAATACGTTAAGTGAGTTTGATATTAACTGTTTTGGCGTCGGGATGACGATTGATAACGATGTGTACGGTAGCGATTATACCATTGGTTTCTCTACCGCCTGTGAGCAGATTATTAAAGAAGTTTCCCGCTTAAGAAATACCGGCAGAGCATTGCCTGGTCGGGTATTTATGGTCGAAATACGGTGATGCTGCCAACTTACTGATTTAGTGTATGATGGTGTTTTTGAGGTGCTCCAGTGGCTTCTGTTTCTATCAGCTGTCCCTCCTGTTCAGCTACTGACGGGGTGGTGCGTAACGGCAAAAGCACCGCCGGACATCAGCGCTATCTCTGCTCTCACTGCCGTAAAACATGGCAACTGCAGTTCACTTACACCGCTTCTCAACCCGGTACGCACCAGAAAATCATTGATATGGCCATGAATGGCGTTGGATGCCGGGCAACCGCCCGCATTATGGGCGTTGGCCTCAACACGATTTTCCGCCATTTAAAAAACTCAGGCCGCAGTCGGTAACCTCGCGCATACAGCCGGGCAGTGACGTCATCGTCTGCGCGGAAATGGACGAACAGTGGGGATACGTCGGGGCTAAATCGCGCCAGCGCTGGCTGTTTTACGCGTATGACAGGCTCCGGAAGACGGTTGTGGCGCACGTATTCGGTGAACGCACTCTGGCCACACTGGAGCGTCTTCTGAGCCTGCTGTCGGCCTTTGAGGTCGTGGTATGGATGACGGATGGCTGGCCGCTGTATGAATCCCGCCTGAAGGGAAAGCTGCACGTTATCAGCAAGCGTTACACTCAGCGCATTGAGCGACATAACCTGAATCTGAGACAACATCTGGCAAGGCTGGGACGGAAGTCACTGTCGTTCTCAAAATCGGTGGAGCTGCATGACAAGGTCATCGGGCATTATCTGAACATAAAACACTATCATTAAGTTGGAGTCATTACCCGAAATACTAGGAGGTTATTGTGGAGAGTTAACGTTGCAATCGGCGATTAAATGTAACGCGGATATCGCCCTGATCCCGGAATCGCAGATGCCGCTGGCTGCGCTTGCCGAGCGGGTGAAGCAGAAACTGGCAAAGCAGAATAGCGTCGTGATCCTGTGCTCTGAAGGCTACACCAGGGAGTATTCCCCCGGATTCCAGGGGGCTATTGATACCATGATTAAGCAGCTTGAACCGCAAATTGGCGTGCGTATTCGTAAAACCATTGTGGGCTACGGTTTACGTAACGGTGACCCGACCTGTGAAGAGATTTATCAGGGTACGATTATGGCCAGTGAAGTCGTTCGCTGCATTCAGTCAGGGATGAAAAATAAAGCCATCATAATTAATTCAAGTAATAAACCTATTCCAATTGATTTAGTCAGTATGAAAAAACGTCTGGTAGATACCGAAGGACACCATTATAAACTTGCCAAACAACTCAATATAATTTGAGGAGACCCTACATGCTGAAAATTCTTTGCGTATGTGGCTGCGGCCTCGGTTCAAGCTTTGCCATCGAAATGACGACGAAAGCGGTTTTAAAGAAACTGGAAATTCCGGCGCATATTGAACATACCACCGTTTCCGAAGCCGGAGCGTTTAAATCCGATATGATTCTCACGCAAAAAACTTTCGCCGATATATTAACGGCGGATGCTAGCGAGGAGGAAATTAAACGCGTGGTGGTGCTGCATAAACTGACGGATAAAGACGAAGTTGAGGCCAAGATCGTCGCATTCTTAAAAGAACGTAACCTGAAGGTAGCGGACTATGAATAGCTTTGTAGAGTTTATCGTCAAAGATTTGCTCGGTCAGGCATCGATATTAATCGCCTTTATTGCGATGCTGGGCCTGATCCTGCAAAAAAAATCACCGGGTAAAACGGCAGAAGGAACGTTTAAAACCTTGCTCGGCTTTTTAATCATGATGGCCGGGATTAACATTATTGTCGCCACGCTCACGTTCCTGAACGATATTTTCACTCAGGGATTCGGCATGAAAGGCTATATTACCGACGTTGCCGCTATCGCCGGGTTAGCTAACCGTGAATTAGGCTCGGAAGTGGCGCTGACGCTGCTGGTGATCTTTGCCGTCAACATTATTATCGCCCGCCTGACGCCGCTGAAATATATCTTCCTGACCGGTCAGGCATTGCTGTGGATGGCGACCATTGGCGCGGTGATTGGCTATAAAGCCGGACTGACCGGATTCCCGCTGATCCTGACCGGCGGCATCTTTGGCGGCATTATGGCGGTACTGATGCCCGCGCTGGCACAGCCGGTGGTCAGGCGCATTACCGGTTCTGACGACGTGGCGCTGGGGCACTTCTGCACCATTGGTTATCTGGTACAGGCGGCGGTGGCCAAAGTGGTGGGTAAAGGTTCCCGCTCAACGGAAGACCTTGAATTACCGGACAACTTTAAGTTTCTCCAGGACACCTACCTCGCGATGGCGGTGGTGATGGTGCCGATGTATCTCATCCCGGCGGTCGCGGCGGGCCCGGAATATATTGGCCAGTTCTCCAACGGTATTAATTACCTGATGTACGCCTTTATGCAGTCCATTCAGTTCGTGGCGGGCGTCTTCGTGCTCTACAGCGGTGTTCGCTTACTGCTTAATGAACTGGTTCCGGCATTTCGCGGTATCGCAATGCGTATTGTTCCGGACGCCAAGCCCGCGCTGGATTGCCCGGTTCTGTTTCCCTATGCGCCTAACGCCGTGATCGTCGGCTTCCTGGCGACCACAGTCGGCTCCATTATCGGCATGCTGGTGTTCCCGCTGTTCGGCCTGGCGATGATTCTGCCCGGTCTGTTAACCAACTTCTTTGCTGGCGGTACGGCGGGCGTGTTTGGTAATGCGCTGGGCGGCCGCCGTGGGGCGATGATTGGCGGCGTGGTTCACGGCCTGTTTATCACCTTCCTGCCTGCGATTCTGGTACCGATGCTCGAAAGCTACGGCTTTACTGGCGTCACTTTTAGCGATTCTGATGTGATCAGTTCCGGTCTGGTATTGGGTCATGCCTTCCAGAATAACTGGTTGTTTGTCGCCTTATTCATTGTTTTTGTTGCCGCACTGGCATGGTTCGTAAACGGTAAATCAGCGAAGCCGAAAGGGGAAAATGCTCATGAGTCTGTATAATTTCAACGATATTCTGAAAATTGCGCAGGAAAGAAAATTTAAAGCGATTGGATCGTTTAATTTGCACTGTATTGAAATGCTGCCCGCTTTTTTTAAAGCGGCGCAAAAGAGTAATAGCCCGTTAATGATTCAAATCTCGACCGGGACGGCGGAATATCTGGGCTATCGCTTACTGGTCGACGCGGTCTGTTCGCTGGCGGAGAGTGAAAATGTGCCGACCTGCCTGCATCTGGATCACTGCTCTGATATTAGCGCGATCGAAACGGCAATGGACGCCGGTTTTTCATCGGTGATGTACGACGGTTCGCACCTGGGGCTGGAAGAAAACATCGGCAATACGCGAATTGTGGTGGAGATGGCGCGTCCGCGGAATATCACCGTTGAAGGCGAACTGGGGGCTATCGGCGGCTCAGAAGATGGTAAAGCGGTTGCTGCGGAAGATATCTGCTTTACCACGGTGGAAGACGCGAAACGTTTTGTGGATGAAACGCAGGTCGACATGCTGGCGGTCTCCGTGGGAACGGTGCATGGTCTGTATACCGGCAAGGCGCAGATCCAGCATCAGCGACTGCAAGAGATTAGCGCCGCAACCGGCGTGCCGTTAGTGCTCCATGGCGGTACCGGCGTCAGCGATGAGGATATGCGTCTGGCCGTCACCGAGGGCATCAATAAAGTGAATGTCGGCACGGAAATGAACGTCCAGTGGGTCGATCAATGCAAAACCACCTTTGAAAAAGGCAAAGTGAATGACAGCGTGCGCAAGTTTTTAATTCCAGCGAATAATGCAGTCACCAATGTATTAATGGAAAAAATCGCCCTGTTTAAATAAGACTTCATTATTTAATGATATTCGTTGCCCTGTAGTTCGTCAGGGAGGAGCTCGCTATGTTTGAATCTTTAAAAACGCTGTGGAAAAAAGAAAATAACCCGCCGCAGGATTATGACCAACAGGCCAGCCAGCTGGCGGAGGAAATAACCCGGCTGGAAGGCGAATTACAGGGCAACCCCGGCAATGGCGAAGTACAGAAAGCATTAATGCTGATTTATAACCGTGCGCTGTCGGTGTATGCCAAAAGCAAAACACATCGGCAAGAAATAGATGCGCTTTTTATTCGCATTGATGAGTTACGTAACATTATTCGCCGCAATATTTAGAACCTGTTCATTAGGCTATCTTGTTTGCCAGTTTGAACCAGGGCAGTGCTCAAAATCCTCACGTACTACGTGTACGCTTCGGTTTTTCCGCGCTGTCTGTGTCCAAACTGCCTGCACCGATAACGCCTACTGATATAGGCTCTTAAGGAGTCGTAATGACAATAAAAGAATTACTTATTGAGGCCGATGCCATTCAGGTCGGCGTCACGGAGTCCGACTGGCAGAAGGTGATTCATCTGGCCGCCAGTCCGCTGGTAGCAAAAGGATACATTTCGGCGGATTACGGCCAGGCGGTCATTGATAATACTCTGCATCATGGTGCGTACTACGTTTTTGATGAAGGGGTGGCGATCCCTCACGCCCGTCCGGAGTGCGGCGTAAAGCGCAACTGTTTTAGTTTGGTGGTGCTGAATAAACCGATTCAATTTGCCGACAGCGAGAAGGTGGACATTGTCATTATGTTTGGCGCGCAAGATAGCAATGCCCATATTGAGGAGGGGATCCGCGCTATTATCGCGTTACTCGATAATAATGAGACGATGACGAAGCTGCGGGCCGCCAGCAGCCGGGAGGAGGTCGTCGCGCTGTTATGAAGAGACACCTTACTCCAGGCTGCAAAACGGTGATTTTAATTAACGGCATTCCCGCATCGGGTAAAAGCACCGTCACCCGGCAGCTCTCGGCAGCATTTAATCTGCCGCTGCTGACCATTGACGGTATTAAAGAGCCCTTTATGGCGCGCTTTACTGATATTGATCGACCCTTCAACCGGCAGCTGGGCTGCGCCGCCTATGAGGTTATCTGGTCGATTGTCGGTCAGTCTCCAGCGGGCTGCGTCTGGCTGGTAGACGCATGGTTTGGTTTTCAGCCGCGTGAAACATTGCAGCAACTGCTCCAGCAGGCTGGCGTTGAAAAGGTCCTTGAGGTCTGGAATCACATCTCGCCAGAGCTTGCGGTATCACGCTACGCCACGCGGTTGCAGGATCGCAAACCGGGACATCCGGGTGAAGAGTATCTCCCGGAGCTTCACGCGCTTGCCGAACGGGCGCAACCGATGCGCCTGGGACCGGTATTTACGGTAGATCAACGACAGCTACCAGACATTGGACTCTTAAATGAGTGGATTGAAATACAGATAGGGAATGAAAACTGTAGGCCGGATAAGACGCGTTAGCGTCGCCATCCGGCGTTGGTGAGCCTGATGGCCGGATGCCGCCTGGATATCCGGCCTAAGACATTCCCGCCATCCGCAGCAGCGCCGTTACCACGGCGGCGGCGATAATCACCACAATCAGCGGCATCTTGCGCCAGGCGAGGAACACCGCGAAGCCCACGCCCAGCACCCGCGCCATGCCGGCAAAATGTTCGCCTTCATAAAAGGTGGTCGCCAGCGCGACGGAAAAGAGCAGCACCGTCGCCGCATCGGAGAGCAGTGCCTGGGAGCGTTCAGAAAAGGCTAAACGGCTGCCGAGCTTTGCCCCACCTAAACGCATTAAATAGGTTCCCAGAGATAGCACGGCGATACCGACAATAAACAGCGTCATGTTACCCATTACTTTTTCCTCGCCAGCAGGCCAAACAGCGACAGCAGGACCGGCAGGCCAACCGGCGCAAAAGGCACGGCGGCCAGAGATAGCACCGCTCCGCTACAGGCGCGGATAAGGGTAGTACGGTTTTTAAATGCCGGAACGACCAATGCCAGCAGAATCGCCGGGAATACCGCATCAAGGCCGATGGTTTCCGGAGCCGGAAGCAACTTGCCGACGCCCGCGCCCAGGAGCGCTCCCAGTGGCCAAATCAGCGCCACGCCCAGACCGCATAGCCAGTAGGCAGCCCGGCGCTGTTCGGGGGTTTTCTGCGACAGACCAAAAACCACGCTTTCGTCGTTCATGATGTGGCAACCGAGGAAGCTGGCGGCGCGCTGGCCGACCAGATCGCGTACCGTGACGCCGAAAGGAATATGGCGGGCGTTAACCAGTAAACCGGCCGCTGCCGCTGCCAACGGGTTGCCGCCGCTGGCGACAATCCCAATAAACATAAACTCAGAGGCACCTGCCAGCACGCAAACCGAGAGGACAAAAGGCACCCAAATGGGAAAACCATAGGCGATAGCCAGCGAGCCGTAGGACATGCCGACGATGCCAACCGCCAGGCAGACTAAAAAAATTGCTTTAATGGTGTCGCCTTTGAGGCTGGCGAAGTGCCGCTTCATACTCTTTAGCCATATCGAACGAATTTCCATTATAATGAACGCAACAGAATCGCATTTCAAGACGAACGAATCGTTCGTTATAAAAAACACGGAGCCGTGTATGACCCAGCCAATTAGCCTGATTGCCAAAAGTCTGGTACGTGAACGTGCGCGCACCGGGCTTTCCCTCGCCGAAGTTGCGCGGCGGGCGGGAATTGCTAAATCGACGTTATCGCAGCTGGAATCCGCTAACGGCAACCCGAGCCTGGAAACCCTGTGGGCGCTCTGCGTGGCTCTTGATATTCCCTTCGCTCGTCTGCTGGAACCGCAGGTCAATACCACTCAGGTGATCCGTCGCGGCGAGGGGACGAAAGTTATCGCCGAGCAGGCAAACTATCAGGCGATCCTCCTGGCTGCATGCCCGCCGGGTGCACGGCGCGATATCTATCTCTTGTTGACCCAGCCGGGAGCGGACCGCATTTCACAGCCGCATCCGCTGGGGTCAGTGGAGCATATTATTATCACTCAGGGACGCGCGCGAGTTGGCCTGACGGAAGCGCCGGAAGAACTGGGGGAAGGGGATTACATCTGCTATCCGGCCGATCGAGAGCACCTTTTCCAGGCGCTGGAGCCGGATACCCAGGCGCTGCTGGTGGCCGAGCAGAATTGACAATGCTCGGCGCAGTTCATTTTCTGTAGGGCAATAGCGATAGGACAGGATAGTTCGAGTTGTTGGGAACGATAGCCTCGTTGCAACAGCCAGAACCATCTACCCTCAGCTGATGGCGCCAGGCCCATATCTGTATATCCTCCCTGCCATAGCCTTTGTCGTAGCGACATCAAAGAGCCATCGATGGGCACTCGAATATGAATCAGTTTGCAGTCGGGGAGCCGGGATATCTCATTGACCGTCTGCGATATTGATTTATTAATCGTCACATCCACCCGATCATCACAAATTGATATTTCAACAGGCGCAGCGATGGTTTCTCTGGCAGGCGGGATATGAGCCGTGCCGAATTTTTCCTTTAGCAAGTTTATCCAACAGTCATGGCGGCTATCGTCCACGGCAAGCGGTACGGGTCGCGGTTGTAACAGCAATACGCCCAGGATAATACTTTCCCGCTGGCCCGACTGGAAGGGAGAAGGGACGTAGTCTCTGAGCAATGCCGTTGAGTGAAAACCCAACGTTTTTGCCAGACGCTGAGAGTGTTGATGGCTGGATACCATTTTGATCGTTAACGTGCCAAGACCGAGCTTGTTCGCGATAAGAAGCAAATGTTTGCCAAGCTGAGTGGCAACTCCTCGGTTTCTGATGACAGGGTGCACGGCGAACATGGCCAGCTCGGCGGCCTCCTTATCCGTGTCATGCTGCCATAATGCGGCATGACCAATGATAGTTCCGTTTTGTTCGGCTATCGCACTGTGCCAGTGCCCCTGTGCGTTATGCCAGCTAATCATACTGGGCATATAGATATCAGGATATACATAGCGCTCGCCATAAACCGTTCGGAATAGAGCGCTGATAGCCTCGCTGTCTTGTCGTTGAAAATCTCTTATTCCAATCACTTCACCGTCTCCTGTGCGAGGTAGACACGTTTATCGATCACCCGCAGTAGCTTACCCGTTCGGGTATTACGACTGAGTTCAACCTGGCTGCACCAGTGAACTTGAATGATCAATTGTCCGGCGGTCTGCAGCTCCGCGAGAGCATGATCTCTGGCGACTAACGTACTGCATAGCGTATTCGCCTGGTCTCGCGTTCCGGAACAAGCGATACGTAAGGTCAGACGATCGCGGTGAGTGTCATGTTCCAGTACTAGTTGCCACTGCTGATTACCCAATTTTTCCGTAATGAGCACCGCTATTTCATCAGGGAACACGGATGCATAACCAACCCGTAAACGATGGCCGAGGCTGCTGCGCCCTTGCAAAATAAACTTGCGATTTTTGCTTCCAGAAGGTTCTCGCCAGGCGGCCAGATCGCCTACCGGATAGCGAATCAGCGGCATTAGCGTGCGGGTGAGGCTGGTGACTACCAGCATTCCGGAACGATTGATTTCATTAATTGGCTCACCTGTCGCTTCATCAATAATCTCCACGATGGTTTCGGGTTCAAAAACCCGATGTTCGCCTGCCAGGCAATCTGGAGAGCTGAGTCCGATGAGTCCGGCGTCAACGCTAGCGCAGCCTATGGAGGCGATACGTGCGTTTGGAAATGCTGATTTCAGCAGCTGTAGCTGTTCTGTAAAAAGGCTCTCACTGCCGTAGAGGATGGTTTCAATTCCGGGTAGAAGACAGTTTTTTCTAGTGAGTTCTGCCGCATATTGCAGCAACATCGCCGGTACGCCTACCAGTACGCTAATATCATGCTGAATGATTTGTTCGGTAAGGTTTTGTGATTCAAGCGTTCCGGTGAAAGGGTACTCACATACCGGTGTCGACATGTGTGAAAGAGCGCCATGAATGAAAAGAAAGCTTGCGTACAAATCACCAGCGAAAAATAAATTTGCTACTCGTGCCCCTGGCTTGATCTGGCTGGAGAGGCTACGACCAAAGCTAGTGACGAATGAGCGCCATTCCTGGCGGGAAAAAATGGACAGCTTGCCGCCACCGGTGGTGCCACCAGTCTTAAAAACAATACCATCTTCCACAGGCCCGGTGAGTACCGGCCAGTTTTGCAGACCCTGGCTCTCCTCCCAGTAACGTTTGGGGTTGATGAGCGGCAGGTCTGTTAGCTGCCAGCCGCTGGCGGCAAGATGGCGATAGTGTTCGGCATAGAAAGGCGAACGACGGCGAACGACCTGGACAAGTTGCTCAAGACTTAGTGGACTTCCGGTCATTTCTTCCATGTGAGGTAATGCCGGCTCAAGGAGGTCGGCGCTCTCTGATGTTATCATGTACAAATATCCTTATAGTGAACTGTTCAGTAGGGACTCGCTTAACGGCGTTTATCAATGACCAGCGGCGTTTTACCGCTTTGTGCATGCCGTTCAAATTCCGAGTAAGAACAGTTAATAACGTCTAACTCCAGCATATTGGCGTCCAACGCCATTCCGAGCTCAGGGTCGGTGCAGACCTGTTTTTTGACAGTTTCGATATTGCCTTCAGTTAATATCTGAATACATTCAAGCCCATTGTCTGGATTATGTTTAAGAAGCAATTGGATGGGTGCATTAGCTAGCGTCTCCAGTCGCTGGGGCTGAATAAACATTGTGCCAATACGCACCAGGCTACCGTGGCGGCCCAAAAGTTCAAAACGGGGGCTGGGTGCGCCGCAAGGGCATTCGCCGGGCAGCCAACGGCCGGTATCGCCTATGTCGTAACGAATAATCTTCTGACCCTCGCGGGCCGTCGAGGTAAAGAGCAGACGCCCAGCTTCACCAGGCGCGACAGGCAGATCATTGAGCGGATCGACAATTTCCAGCCACTGAATATCAGCCATTAAGTGAAACACTCCATCCGGGCAATAGCTGCATGCATGCCCCAGAGGGCCGGCATCAACGGAGCCATAGAGGGCTGAACGGATGGTGGTTACGCCAAAACCCTGAATGTAGTCACGCTGAACGGCTCCCATATGCTCTCCTCCTAGCAGGAGTTTCTGAATGCCGCCGTAGTCGCGTAAAATTGCCTCTTCTCGCGTAAATAGCTGATACAGCGTGCTGGGCATACCAATGAGCGTGGTGACCCCCTGATTCACAATCGTTTGGGCGATCTCGTGATAGTCATCATCATGAGGCCCGCCCATTGGAAGATGGGTGACCTCTAGCATTTCAAGTACGGTAAAAAAACTGAGCAGGCCGCCATAGAGATTGCCCGCATACATGAGATTGAGCACTTTGTCGTGCACGGGGTCCAGCCCGGCAGCGAACATGCCTGCGGCGGCGGCCTGCATCTGGCGGTGATAGTCGCGATAGGTAAAACCAGCGAGTTTAGGCACACCGCTGCTGCCGCCGCTGCGAAAGAAAAGCTGGGCGCTGGGCTGCATGGAGTGCTGTAAGAATGCCGTTTTATCCATAATGGGCTGCGGGGCCGACAATATCGGCGGCGGCGGGTTTGGGTCGAGCCTGGCTTGTTGCGACAGGACATTGGCATCCAGCGTAACCGTGACCCGGCGAGCCAGTTGGCTCAAGGCATAAATGCCGTCATGAGGTTCGCCGTGGTAGCTCTCATGCATTTTACCTACGGGGCAAATTCGATTGACGCCAGCGGCCAGCAACAGTTGGCTGAGGGGAATAATATCCCTATCGGCGGCAACCAATCCGCAGGTTTGCAGGTGGGTACGCCAGGGGCGCAGCGTTTGCATCACTTTATGTTGCGGTAGCGGCCGTAGCAATACGGTTCGAAAGAGTGGTGATGGCGTAATAGCCGAGGTGTGTTGCTGAATGATGCGCCAACCGTCTCCTGCCAGTAGAGCGTTGTCCGCACCAGAAAACACAGCGTCCAGCTGCGCGAAGGCGATGGTACTGGTGATATCTGCTGCCGCCTTTTCATCTGGAATTAACGGATGCCACAGCGCGTGACGGTGCTGCATGGCCTCCGCCAGCCTTCTGCCAATATCATGCAATACTGCAGAATCATCGCTATCAACAAAAACGATTTGCGGGCTGGAACAGGCCTGCTGGTCAAAACAGCAAACGTCATCTGCCAGCGCAAGGAGGCTTTCTTCATTAATGGCATCAGGTTTTAGCCAGGCAAAGCTGATTTTATGTCCCCAGGGTATCCACCGACACCCGTCAGGGAGCTGTTGGCGAATCGCCCCAAGCGCGGTATCGCCACCCCAAGCTGATACTCCATCGGCGTGGGCAAGTAACAGGTCCAGGCGTTTTGTCTCTACGGGGACAACAGCGACGAAGTTCGCCAAATGACCCGTTAAATCGCAATGGATAAACGCATGTAGCAGCTGAATTGTCATTCCTTGTTCGCTGGAGCTTGGGCGCAGCCAGTTAATATTACCGACCAGAAGGCTTTCTACTATTGCAAAGAAGGGGAGCAGTTCCGCATTTGCTGGGGTGATATGCACTACGACGCCCAGAGGACGCCAGCCCTCAAACTGTGGCTCACGGTAGTTAATGCGGCGTACGGAAAAGGGATTATCACCCAGCTCATGTTCGAGCTTATGGCGTAGCGCTTCAGGTTGGCAAAATTTTCTGATTTCTTCCCGATAAACCGGGCCCAACTGCGGAATAAAAGCGCAGTCTTTTAGCTGTTCGATAAAAAGCCCAGCGCAAGTTAGCACGATTTCTGGGCGCGGCGGTTGGCTCAGCGCGCTATCCAACTTGCTCGTCAACAGGGCCAGGGCCTCATCTGGCGTGAACGATGGATAGGTTTTTCCCTGAATGAGATACATATTATTTTCCCTTAATAAGTTCTGATGCCGCCAGTGCGCAGCTACGTGCTTTGTTACGACTGGCCCGGCCAAGCAGCTCAAACCAATCCGTTGTCGCGCCGCATCCACATTCTTTGGCGCAGTGCAGTACCGCAAGATCGCTCATGACCACACTATGCGCAGGGCTGGAAGTGATATAAGGCGACACAAATTGTATAAAACCGCTCTGTCCATAATCTTTCACCGCCAGAGAGGCGGTATCGCGGATCCAGGCGCGGGAATAAACAGGAATATGGAAATGGTGATGTGCGCATTCAATGTAAGGCACGCAGTGCTCAACGGAACCATAGCCGTCGCGGCATCGACTATCCGAAATCCCGAGTTGCTGGGTCAGTCGAGAATAAAATGCAGATTTAGGGATTTCCCGGTCGGCATGCGTTTTCCAGCCTCCACCAAAAAAAGCTAACGATTGAGGATGAAGTTGGAGCGCTGGCAGATGCATTTCACGCATGCGTTCGAGTATGAACCACATAAATGCCGGGAACCCCAGGATCCTTACCGGTAACCCCTCTTCAGCAAACTCCTGTAAAGCGCGAATAACACCGTAAGAGTCGAATTCATGCCCGCTTCCGGTGTGACGCAATGCGTAAACGGCGTGATTAACGGGAGCGTATTTACACAAGAACTGGTCAGTAAAAGAGGTGCCGAGAGTGATGTTACCAGCGGGTTCATAGCTCAGGAGCAGGTAGTTGCAAGGAGCATCAGGCGTTTCCCAGCCATAGTGGCGGAAAATGCGATCGACCATTCCCTGCGCGGCTCCAATACTGCGCTCATCATAGCGCATACGGCTTTTCTGCCCGCTGGTACCGGAGGAGGTGAGTTCTAGCGCATCCTGTCCAGACCGACTGATTAGCAAATTTTGTTTGAAGTAGTTGGCAAAAATTGGCGGCAGCTGCGACCACGAATCTATATTTTCTGCATCTGGTTGAATATTATGATGGGTGAGCCATTGGCTATAACCTGGTGTATTCGCTACGTGAAAGGCGACTATTTCATGCATGGCGGCATCAAAAAGTCGTTGTGAATTGCCGTCTTCACAATAAGGGGTGTTGATTGTACAGAGGGCATCAACGCTGGATAGAGTGACCATTTTATTTATCCTTAATAATAAGTCGTTCATGGGTAATTAATGGTTTGGTGCGGTTGCTTTCATTTTATTCTTAAGTTGGTGGCTGAACATTTTAAGCATAATTAACAATGCTGCCAGTATCGGGAAAATAGCCGCGATAATATATGCGCAAAGACTATCGCCTGCGCCTAATGCAGCCATTAATGCGCCCCCGACACTAAAAATAGCGACAGAAATCATTCCTATCATTGCCGATACACAACCTTTCCCAAGTTCGCTGGAAAATAGAGTCAGGCGGTACAGTGTGGCGTTGCAGATGCCAAGGCCGAAAGCATAAATGGCCATGCCAAAAATTAAGGCAATAATGTTTTGGAAAATTAGAGTTATTATCAGCGCCAGAATTATACCGATAAAAACAGGGAAAAGTGAAAAATATAATAATCGCTCCGTCTTGAATTTTTTAGCGCTGTAGTTAAGCACGATATTACCTGCAATCAAAGCGCCGAAAATAGGTAACTGCCATAGCGCATATTCCATCATGCTCATATTTAGATTGTGCACTAACAGCAGAGGGGATAGCGCTATCCACGCCATTAGCGGAAGCCCAGTCAGGCCAAGCACAATACTGCCGGACATACAACGTTGGTTTTTAAGCAGTTCTCCGTAAGCGCGAGCAATGGTTTTTACTTGTAACGGCTGGTATTCAATTTTACTGCCATCGTTACGCATTACTCCGATTGTCTCCGGCATCCAGCGTAACAAACCGAACCAGGTCAGCGCCGCCATAATCGCGATAACAATAAAAATCATTCGCCATGATATATATGAAAGTAAAATGCTACCGACTAGCGGCCCAAATAATGGTGAAAGTAACGCGATATTGGCGAATATAGCAATTAAGCGTATGGCGTCTGATTCTTTAAACCCCTCCTGTAAGGCCGGATAGCTGACCACCACAACAAACCCCAGCCCCATACCTTGAATAAAACGAAGAGAAGTGAAAATCTGGATGTTATTAACCCACGGTGTTACTAGACAGGAAATAGAAAAAATAGCACAGCCGATTAGTAGTAAAGGCCGTCGGCCAAATCTATCTGATAGAGGACCAATTAACCATTGAAACGCAACTCCGCCGAGAAGGTAGGCATTTAGAGACCAGGGGATATAATAAGGCTCAGCATTTAAATCCGCAATGACTAATAACATTCCCGGCATAACAACATCGCTGGCAATATAAGTTAGTAGTTCAAACATAGAAAGGAAAAGGCAAAATATTAAAGCACGCCGCGATGAAATAGAGAGCAGTGAACTAAACATAAAATCCTGTGGAAAATGTTCGGTAATTTTTTTCGTTTATAGCATTTAATTTTTTTAAATCTTTTCTCAATTAATGGTTAATTGAGAAATATCAATGAAGAGATTGTGTTCATCTTTACTTCATATTTAATGATATAATTATGGGATATAGTTCATGATTGAATAATATATAAATAAAATAATTTAACGGCAAAAGGAAACGACTTTTTGATGGTGCACTCTCTTCTTTATGCTTTAGCGAACACAATGATTTTTTTTAACATTATGATTTTTATATAACAAAAAGTTTTGGTTCAAGTATGTTCAGATTGAATAAACATTAGTGTGCGTATAGATCTTTTATATATTAATAGCCCTTAAACTTACGAGAACGCTTCTTGAGCTGATTTAATGCTCTTCTCCTGAAGCTGTTATGTCTGATTATGTTCTGTCCCGGTGCCATCGGCGCTTTGTCGCTCTTGCTGGACGCCATGGCCGTATTGCGGGACACTACCGCATTCTCCCGCGAGGACAGGGATACTTATGTCGTTGAAAGCCATTGCTAAAGAACTTGGGATCTCGGTGACCACCGTCAGTCGTGCGTTAAACGGCTATGACGACGTGTCGCAGGAGACGCGCGCTCGCGTGGAAGCGGAAGCACAGCGTCGCGGATATCGCCCGAATACCTTCGCCCGTCGCCTGAAGATGGGTAAAATTGACGCCGTTGGCCTCGTGTTTCCCGTGGGTCCAGTGCTGTTGAATAACAATGTTTTTCTCGAATTGGTCGGCGAAATTAGCCACGAGCTGGCGCGCTATGAGATTGATTTACTGCTGATTGCCGACGATGAACAGGCCGACAAGCACGGGTATATGCGTATGGTGCAGAGCCGACGCGTCGATGCGTTAATCGTCGCGCATACTCTGGATGACGATCCACGTCTGACGCAGTTGCTATCAGCTGGCTTCCCTTTCCTTGCCATGGGCCGTAGCCGTCTGCCGCAGCCCTACGCCTGGTTTGATTTTGATAATCAGGCCGGAACCTATCGCGCCACCCGCCACCTGATTAGCCAGGGGCACCGGCGTATCGCGCTGTTGAGCGAAAATAACAATCAGGCGTTTATCACTCAGCGTCGTAACGGCTACCTGCAAGCGCTACGCGAGGCCGGATTAGCTGAGGACTGGCTGCGCAGCGTGACGCCAACCCGGCGTAGCGGGTTTCAGGCGACGATGGAGCTGCTGCGTTTACCCGAGCCTCCCACCGCGATCGTCACCGACTGCAACAGCCACGGCGACGGCGCGGCGATGGCTCTTGCCCAGCAGGGGCGCCTCACTGGCGAAAATCGCGTCGCGTTAGTCGTTTACGATGGCTTGCCGCAGGACAGCATCATTGAGACCCAGGTTGGCGCGGTGATTCAATCCACCCGGCAGGGCGTGGGTCGCCAGATAGCCAGCATGGTTCGCCGCCTAATTGCGGGTGACGATCTCGCCTCTCTCCAGGTACTCTGGCAGCCTGAATTCATACCCGGCGAAACCGCCTGATTCACCCCTTTTTAGATTAATTTCCTGAACTCGATCACGGATCCGAAACGTTTTGGTTGGCACCCGAAACGTTTCGGATCAACAGTAAGGCATTCCTTGTTGTGGAGATGTCTGATGTCTGATTCGATTTTACGCCTGCAAAGCGCAGCCGCCGATGTGGTGATAAAAACCCATCCGTTCGCCGAAATTATCTACTGGGGGCCGCACTTAAGCCACTTTTCGCCGCAGGATGCGGCGAGTATTGCCCGCCCGGTTGCCAACGGTCGTCTGGATATTGACACGCCAGTGACCTTAATGGCCGAACTGGGCCACGGCCTGTTCGGCGCGCCGGGCATCGAAGGCCATCGCCAGGGACTGGATGCCTCGCCAATTTTCACCACCACCGATGTGGTGCAGGATGGGCAAAATTTAACCATCACCAGCGAAGACTCGCAGGCAGGCCTGCGGCTATGCAGCGAAATCCAGCTTGATAGCAGCGGCGTACTGAGCGTTCGCCATGGTTTAACCAACCTGCGCGTGCAGCCCTGGCAGGTAGACCGTCTGGCGATTACTCTGCCAGTCGCCGAGCGCGCCCGCGAAGTGATGGCCTTTCATGGCCGCTGGATCCGCGAATTCCAGCCCCATCGTCTGGTTCTCGAACACGACAGCTTTGTGCTGGAAAACCGACGTGGGCGCACCTCCCACGAACATTTCCCGGCGCTGATTACCGGCAGCCAGGCTTTTAGCGAGATGCAAGGCGAAGTGTGGGGCGTACATCTGGGCTGGAGCGGCAACCACCGTCTGCGGGCAGAAGTTAAAACCGATGGTCGCCGCTATCTGCAGGCGGAAGCCCTCTACCTGCCGGGCGAAATGGCGCTGGCGGAAGGTGAAACGTTGTGGACCCCGAACCTCTACGCCAGCTATTCGGCGCAAGGGCTGAACGGCATGAGCCAGCAGTTCCACCGCTACCTGCGCGAACAGATTATTCGCTTCCCGGATAACAAACCACGCCCGGTGCACCTCAATACCTGGGAAGGGATCTATTTCGACCACGACCCGCAGTACATCATGCGCATGGCGGATGAGGCGGCGGAGCTGGGGGTTGAGCGCTTTATCATCGATGACGGCTGGTTTAAAGGGCGCAACGACGACTGGGCGGCGCTCGGCGACTGGTATCTCGATGAGAAAAAATATCCTAACGGCCTGACCCCGGTTATCGACCACGTGAAGTCGCTGGGAATGGAGTTTGGCATCTGGGTTGAGCCGGAAATGATCAACCCGAATTCGGATTTATATCGCGCGCATCCGGATTGGGTGCTGGCGCTGCCGGGCTATACGCTGATTCCTGGGCGTCATCAGTTTGTGCTGAACCTGAATATCCCGGAAGCCTTTGATTATCTGCTGGAGCGGATGAGCTGGCTGCTGGGTGAGCACGCCGTAGATTATGTGAAGTGGGATATGAACCGCGAGCTGGTGCAGCCCGGGCATAACGGCAAAGCCGCCGCCGATGCGCAGACCCGCCAGTTCTACCGCCTGCTGGATACGCTGGTGGCTCGTTTCCCGCATATCGAATTTGAGTCCTGCTCCTCCGGCGGCGGACGTATTGACTATGAAGTGCTGAAGCGCAGCCACCGCTTCTGGGCTTCCGACAATAACGATGCCCTGGAGCGCAATACCATCCAGCGCGGCATGAGTTACTTCTTCCCGCCTGAAGTGATGGGCGCGCACATCGGCAACCGCCATTGCCACGCCACCTTCCGTCAGCACAGTATCGCTTTTCGCGGCCTGACGGCGCTGTTCGGTCATATGGGCCTTGAGCTGGACCCGGTGAGCGCTGATGAACAAGAACGCGCGGGGTATCGCAAATACGCCGCGCTGCACAAGCAGTGGCGCGATGTGATTCATCATGGCGTGCAGTGGCGAGTTGATATGCCGGATGCCACGACGCTGGCGAACGGCGTGGTGAGTGAGGATAAGAGCCAGGCGATTTTCCTCGTCAGCCAGCTGGCGATGCCGGATTACACCCTGATGGCGCCGCTGCGCGTGGCGGGACTGGACGCAGGCGCGCGCTATCAGGTGACGGTGCTCGATCATCCGAATATTCAAATTACCGGAGAGGGCGGCCATACGATGCGTAAGCTACCGGAATGGATGACAACGCCGCAGACCGTAAGCGGCGAGTGGTTACAACAGGCGGGACTGGCGCTGCCAATCCTTGACCCGGAAAGCGCCATTTTGATTGGCCTGCAACGCGTTTGATGGTGACGGGCCGCGAGTCGGCCCTTTTTGAGGAATACACAATGAACCCGACCGTCTGTACCCATAAAAACAACCCCAATTTCTGGATTTTCGGGCTGTTCTTCTTTCTCTATTTCTTCATTATGGCCACCTGCTTTCCGTTTTTGCCGATCTGGCTATCGGATGTCATCGGCCTGAATAAAACCGAGACCGGCATCGTTTTCTCCAGCCTGTCGCTGTTCGCTATCTGTTTTCAGCCCATCCTGGGCGTGATTTCCGATAAGCTCGGGCTGAAAAAGCACCTGATGTGGATAGTGACCGTGCTGCTGGTGCTGATCGCCCCCTTTTTCCTCTACGTTTTTGCGCCGCTGTTGAAAACCAATATCTGGCTCGGCGCGTTGAGCGGTGGGGCCTATATCGGCTTTGTTTTCTCCGCCGGAGCCGGGGCGATGGAAGCCTATATCGAACGCGTGAGCCGCAATAGCGGGTTTGAATACGGTAAGGCGCGTACCTTTGGTTGCCTCGGCTGGGCGCTGTGCGCGACCACGGCAGGAATGCTGTTCAGTGTGAATCCCGAGTGGGTGTTCTGGATGGGATCGGCTGCCGCGCTGGTGCTGGTCGTGCTGGTGGCTATCGCCAAACCGCAGGCCAGCCAGAGCGCCCAGGTGATGGATTCTTTGGGCGCGAATCGCCCGGCAGTGGATTTAAAAACCGCCGTGAGCATGTTCCGTCAGCGCAAAATGTGGATGTTCATCCTGTACGTGGTGGGCGTGGCGTGCGTGTATGACGTCTTCGATCAGCAGTTTGCCACCTTCTTTAAATCCTTCTTCGCTACCCCGGAATCGGGTACCCGCGCCTTTGGTTTTGCGACCACTGCCGGGGAAATTTGTAACGCGATCATTATGTTCAGCTCGCCGTGGATTATTAACCGCATCGGGGCGAAGAACACGCTGCTGATTGCCGGGATGGTGATGGCGGCAAGGATGATTGGTTCCTCGTTCGCCACGACCGCTGCGGAAGTGGTGGCCCTGAAAATGCTCCATGCGCTGGAAGTACCGTTCCTGCTGGTGGGCGCATTTAAATATATTACCGGCGTGTTTGATGTCCGCCTGTCGGCGACGATTTACCTGGTCGGTTTCCAGTTCTCCAAACAGGTGGCAGCGATTTTCCTTTCTGCTTTTGCCGGGAATATGTATGACCGGATCGGCTTCCAGGACACCTATATGATCCTCGGCGGAATTGCCCTGGCCGTCACGCTAATATCCGCTTTTACCTTATCGGGTAAGGCCAAGTCAGAAAAGATTAGCGATAACGCCATGACGGTTTAGAAAAGAGAACGATAATTCACAGGGATGTGCTGAATAGATGAGGAAAGTTTGCACTATGGATATGAAGGAAAGAATGAACAGCGGCGAGCTGTATATTGATTCAGGATATGGCTTGCCGCAGCAGCGGCTGATGGGTAAGGCGCGGGCTTATGAATATAACCACTCGCATCCTTTTAATCAGGAATTAAGAAACGATATTATCCAGCGCATGTTTGCCAACGTGGGCAAAGAGTGCTGGATAGAACCGCCGATTAATATTGCCTATGGTATTCACACCACCATTGGCGATAATTTTTACGCGAATTTCAATCTGACGCTGGTCGATGATGCTGAGATTATTATCGGCAATAATGTCATGTTTGCGCCAAACGTCACCATTTCCACTGCGGGGCATCCTGTGCATCCGACGCTGCGCCATACCCAGCAGCAGTTTTCTCTGCCGGTAGTTATTGAAGATGGCGTCTGGCTGGGTACCGGGGTGATTATTAATCCTGGCGTCACTATCGGGAAAAACTCAGTGATTGGCGCCGGAAGCGTGGTTAACCGCTCAATACCGGCAAACATAGTGGCCGTCGGGGTGCCTTGTCGAGTATTAAGAGACATTACCGATGAGGATAAAAATAAATATCAGCTATTTGCGGGGTGATAATATATTAAATAATAACTTAAATTATCCATCTTATATAAATAATTAGAAGTAAACACAGGTGAGTTTTCTACTCACCTGACCCTCTTATACCTCCGGAAAATAAAAATGAATAAAAAAGTATTATCGATAGCGATTGGTTTATGTTTAATGGCAGGTTCAGCAGTGGCGAAAAATAATCACCTGACCCTCGAGCAGCGTATGGAACAACTCGAAGCGCGGCTTGCCGCCGCTGAAAGCCGGGCGACGGTGGCGGAAAGCCAGGTGCGAGAATTACAGGATAAACAGAATGCCTCTATACAGGCCGCACAAAATGCGGTGCCGGTAAAAAGCCAGACCCCTATTGCAGAGAGTAAAAAGAATATTACCGCACCTGAGCTTAAATTAACCGGTTATGGCGATCTGAAAATCTACGGCGACGTGGAATTCAACATGGATGCGGAAAGCAAACGTGGCTTGCTGGCGATGACCAACGCTGATGTTGGTAGCGACCCAACCTACGAGAACTGGGATTTAAACGGTCGCATCCTGCTGGGTTTTGACGGCATTCGTAAAATGGACAACGGCTATTTTGCCGGGTTCTCCATTCAGCCGTTGGCGGATATGACCGGCTCGATGAACCTCGATGATGCCGCATTCTTCTTTGGTCAGGAGAACGACTGGAAGGTCAAAGTGGGGCGCTTTGAAGCTTACGATATGTTCCCGTTAAATCAGGACACTTTCGTTGAACACTCGGGCAATACCGCCAACGACCTGTACAGCGACGGCCATGGCTATATCTATATGATGAAAGAGGGGCGCGGTCGTTCTGACGCGGGCGGCAATTTCCTGCTAAGCAAGCAGCTTGATAACTGGTATTTTGAGCTTAACACCCTGCTGGAAGACGGCACGTCACTGTATAAAGATAGCGGCTACCATGGTCGCGATATGGAGCAGAAAAAGAACGTTGCGTACCTGCGCCCTGTTGTGTCATGGGCGAAGGATGAATTCTCCGTAGCGGCGGCAATGGAGGCCAACGTAGTGCAAAACGCCTACGGGTATAAAAATGCGCAGGGCAACTTTGTCGATCAGTCCGATCGTACCGGCTACGGCTTGACCATGACATGGAACGGTCTGAAGAGCGACCCGGACAACGGCGTGGTGGTCAACCTGAACACCGCTTATATGGACGCCAGTAACGAAAAAGATTTTACCGCCGGGGTAAACGCACTGTGGCAACGCTTTGAGCTGGGATATATCTACGCGCATAACAAAATCAGCGATTATGCCGGGGTGATTTGCGATAACGATTGCTGGATTAAAGACGAAGGCACCTACAATATTCATACTTTCCACGCTTCGTATCAAATCCCGAACGTGATGAATATGCAGAACTTTAATATTTATCTCGGTGCTTATTACTCTATTTTGGATAGTGACAATAAGCTGAGCCAGGGCGATGACGACGACCGCTACGGCGCGCGGTTGCGCTTTAAGTATTTCTTCTAACGTCCTGAAAGATTGCCCCGCTTAGCGCAGCGGGGCAGCCATGGATTTAATCCAGATAAAACACTTCTTTCAGCTCCGCGCTGACCGGGCTGTTGTCCGGGTTCGCTGGCATCACGTCGCGCATATGTTTCCACCAGCGCTGGCACACTTCGGTACTGGCGACGGCGTTCCAACGTTCTTCCGATTCAATCTCCACCGTGGCGAACAGCAGGTTGCGCTCTTTATCGAGGTAAATTGCGTAGTGGTGCGCGCCGTGGGCCTTCAGCACCGCTTCCAGCTCCGGCCAGATCGGCGTGTGGCGGCGCTGATACTCTTCATGGGCGTCAGGGTTTACCTGCATAACAAAAGCTTTGTGGATCATAATGCCTCCAGATACAGCGCGCGAACTTCGTCACGGCTGGCGATGCGCGGGTTGCACGGTGCGCACGGGTCGGCCAGCGCCTTATCCAGCCAGCCTTCAATGTCCTCTTTGCTGACGCCAAGCTGGCTGAAGCCCTGCGGAATACCGACGCGCTTGCTCAGGGCGCGGATGGCGTTGATCGCCTCCATGCTGGCGGCTTCATCGCTCATGCCGCGAGTCTCGACGCCCATCGCCTGCGCCACGCGGGCAAAACGTGCGACGGCGTTCGGGCGGTTAAAGTTTTCGATGATTGGCAGCAGGATGGCGTTGCACACGCCGTGCGGCAGGTTGTGGGTTGCGCCCGGCTGGTGGGCCAGCGCGTGGACCAGCCCTAAACCAGCGCTGTTAAACGCCATGCCCGCCAGATATTGACCAAAGGCCATCTGCTCACGGGCATCGAGGTTATGTCCGTCGTCCACGGCTTTCGGCAACCACAGGTTGATCAAGCGAATCGCTTCCAGGGCGTTGGCGTCGGTCAGCGGGTGCGCGCCCACGGAAACGAAGGCTTCAATGGCGTGAGTCAGCGCATCCATGCCGGTGGCGGCGGTGATGGACGCCGGAATATCCAGCATCACGCTGGCGTCATCAACGGCGATATCCGGGATGATATTCGGGTCGATAATCACTTCTTTAACCTGACGTTCGGAGTCGATGATCACCGCGTTGCTGGTCATCTCCGCCGCCGTTCCGGCGGTGGTGTTGATCGCCACCAGCGGCACGCCGGCGTTTTTCACCTTGCCGACGCCGGAGTAGGCGGTGGACGGTCCCGGATTGGCAGTGAGGATTTTCACCGCTTTGGCGGTATCAATTGGGCTGCCGCCGCCAAAGGCGATAATAAAGTCGCAGTTTGCTTCCTGATATGCCGCGTAGCCTTTTTGCACCAGCGCTTCGGTCGGGTTGGGGAACACCTCGTCAAACAGATGATATGACATCTGCTGGGCGTCCAGCGCGGCAAACAGGCTATCGAGCAGGCCCATTTTGACCAGATGACCGTCGGTGACGATCAGCGCTTTACCCCACTGTTTGCCCGCCACCAGCTTGACCATATCGCCGATTGCGCCCGCGCCGTGAAGGCTGATTTTAGGAAGTGCCAACATAAAACTCATGATAATTCTCCTTAATGTCGATTTGGGTAATCCGTTTCCCCTCACCCCGACCCTCTCCCAAAGGGAGAGGGGGAAATTAAATTCGTCTTCGCTGCATCATCCGTCGCGTAATAATCGGCAGCGAGATAACCACAATCAGCATCGCGCCGATGATGATCGACATCACGATGCCCGGCACGTTGAGCAGGCTCAGCCCGAAGGTCACCAGCCCCATCAGGAAGGCGGCGATAATCACCCCCACCATGCTGCCGGAACCGCCGAGAATATTGACGCCGCCGAGCACCGCCATGGTGACCACCGCCAGCTCCCAACCCATCGCCAGCGTCGGGCGGGTGCTGCCGAGCCTGGAGGTCAGCAGGACCGCTGCTAGCCCGGCCATTAGCCCGACCAGCGCGAACAGCATCAGGTTGTGGCGTTTAACGTTGATCCCGGAAAACCAGGCCCCGGTCGGGTTATTACCGATGGCGTAGGTTCGGCGGCCAAAGTTGGTTTTATGCAGCAGGAAGGTAAAGGCGGCGGCGAGGAGGATAAACAGCGCGAACTCGAAAGAGAGCGCCCCCCACACGTAACCCTGACCGAACCAGGCGAAGCTGTCCGGGTAGTGATTGAGCGCTTTGTCGCCCAGCAGGATGTAGGTCATCCCGCGATACAAGCTCATGGTGCCGATGGTGATCACAATCGATGACAGGTTAAAGCGCGTCACCAGAATGCCGTTGAACAGACCGCACAGCAGCCCGACGCCCAATCCGACCACCACCAGCAGCGGCGTGTCCATGCCCGCTGCCGCGCAAAAGCCCATCACCGTTGAACTCAGCGCCATCGTCGAGGCCACCGAAAGGTCAATTTCGCGGGCGATAATCAGCATCGCCATTGGCAGCACGATGATCGCTTTTTCGGTGAAATTAAACGTAGCGTCCGACAGGTTCCAGATATTAAGGAAGTAGGGCGACGCCAGGGCGTTAACCACGAATACCGCCAGAGTGACCGCCAGCAGAAAACCCTCCCAGCACAGTAGGCGGCGCAGCGGTGACGGTGCGACCGGGACGCTTTTCATCTCTTCAGACATCATCATTTTGCTCATGATTTCACCGCCTGTTTCTGTCGGGCTAATGCCGCGTTGCGCAGGATTAACCGCCCGTGACCTTTATTGCCGCGCTCGTTAAGCAGCACCGCAATCACGATAACCGCGCCGGAAATCGCCATTTGCCAGAACGGCGAAATGCCGATCACCGGCAGCGCGTTATTGATAACGCCGAGGAACAAGGCACCGCACAGGCAGCCGAGCACCCGACCGGTTCCGCCCATGGTGCTGATACCGCCGATCACGCAGGCGGCGACCACCTGCAGTTCGAAACCGTTGGCGACATCGACGTAGGCGACGGCAAAGCGTGAGATCCACAGGTAGCCGCAGAACCCGGCCAGCGCGCCGGAAAGGCAGAAGCTGATGAACTGCATTTTCCCGGCATTAATCCCGGTGTAGTACGCCGCCGTGGCGTTGCCGCCAGCGGTGTACAGCGCTCGCCCGGTGCGGCTGAAGCGTAAGAAATAGCCGACCAGCAAGAGTGCGGTGATGGCGCACCAGCTCAGCAGCGGCAGGCCCAACAGCGAGGCGCGCGGCAGGCCGAGAAAGTCAGCGCTCATCTGGTGCGAGTTAACCCAACCGCCGTCGGAGAGCAGGAAAATAATCCCCCGGTAAATGCTCATGGTGCCGAGCGTCACCACGATGGCCGGGATGCCGAGCCGCCAGACCAGCAGGCCGTTAATCACCCCCATCAGCAGCCCAAGCAGGGTTGCCAGCGCCAACAGCGCCACCACGGGAATCCCCGGATAGTGGGCGTTGAGCAGGGCGACGATCATCCCGGTGAGCGCCAGGTTGGCGGCCATCGACAGATCGATACCTTTGGTGAGCAGCACCATCATCTGGCCGAGAGCGAGGATGATGAGAATCGAGGTGTCGTTAAACATCTCCACCAGATTGCCTGGGGCGATAAACGACGGCACCCGACTGCCTATCGCGCCGATCATCAAAATGATGACCGCCGCCAGCAGCGCTTCGCGGTGTTTAAGCAGTTGTTTGCCCATTACGCGGCCTCCTGACTGACGCCGCTGGCGGCGCTGACGATGGTTTCTGCCGTGGCCTCACCGGCCTGATACTCGGCGACCATCAGCCCTTCGTGCATCACGATAATCCGGTCAGCCATACCCATCACTTCCGGCAGCTCCGAAGAAACCATGATCACTGCCAGCCCTTGGCTGACCAGCTCGGACATAAATTGGTGCACCGCCGCTTTGGAGCCGATATCGATGCCTTTGGTCGGCTCGTCGAGGATAATCACCTCCGGATGGGTCGCCAGCCATTTGCCGATCACCACTTTTTGCTGATTGCCGCCGGAGAGGGTCTCTACCGCCTGTCGCCAGCTAAAGGCTTTGACCTGCAGGCGCGAGGCGTACTCATCCGCCAGCCGCCATTCGCGGGCGTCGTTCAGCACCCCGTTGGCGTTCAGTTTGCTGAGCTGCGGCAGGCTGATGTTCTGGGCGATCGGCAGGGCGATAATCGCACCCTGTTTCTGCCGCTCTTCCGGGACGCAGACGATACCGGCGCTGATGGCGTCGGCAGGCTGGCGAAAACGCATCGCTTTGCCCTTCAGCACGATCTCGCCGGAAGAGGGATGCGATACACCGGAAAGCGCCTGCATCAGCTCGGTACGTCCGGCACCGACCAGGCCGTAAAAGCCGAGAATTTCCCCTTTGCGCAGGCTGAAGTTGATATGGGCGAATTCGGTAGGGTGGCAGAGATCTTTCACCTCCAGCACCGTTTCCCCTGGGGTACAGTCGACTTTCGGGTAGGTTTGCGTAATGGCGCGACCGACCATCATCGCCACCATCCGTTCTTCGGTGATGTCGTTAATCGCCCCGGAGCTGACGTACACGCCATCGCGCAGAATGGTGTAGTAGTCCGCCAGTTCGAAAATCTCATCGAACTTATGCGAGATAAACAGAATCGCTTTTCCGTCCTGCTTCAGGCGCTCAACGATTTGATAAAACTCCAGAATTTCATGTTGGGAGAGCGCCGCTGTCGGTTCATCGAGGATCACCACCTGAGCTTCAAAGGAGAGCGCCCGGGCAATGGCCACCATATGGCGCTGGGCGATGCTGAGGGTTTTCAGCGTCGCGCGCGGGTCAATCTGCACCTCAAGGCGATTGAGGATCTCGCTGGCTTTGCGGTGCATCGCAGGCCAGTCGAGTTTTTTCAGCAGGCCGGTATGCAGATACTGGCCGACGAAAATATTTTCGGTGACCGACAGCTCATCAAATAGCACGGTTTCCTGATGAATAGCGGTGATCCCCACCTTGTGCGCCGACTCCGGGTTCGGCAGCTGGATAGGGATCGCTTTATAGAGAATTTCGCCCTCTTCGGGCTGATAAATACCGGTCATCACTTTGACCAGCGTGGATTTTCCTGCGCCGTTTTCGCCGATTAAGGCGGTTACTTTGCCGGGCCAGAGATCGAGCTGCACGTTCTCAAGGGCGCGCACACCGGGAAAAATCTTGGTGATGCCCTTCAGCGACAGCAGTGGGGTGGATGCTGACATGATAGTTCTCCGTAAAATCGCCCCTCACCCTAACCCTCTCCCCAAAGGGGCGAGGGAATGGTTTGCTCCCTCTCCCTTTGGGAGAGGGCCGGGGTGAGGGAACAGGGATTAGAAAATCTTCGAGAACTTATCGATGTTGCTGGCATCGTAGACGAACGGCTCGGCCATCGCACCGTTACCGTCGACATCCAGCTTCACTTTGCCCAGCTTGCCCATATTGGCTTCGGTTTTGGTCGCCGTGCCTTTGACTAAATCATCCGCCAGGTAAGTGGCGGCGTAACCGAGGTCAATCGGATTCCAGATGGCAAAGCTTTTGCTGGCGCCGGATTTAATCGCCCCGGCCATTTCCGACGGCAGCCCCAGCCCGGTCACGTACACCTTGCCGATTTTGCCCTGATCCTTCACCGCCTGCGCGGCGGCAACGATCCCCACCGATGAAGGCGAAACAATCACTTTCAGATCAGGATATGACTTCAGCAGACCCACCGCTTCGCGGTAGCTTTTATCGGACAGATCGTCACCGTAGGCGACGGTGACCAGATTGACGGACGGGTACTGCGGCAGCACCTTTTTCATCTCCGCAATCCAGATGTTCTGGTTAGTGGAAGTTGGCGTGGCGCTTAAAATCGCCACATCGCCTTTTTCCACATTGAGCGCTTTCAGCGCATCGGCGGCGAGCTTGACGTTGGTTTCGCCAATCAGCGCGTTGTTGGACGGATTTAGGTGGATCTGGCGGCCCGCAGGCGCGACGCCGGAGTCCCAGGAGACCACCTTAATGCCGCGCTGCATCGCTTTTTTCAGCACCGGCACCACGGCGTCGGGATCGTTAGCGGAAATCGCGATCGCATCCACCCCTTGGGCGATCAATCCATTCAGCACTTCGATCTGCGCTTCGGCCGTGGTGGTGGTCGGGCCGGTATAGATAACTTTTACATCGCCTAACTCTTTGGCTGCCTCCTGCGCGCCAACGTTCGCTGCTTCGAAGAATCCATTTCCCAATGATTTTGCCACGAGGGCAATTTTAACTTCAGCTAAAGCGGAACCGGACAACGCCATGGCGGCAACGGTGAGGATCAAGCTTGTCTTTATTTTCATTGCTTTTACTCCACATGAGTCAGTTTTGTAGGGTTTGCAGGTGATTTTTCGCCCCGTCTCGGTGAGCGGGGCGCGATGTTATTATTGATAAAGATCTAACGCGGACTGCATTGGTTGAACATTAAAGCGTTTGCCAAGGGCGACCAGCTCTTCACGGGTGATGGTTTGTTTCATGCCACCCATTGAATAGACTTTCACCAGCACCTCGGCGGATTTCTCGGCGGTATCGATCAGGCCGAAGGTTTCGTCCAGATTGGGGCCGCTGCCGAAGACGCCGTGGAACGGCCACAGCACCAGCGAGTGTTTCTGCATGGCCTCGGCGGTAGCCTGGCCGATTTCGTCGGTACCCGGCACCATCCACGGCAGAATGCCGACGCCGTCCGGGAATACCACCAGGCATTCGGTGCTGCCTTCCCACAGTTTGCGGGTGAACAACTCGCTATTGTTCTCCAGCACGTAGGTCAGGGCGATCAAGTTGGTGGCGTGGCAGTGCATGATCACACGGTCTTTGCCGTTGGTCAGCTTGATGCGCTCGCTATGGGACAGGAAGTGCGCTGGCAGTTCGGAAGTCGGTACCGCGTCGTGAGTCAGGCCCCACAAAATATGGTATCCCGCGCCGTCGCTGTCGACTTTTACTACGCCGAGGTTAGCGGCCGGGTCGAGCTGGACGTTGCGGAAGAATTTGCCGGAACCGGTCACGATAAACGGCTGATTGGCCAGCGTTGGCATCGGCTGGCTCAGGGCGATATAGCGCGGTTTAGCGTGGAAATCCGCTGCATAAGGTTCGATATCCGCTTCATCGAGGCGCAGCGTCAGGTTGCCGCCGTTGCGCTCGTCCCAGCCTTTCAGCCAGGCGTCGGAAGTGGCTTTAATCATGCCCTGGACGAACCAGGAGTCGATAATGGTCTGCATAGTCTTGTGTTTCCTGTTAATTCGGTGCGGGGTTGTCCCCTCACCCTAACCCTCTCCCCAAAGGGGCGAGGGAACTGTTCGGTGCGCTCTGGCAACATCGCGCAGAAGGCCTGGTTTTCTCCCTCTCCCTTCCAGGGAGAGGGCCGGGGTGAGGGTTTACCCGCGCTGGCTCAGAACGTCTTTCTCATAAGCCCGCACGCTATCCAGCCACTGGCTCCCCGCCGGAGTATCGTTACGCTGGCAATACATCTCCCAGATGGCCTGCCACGGCAGACACTTCTGTTCTTCCAGCAGCGCCAGGCGGGCGGTGTAATCGCCGTCAACTTCCAGCTGACGCAATTGTTCAGTCGGTTCCAGCAGGGCGCGCAGCAGCGCTTTCTTCATATTGCGGGTACCAATGACCCACGCCGCGATGCGGTTGATGGAGGCATCGAAGAAATCGAGGCCGATATGCACGCGGTCGAACAGGTCGTGACGGATAATCTCGCTGGCGATAGCCTGCGTTTCGTCATCCAGCAGCACCACGTGGTCGCTGTCCCAGCGCACCGGGCGGCTCACGTGCAGCAGCAGGCGTGGGATATAGAGCATCGCGGCGGAGATTTTGTCGGAGATTACTTCCGTCGGGTGGAAGTGACCGGCATCCAGGCACAGGGCGGTCTGGCGGCTGGTGGCGTAACCCATATAGAACTCATTGGAGCCGACGGTGTAGCTCTCTGCGCCGATCCCGAACAGCTTGCTCTCCACGGCATCAATGTGATGCGCCGGGTCGAATTTTTCGCTGATCACTTCATCAAGCGCATTCAGCAGACGCTGGCGCGGAGCAAAGCGGTCAACGGTGATATCTTTCATGCCGTCCGGGATCCAGATATTCATCACCGACGGTGTGCCCAGCTGCTCGCCGAAATACGCGGAAACGCGGCGGCTGGCCTTGCAGTGGTCGATCCAGAACTGGCGGATTTCATCGTTAGCGTGCGACAGCGTAAAGCCGTCGGCGCTCAGCGGATGCGAGAAGCAGGAAGGGTTAAAATCCAGCCCCAGCTTGTTGGTTTTCGCCCACTCAACCCAGTTTTTAAAGTGTTCCGGCTTGATTTCATTACGCGGTACCGGCGTTTCGGATTCCAGATAGAGCGCGTGCAGGTTCAGGCGTTTTGGCCCCGGAATCAGGCTCAGCGCCTGCTCAAGGTCAGCGCGCAGCTCGGTGGCGTTACGCGCTTTGCCCGGATAGTTGCCGGTGGCCTGAATACCGCCGGTCAGGCTCCCTTCCGGGTTTTCAAAACCGACGACGTCATCGCCCTGCCAGCAGTGCATGGAAACAGGCAGGCGGTCCAGCTGGCGCAAGGCCTCCTCGACGTCCACGCCGACGCTGGCGTAGCGCTGTTTGGCAATTTCCCAGGCTTGTTCAAGTTGAGTGGTCATGCGCAAAGCTCCTTGGTCTGTTGTGGCTGAAACTGCGCGATGAAGCGGGCAATTTCACTTTCAGGATGAGGGGTAAAAGTGGTGAGGGCGTAGTTTTGCCGCACCACTTGACGGAATTCATCGACGTTATGTAGCTCGTCGAGGGTCATTAACTGGATGCCGATATTGCCCAGCGTAGAGGCCTCAATGGGGCCCGCGACCACGGTGATGCCGCAGGCGTCGGCGCACAGCTGGTTAAGCAGTTCGTTCTGGCAGCCGCCGCCGACGATATGCAGCTGACTGAATGGCTGGTCGCGAAGCGCCGACAGTTCGTTGAGCACTCGGGCGTAGAGCAGCGCTAAGCTGTCGAAAATACAGCGCGCCAGTTCGGCGTCGCTGGCAGGAACCGGCTGCCCGGATTCGCGGCAGGCGGCCTGAATTTCAGCGCTCATGTTGTCCGGGTTGATAAAGCGGTCGTCGTTGCAATCAATAACGAAACGGCAGGCTGGAAGCGCCGCCGTGCGGGCAATCAGCGCCGACAGGTCACCGACGTTTTGCTCTTTCAGCACCCGCTGGAGCAGCCACAGGCCCATGATATTTTTCAGCACCCGATAGCGGCCTTCAGCTCCGCCTTCATTGGTGATATTGGCCTTCAACGCTTCGTCGCTGGTGCAGGGGGTTTTGCTTTCAAAGCCCATTAGCGACCAGGTGCCGGAAGAGAGGTAGGCGGCATTTTTGCTGGCTAACGGCGAAGCGATAACCGCGCTGGCGGTATCGTGGCTGGCGACGGCAACTACCGGAATATGATTTCCCTGCGGGCAAATCCAGTGGCCGATAACGTTGCCCGGGTGCGTCGGCGTACCGAACCATTCGCGCGGCGCGCCGGTCCAGTTCAGCAGCTCTTCATCCCAGTTATCGCTATTGATATTGACCAGCTGTGTGGTGGTGGCGTTGGTGTATTCCCAGTTCATTTTGCCGGTCAGGCGAAAGCTAAGGTAGTCCGGGATCAGCAGCGCGTGCGCGGCCTGGCTGACCAGCTCCGGCTGCTGTTCAACCAGCGCGCGAAGCTGATAAAGAGTGTTAAACGGCAGAAACTGAATACCGCTGCGGCGATAGATGTCCGCACGTCCCATCTGCTCTTCGGCATGGCGCATCAGGCCCTGGGTGCGGGAGTCGCGATAAGAGACCGGCAGGCCGACGCGCTGACCCTGTTTATCCAGCAGGACATAATCCACGCCCCAGGTATCAATGCCGATGCTATCGATCAGGATGCCCTGTTCGCATACTTTCACCAGGCCGCAGCGAATTTCATTTTCCAGGCTATCAATATCCCAGCAGTCGAAGCCATCTACCTTCTGTAGGCTATTGGTAAAGCGGTGAATTTCGCGCAGCGCCAGCGTTTGCTGCCCGGGTTCATAACTGGCGAGCATCACCCGCCCGCTGGAGGCGCCTAAATCAACCGCGACACAATGACGAAAACTCATGGGAAGATCCTTGTGAAAATCATTGCAAGCAGTCTAAAAAAGTCGCGGCTGACTCACCTTCTTGTTACTGACAGGGAAAATTGGCCCCTGGCAAGAAAGCAAAGGTGACCGTGAGGGAGGTCACAGTTTCGTTTTATCAGCGGCTCGCTGAGGGATGTGATGTTGTCCGCAGTTCCCGATCTTTCCCGCCATTTCTTGAAAAAGCGGCAGGCTTTACGAATTTTGTAGTCAAAAATTGAAGGCCGGATTGCCAACCCTTAATTACTATTTGCACCACTGATTGATAATTTTTCTCATTTCGAGGAGCGGCTATGACCATGTTGCACAGTGTGGATTTCTTTAAGTCCGGCGTTTCTGCTGTTGCCATTGAACCGCGGCTCCCGCAATCGGCTTTTCCTGAGCATCATCATGATTTTCATGAAATTGTTATCGTCGAACACGGTACGGGAATTCATGTTTTCAACGGTCAGCCCTATACCATCAGCGGCGGGTCGGTCTGTTTTATTCGCGATCACGATCGCCATCTCTACGAGCACACGGATAATTTATGCCTGACCAATGTGCTTTATCGCGCGCCGGACGCGTTTCGCTTTTTGTCCGGCCTGAATGAACTGCTGCCGCAGGAGCAGGAGGGGAATTACCTCTCACACTGGCGGGTTAACCAAAGCGCGTTGCAGCAGGTTCGCCAGATTGTCGGCCAGATGGAAAATGTTGGTGCGGATTCGGACATGCATTCCATCGCCAGCCGCGAGATTTTCTTTATGCAGTTGCTGGTGCTACTGCGTAAAAGCAGCCTTGCTGAAGGAAGCGCGGATAACGATGCGCGGTTGAATCACCTGATGGCCTGGCTGGAAGATCATTTTGCCGAAGATGTCTGCTGGGAAGAGGTGGCGGCGCAGTTTTCGCTATCGCTGCGCACTCTGCATCGCCAGTTAAAACAGCAAACTGGCCTGACGCCGCAGCGCTATCTGAACCGGGTGCGGCTGATAAAGGCACGCCATCTGCTGCGCCATAGTGATGACAGCGTGACCGATATCGCGTATCGCTGTGGTTTTGGCGACAGTAACCACTTTTCGACGCTTTTTCGTCGGGAGTTTGACTGGTCTCCGCGCGATATTCGCCAGGGGCGCGACGCGATTCTTCAGTAACGCGAGAGCAGTCAACGTATTAACAGGTATAAGCGCGAATAATGATGCGTTTGTTCGCGTCTGGAGTTGATGAGTGGCAGGTCAGCTGATTCTTCGCAAAAATGAATTTTTTGCTTCCCCCGCCCAGGCTGTGGCGGTGGCGGATCGCTATCCGCAAAATGTCTTTGCCGAACACACCCATGAGTTTTGTGAACTGGTGCTGGTGTGGCGGGGCAACGGCCTGCACGTCCTTAACGATCGCCCGTGGCGCATAACGCGCGGCGATTTGTTCTATATCCGCGCCGAAGATAAACACTCCTACGCCTCGGTGAACGATCTCGTCCTGCAAAACGTGATTTATTGCCCGGATCGGCTACGGCTCAATTTTGACTGGGCGGCACATATTCCCGGCCTGTTCGGTACGCCGTGGGTCCCGCACTGGCGAATTGGCAGCAGCGGTATGGCTCAGGTCCGTCAGGTGATAACCCAGCTGGAGCACGAGAGTAGCCGTAGCGATGCGCAGGCCAATGACATGGCCGAGCTGCTGTTTGCTCAACTGGTGCTTATCCTCCAGCGCTATCGCTATGCCACCGATAATCTGGCGGCAACCCAGAGCGAGGCGCTGCTCGATAAGCTGCTTACCGAACTGGCGGGTAGCCTGAACCGGCCTTTCTTTCTGGATAAATTTTGTGAACGCGAAGGGTGCAGCGAACGCGCGCTACGCCAGCAGTTTCGTCAGCAGACGGGAATGACCATCAACCACTATCTGCGCCAGCTGCGGATTTGCCACGCTCAGTATCTGTTACAGCATACGGAACGCCTGATTGGCGAAGTGGCGATGCAGTGCGGGTTTGAGGACAGTAACTACTTTTCGGTGGTGTTTAACCGTGAGATTGGCATGACGCCGGGGCAGTGGCGGCAGCGCAGTCGCACTGCCGCCTGACGAAGCTAGTTGGCCATTCCCAGACCGACGATGTTTGCAGCGATGATAATCACCACGCAGCCGAGGCTCAGTACGCCAACCGGACGACGTCCTGCGTTGTTCCACTCTTTCAGCACCAGGCCAACCAGCCCGCCGCACAAGACATAGAAGCTCATATGCAGCATCCAGCTCATGTAGTCGTACTGTGCCGGAATGCTGGCGTGGCCCCAGGCGTAGAAGAAGAACTGGAGATACCACATCAGGCCGCCCAATGCGGAAAGCAGGATATTGCTGATAATCAGTGGTTTTGCCAGCGAGAAGTCGGCTTTTACTGACAGATTCTTCACTTTTGCCAGGCGGATAAAGCAGAAACCGAGGTTGACCAGCGCACCGCCGCCCATAATCACCACGTAGCTTGGCAGCGCGGTGTAGAGCGGGTCAACGCCGAGCGCGGCGGCGGCTTCATGCATCGGTTTTGCAGCGTTCATCGCAAAGGACATACCGGCCGAGAAAATGCCGCACATTACCGCCAGTACCAGCCCCTTTTTCAGGTTGAAGTCTTCGGCTTTGATGCCCATTTTGCGCTCTTTGAGCTGGCCTGCGCGAGTGACTATCCCCACGCCAATCACCGCAACCAGCACGCCGAGCAGCGTCATTTGGCCGCCTTTAGTGTTAATTAAGACATCGAATTGACCGTTGAGGATTGGGGTCATTAGCGTGCCGACAATCAACGTAATGCCAATGGCGATACCGATCCCCATCGACATGCCGAGATAGCGCATGGTCAGGCCATAGTTGATATTGCCGATACCCCACATCGCACCGAACAGGAACACCGGCAGGAGCGTGGAGGCATTAAAGGAGCCGTAGTAGGCCCAAAAATCAGGGAGCAGCATGGCGCTGATGGCCCAGGGGAGTATCAGCCAGGAGACAATCCCGCCGATAGACCACATGGTTTCCCAGGACCAATGTTTAACTTTTTTGAACGGGGCATAGAAACAGGCTGCACTGGCCGCACCTATCAAATGCCAAAAAATACCCATCGTAATCGCGTGATTCATTGATTCTATCCTCATCTATTTTTTTATCGGATAAATCATTTTCCGACCCGATGAGTGTAAAAATCGGTCAGTTTTACTGCCTTCAACCTGTTGCCACGTAACATCCTTCTTTGGCAACCAGAAGCTTAATTCGTTGTTCTACATCACAAAACCACGTGTATAACCGTCTGTTATAACCTTATTAAAAATACGGCATTGATAAGCGTTTTCAATATCATTTAATTAACTATAATGAACCAACTGCTTACGCGGCATTAACACCTTCCGCCGCTCGACAATAATGGAGATGATTATGAGTTATACACTGCCAGCCCTGCCGTACGCTTATGACGCCCTGGAACCGCACTTTGACAAGCAGACGATGGAAATCCATCACACTAAACACCACCAGGCCTACGTTAACAATGCCAACGCTGCGCTGGAAAGCCTGCCGGAATTCGCTAGCCTGTCTGCTGAAGAACTGATCACCAAACTGGATCAACTGCCGGCTGACAAAAAAACCGTTCTGCGTAATAACGCTGGCGGCCATGCTAACCACAGCCTGTTCTGGAAAGGCCTGAAAACCGGTACTACGCTGCAGGGCGACCTGAAAGCGGCTATCGAGCGTGATTTCGGTTCCGTTGATAACTTCAAAGCGGAATTTGAAAAAGCGGCTGCTACCCGTTTCGGCTCCGGCTGGGCGTGGCTGGTGCTGAAAGGCGATAAGCTGGCTGTAGTTTCTACAGCGAACCAGGATTCCCCGCTGATGGGCGAAGCTATCTCCGGCGCTTCCGGTTTCCCAATTGTGGGTCTGGACGTGTGGGAACACGCTTACTACCTGAAATTCCAGAACCGTCGCCCGGACTACATCAAAGCGTTCTGGGACGTGGTTAACTGGGACGAAGCTGCAGCGCGTTTTGCCGCCAAAAAATAAGGTTGCATTGTGCTGAGTGAGAAGCGAGTCTGATGACTCGCTTTTTTTATGTCCGCAGCAAGGAGCAGCAGATGCACTATCCGCTAAATGTCTACATTGGGCGCATTCGCGACTATCCCGGCAGCCGCCCGAGCGCAATAAGCAAAATTCAGGTCGATGGTGAATTAACCCTCGGCGATCTCGGCCTTGAGGGCGATGAGCAGGCGGAGAAGAAAATTCACGGCGGGCCGGACCGTGCGCTGTGCCACTATCCGCGTGAACATTATGCCCACTGGGCTCGCGAGCTGCCTCAGCAGGCGGATCTGTTCTGCGCCCCGGCGTTTGGCGAGAATCTCTCGACCGAGGGACTGACGGAGCAAAACGTCTTTATTGGCGATATCTTCCACTGGGGAGAGGCGCTGATTCAGGTGACGCAGCCGCGTTCGCCGTGCTTTAAGCTCAACTATCACTTTGCCGTCAGCGATATGGCGCAGCTGATGCAGAACAGCGGCAAAACCGGCTGGCTGTATCGGGTGGTGGCGGGCGGGAAGGTATCCAGCGATACGCCGCTAGAGCTGGTCTCCCGGCTAAGCGATGTTAGCGTGCACGAGGCTGGCGCGATCGCCTGGTCTATGCCGTTTGATGATGAACAGTACCACCGCCTGCTATCAGCGGCGGGGCTGTCAGTGAGCTGGAGCCGTACCATGCAGAAACGGCGTTTAAGCGGGCAGATCGAAGACAATTCCCGGAGATTGTGGGGGAAATAACTCACCCGCTCGTTAGTTTCTCTCTTCCCATATAGGGGCCGATCGCCCCTGCTTTTCCTTTTCGCTTTGTCTCATCTATTTAGCGTGGCAATAGGTTTGTGGCCACGTACTTCAGAGCCATTCTTGCTACCTGGTCCACAAAAAAAGCCTCGGTTACGAAAAAAAACTTGAGTATTCCCTGCACTCAAATATCTTATGTGTAAATTGGTTTAAACCAGATTGGGCGATATGAAAGAGAAAAACTATGTTGATGTCCTCAGAGAGCGCTTCGAAAGCTGGCTGAATGAGAAAAATTTACCGGCTGGCGCAAAGTTACCTTCTGAGAGGGAACTTTGTGAGTTGTTGGATGCGAAGCGTATGACCTTACGTCAGGTTCTTATTGAACTTGAAGTTGACTCACGTATTTTTAGAAAAAACCGTAGTGGTTGGTTTATTTCGTCGAAGCGATTCATTTATAACCCCAAATCACTTTCAAGCTTTAATGCTGAAGCAAGAGCCCAGGGACGCAATCCATTTTGGGGGTATTTATCAAAAGAGGCCGTTGAGACCGTTCCGCACCATGTTGATCAGGTTTTTCAGGCTTCAGGTCAACGATATCTTATCACTGGATGGTGCGGGCTTGACGAGCACAAAGTATTTTATCATGAGTCTTATATTAACGCTGAAATTGCACCAGATTTTGTCCCGAAACTGGAAGACAAATCTTTTGCCCGAGTTTGGGAGGAGGAGTTTGGTTACGTGTTAAATATTAAAGAAATGGTCTTTAAACCGGTCAATATGCCGGAAATGGCTTGTAAGGAATTGGGGGTTGCACCTAATACCTACGGTATTTTGGTAGAAAAACATCGTGCGACTCATGATAAAAAGGTGGTTCAGATTGACTTTGAATACTGGCGCCTTGAGTCCGTGGAACTTGTTATTCGTGATGAATGAGAAAGATTATGGAAAATATGAATAGAGAACGTCTTGCTGAACGAGCCAAAAATATACAGCTCTATCTCCATGCTTATGCTTTTCATTTAAATATGCGTTATGAACGTATTCTCCCTGGCGATTTGTTGGATATTGCTCATCAACAAGAATTAAAGGGCGTAAAAGTCCATGTTGAAGATGGTGAATCTCAAGCGCTACAGAAGATGAATAGCCAGCAATTGCAGTGCTTTAAGGAAAAGGCGGCAAACTATGGTCTGGATATTCATATAGAAACGAGCGCATCGGATCGGGAGACATTGGCTGACGCCATCCGCATCGCGCAGGCAACCGGCGCAACCTCGGTGCGCTTCTACCCTCGTTACGAAGGCTATCTAAAGGATGTACTGGAGAAAATTGCCAGTGATATCGCCTGGTTGTCACAGTTTGATGATTGCGGGTTGAGCTTTACGATTGAACAGCATGAAGATTTGCAGGGCCATGAACTGGTGGCGCTGGTGAGAAATAGCGGTATGCAGAACCTCTCTATTTTGTTCGATTTTGGCAATATGATTAATGCCAATGAACAACCCCTTGCGGCATTAGAGGTTATGTCACCATTAATTACTCAGGTACATATCAAGGATGCCCGAATTATTAAAGAAGGAAAGGGCTGGGGGCATGAAGCTTGTCGTTCCGGGTATGGCGATTTACCAATGAAAGAGATGCTCAGGGCATTGTTGCTTTTAGGCGAGGATAAACCACAAGTCCTCTCTTTTGGGCTTGAAGAAGAAGTGGAATATTATGCGCCCGCATTTCGTTTCGATGATGAAGGTGATAATCCCTGGATCCCGTGGCGAGAAGCGAGCTATACCCCTTTGCCTGATACTCATCTGGTTGATGCTCGCCTGGCACAGGAAAAAGAACATGCTCTTTCGCAAATTAAATACATTCGTGATCTATGTGATGACTTTATAAATATCTAATAATTTTTTATTAAGTAGTGGAGAATTATGCAGGCGCGCCATTATTTATGGTTGGCCGTATGGTTTGTTATTCATTTGATTGATCGAGCTTTTCTCTCAACCAGCAATGAGGGTGTGAATTATGTTCATGAACAAATGGGCACGGCTGTGCTTTTTGATTTTGGGGGGAGGCACAATATTCAAGCTCTCCAGTATGAAGGATGTATTTTATGTGCCAATGCAAAATGACTGGGGATTAACAAATACGCAAATTGGTCTAAGCTTTACGGTATATACAATCGTTCAGACCGCAGGGCTTTTTCTCTCACTATATATCGCGGATCGTTACTCTAAAAAGATACTATTACCCTTTGGTTTAATCGGTGTTGGGTTGTGCGGTCTGTATTTATCGACTTTGCCGTCCTTCACCGGGTATCTGGTCTGTTTTGCCGCCATGGCCTTTTTTGCTGATGTAGTTTATTGGCCGGTCTTGCTGAAAGCGGTTCGCTTGCTCGGTACGCAAGAAGAGCAGGGACGTATGTTTGGCTTTTTAGAGGCCGGACGCGGTGTGGTGGATGTTATTGTTGCCTCCGGTGCGCTATTTGTTTTTGTCCATTTCGGCGAAGGAAAAGCGGGCATGCAGGCCGGCCTGTTGTTTTATACGGTAATCACTTTAGTCGCGGGCATTATTACCTACTTTATCGTCGATAATGACCAGATAAAAGGCGGTGAAAACGCCAATGCCAATGTTGAAGTGATAAGAGGTATCAAACATGTTTTGTCCTGCCCGAATGTCTGGCTGGCTGCCCTTGGTATCTTCTTCGTATACGCTGCTTATTGTGGGCTGACGTACTTTATCCCGTTCCTGAAAGATATCTATATGCTGCCGGTCGCGTTGGTTGGGGCGTACGGCATTATTAACCAGTATGCGTTGAAAATGGTCGGTGGGCCGATTGGGGGATTGCTGGCTGATAAGGTTGCCAAGTCACCCACAGTTTATCTGAAGTGGACGTTCCTGATCTCTGCTATCGCCATGATTATCTTTATGCAGCTGCCCCATCAGTCTATGAATGTGTACGTGGGAATGGCGGCAACGTTAGGATTTGGGGCGATTATTTTCTCGCAGCGCGCCATTTTCTTCGCACCAATGGATGAGATTGGCACACCGCGTGAGTATGCTGGTTCTGCCATGGCCTTTGGCTGCATTATTGGTTATATGCCAGCGATGTTTGCCTATACGCTGTATGGCTGGCTGCTGGACACCCACAGCGGCATCACTGGCTATAACTACGTTTTTAGCGTGATGGTTGCGTTCAGCTTAATGGGGTTTGTCTGCTCGACGCTGCTGGTTAAGCGGATTAAGAAGCAAAAACTCACTGCAACAACTGCAGCAGCATAAGATCTGAGCTTCCCCGGAAATGGTATTCCGGGGAAGTCCGTTATGAACGTTTGTACAGCGGCAGCCAGATGGTTAAGCGTAAACCGCCCAGCGGGCTGTCGTCGGCTTTCACCCAACCGCGGTGCTGCTGAATGGCGGCTTCAACAATCGCCAGCCCCAGGCCGGTACCGCCAGACTCGCGATCGCGCGCCTCGTCGGTCCGGTAAAACGGACGGAAAATCTGTTCGCGATCTTCCGGACTGACGCCCGGACCGTCGTCATCGACGTTCACCGTAATCCCGTCTTTATCCACCGAGAAACTCACTGAAATCTTCGTATGCGAGTAGCGCAGCGCGTTACGCACGATATTCTCCAGCGCGCTTTCCAGCGCATTGGGGTTACCGTACAGCGGCCACGGCCCTGGCGGATACTCCACAGTGAACGATTTCCCTACCTGCTCGGCTTCAAATGCGGCGTTATCCAGCACTTCACCCCAAAGCTGATTAGCTTTTACCGTCTCGCTGACCAACGCGTTGTTAGCCTGATTACGCGACATCACCAGCAGATCGTTGATCATGCTGTCCAGCCGGTGCGCTTCCATTTCGATGCGCTCCAGTTCTTTGCTCTCCCCACTGCGGCGGCGCAGCAATGCGGTGCCTAACTGCAGGCGCGTCAACGGCGTGCGCAGCTCGTGGGAGATGTCGGACAGCAGACGATGCTGGCTGGTCATCATGCGTTCCAGCGCGGTCACCATCTGGTTAAAGCTGGTCCCGGCGGCTAAAAACTCCTGCGGGCCGGCTTCCAGTTCCGGATGTTGACGCAAGTTGCCCTGGGCGACTTCATCGGCGGCGTTTTTTAGCTTACGCGCGGGCTTAGCCAGACTCCATGCGAGCCATAGCAGCAGCGGGGCGCTGACTAACATCGTGACGATCAGCAGCAATAACGGCCGGTCAAAGAGCAGATTGATAAAGTCTGATTGAGACGTGTTGGCAGGGCGGATCAGATAGAGCTGGTAGTTATCTTCGCCATCCCGCACGGAAAAGGGCCCGACCATTTCCAGACGACCATAGCGCTTTTTCTGCGGATGGTCGGCGTTATCCGCCTGGCCGATAAAGTTGCGGATAATCTGCATCTCGTTGCGTTCAGCACCGATAACGCGTCCTTCGCTGGTCACCAGCAGCAAGCGCTGGCCCGGCGGAGCCCACTTATCGATGGCACGAAACAGACGACGCCACCACATCAGGTCGTTTGGCGGATCGGTCGCCAGTTCGGCCTCGACGTGCTGTTCAATCATGATGCCCTGACGTTGCTCGCTCTCCAGCAGCTCGGTCATCTGGCGCGAGTCCAGCTTGGGCAGCATCAGAACCAGCATCAACACCAATGCCAGCGTGAGCCAGAAAATAGCGAAGATGCGTGCGGTTAAACTTCCAATCATGAAGCCGATACCATCAGATAGCCGCGTCCGCGCAGAGTTTTAAACCACGGATGGCCGTCTTTGCGCTCTGGCAGCTTACGCCGCAAGTTGGAGATGTGCATATCGATAGCGCGGTCAAACGGCGTTAGACGTTTGCCCAGCACTTCCTGGCTCAAGTGCTCACGCGACACGACCTGGCCGAGATGCTGCGCCAGCAGGTACAGCAGGGTGAACTCGGTGCCGGTCAGTTCCAGCGTCTGTCCATCGAAGCTGGCTTCCTGGCGACCCGGGTTGAGGCTTAGGGCATCGACTTCCAGCGTCGGTGAACCGGCTTCAGTCGTTTGCTGCTGCTCGCTCCAGTGGGAACGGCGCAGAATAGCGCGTATACGCGCCACCAGCTCGCGATCGTTGAACGGCTTAGGCAAATAATCGTCCGCGCCCAGCTCAAGGCCAAGAACGCGATCCAGCTCGCTGCCGCGGGCCGTTAGCATGATAACCGGGGTCTGGTGTGTCTGACGCAACTCTTTGAGCGTATCGATACCGTTTTTCTTCGGCATCATCACATCAAGCAAAAGTAAATCGACGCTGTCGTCAAGAAGGGCCAGCGCCTGTTCCCCGTCATGGGCGACAAGCACATTAAAACCTTCCATATCGAGCAGCTCTTTTAACAGGGAGGTGAGCTCCCGGTCATCATCTACTAACAGGATTTTATTCATTGTTTAAATACCTCCGAGGCAGAAATTACGTCATCAAGGCCCGCTAATCCATGACTTTACGTTGTTTTACACCCCCTGACGCATGTTTGCAGCCTGCATCGTAAACTGTCTCTCGTTGAATCGCGACACAAACGTTTTGGGAGTATGTGATGCGCAATGTTATCGCTGCCGTCATGGCCTCAACGCTGGTGCTAAGTGCATATAGCCAGGCTGCTGAAGTCGTCACCAGCGTTAACTGGCTACCTGGAGATGTCGGGGCCCAGCGCAGCGGCCAGAGCCATATGTTTGACGGCATAAGTTTAACCGAACACCAACGACAGCAGTTACGTGATCTTATGCACCGGGCACGCCACGACAGGCTACCCGTTAATGTTAGCGAAATGGAGACAATGCATAGCCTTGTCACCGCAGAAAATTTTGATGAAAACGCTGTACGCGCTCAGGCAGATAAGATGGCGCAGGAACAGGTTGCCCGCCAGGTTGAAATGGCAAAAGTTCGCAACCAGATGTACCACCTGTTAACGCCCGAGCAGCAAGCGGTTTTAAATGCTAAGCACCAGCAACGAATGGATCAGTTGCGTGAGGTTGCAAGGATGCAAAAAGGCTCAGCGATGATGCTTTCCAGTAGTAGCAATACCCTGCAACCCCAGTAACAAACCCTGTTTTCCTTGCCATAGACACCATCCCTGTCTTCCCCCACATGATGTGGGGGTTTTTTTTGCCTGTCATTCGGCCAAATGGCCTCTCCCTTGCTCCCCGTCCCGGCAAAAGATCGGGTTATACTAAGCGCATCGCGAAGTAAGGAGCGTTTATGAATCAATCCTATGGGCAGCTGGTGAGCCGTGCGGCTATTGCGGCAACGGTGATGGCCTCTGCGTTACTTTTGATCAAAATTTTTGCGTGGTGGTATACCGGCTCAGTGAGTATTCTGGCGGCGTTGGTTGATTCGCTAGTCGATATTGCCGCCTCGTTAACCAATCTGTTAGTCGTGCGTTATTCGCTACAACCTGCCGATGAAGAACATACCTTTGGCCATGGTAAGGCGGAGTCGCTGGCCGCGCTGGCACAAAGTATGTTTATTTCCGGCTCGGCATTATTTCTGTTCCTGACCGGTATTCAGCACCTGGTGCGCCCTGAACCGATGCAGGCGGCGGGGGTCGGGATGATTGTGACGCTCGTTGCGTTGATAAGCACTCTGGTATTGGTGACGTTCCAGCGCTGGGTGGTGAGAAAAACCCAAAGTCAGGCAGTACGGGCGGATATGCTTCATTATCAGTCTGATGTTATGATGAACGGCGCAATTCTGGTGGCGCTCGGCCTCTCGTGGTATGGCTGGCACCGTGCCGATGCGCTGTTTGCATTGGGCATTGGCGTCTATATTTTATATAGCGCGCTGCGCATGGCTTATGACGCCGTCCAGTCGTTATTAGACCGCGCGCTTCCTGATGAGGAACGCCAGGACATTATCAATATCGTGACCGCATGGCCCGGAGTCAGCGGGGCGCACGATCTACGAACACGGCAGTCAGGGCCGACTCGCTTTATTCAGATACATTTGGAAATGGAAGATAATCTCCCGCTGGTTCAGGCTCATGTGATTGCTGACCAGGTGGAGCAGGCGATTCTGCACCGTTTTCCGGGTTCTGATGTGATTATTCATCAGGATCCGTGCTCTGTGGTGCCGTTAGCACAGCAGGGTATTTTATGAGCTTTCGGTTATAGTCTGTAAACTCGATGTAAAAATGTGGGGCGGATCGGCATTATTTGTATAAATTACCGCCATTTGGTCTGACCTGAATCAATTCAGCCAGAAGCGTTTGATATACTATTGCAATTATCGATGGGCACTCCTGGTGAGGGGGCGCTTCAGGCAACAGGATTATTTTTTGCTTCCTAAGTTCAGAGGTAGTCATGATTAAGAAAATCGGTGTGTTGACAAGTGGCGGTGATGCGCCGGGCATGAACGCAGCAATTCGTGGCGTTGTGCGCGCGGCATTAACGGAAGGTCTGGAAGTTTTTGGAATCTATGACGGTTACCTCGGCCTGTATGAAGATCGTATGGTTCAGCTTGACCGCTATAGCGTTTCCGACATGATCAACCGTGGCGGCACCTTCCTGGGGTCAGCGCGCTTCCCGGAATTTCGCGAAGAACACATTCGCGCAGTTGCTCTTGAGAATATGAAAAAACGCGGCCTGGATGCGCTGGTCGTTATCGGTGGTGACGGTTCTTATATGGGCGCTGTGCGCCTGACTGAAATGGGCTTCCCGTGCATCGGTTTGCCGGGCACTATCGACAACGATATTAAAGGTACTGACTACACTATCGGTTTCTTTACTGCGCTGAGCACCGTTGTTGAGGCGATTGACCGCCTGCGTGATACTTCTTCCTCTCACCAACGTATTTCCGTTGTTGAAGTGATGGGCCGTTACTGCGGCGACCTGACCCTGGCAGCAGCAATCTCCGGCGGCTGTGAATTCGTCATGGTTCCTGAAGTTGACTACACCCGTGATGATCTGGTGACAGAAATTAAAGCCGGTATCGCTAAAGGGAAAAAACACGCTATTGTGGCCATTACTGAACATATGTGCGATATCCACGAACTGGCTGATTACATTGAGAAAGAGACCGGTCGTGAAACCCGTGCAACCGTACTGGGTCACATCCAGCGCGGTGGCTCCCCGGTTCCTTATGACCGTATTCTGGCATCCCGTATGGGCGCATATGCTATCGACCTGCTGCTGCAGGGCTTTGGCGGTCGCTGTGTTGGTATTCAGAATGAGAAGCTGGTTCATCACGATATCATCGACGCCATCGAAAGCATGAAGCGTCCGTTCAAAAGTGACTGGTTGGATTGCGCTAAGAAGCTGTACTAATTTCTTGTGTGAAATAAAAAGGCCTTCTCAGAGAGAAGGCCTTTTTATGAACGGGGGCGTTACTCAATATCCAGAGCATCCTCTGAGAGGATTATCCCGGTATTATCAGCGTACAGATGGTCACCAGAGAAGAAGGTGACGCCGCCGAAGTTGACGCGAACGTCGCTTTCGCCGATGCCTTCACCTGCGGCTCCCACGGGAATGGCGGCCAGCGCCTGGATGCCGATATCCATCTCCTCCAGATCGTCAACCTGGCGCACTGCGCCATAGACCACTAACCCTTCCCATTCGTTTTGCACGGCCAGACGCGCCAGGTCGGCGTCGATTAATGCGCGTCGAACGGAACCACCGCCATCGATTAACAGGATATGACCACGGCCGTTCTGCTCAAGCATATCGTAGAGCAACCCGTTATCCTCGAAACATTTCACCGTGATGATTTGTCCACCAAACGACGACCGTCCCCCAAAGTTGGAGAACAGAGGTTCCACGACGTTGACATCCTCCTGGTAGATGTCACAAAGCTCGGAAGTATCGTATTTCATAGGCTTAACGTTCAGTTGCTGCGAGAATTTTCAGTATATCTCGGGAATCGTGTTGTTGGCAAAATCATCAATTGTTAATTGATATTTGTCAGTTAACCTGCCAGCTTGCTGAGAATAATTCCGATAACAAACAGCAGGTTGGTCAGCAGCGCGCCTTTTACCGTTCTTTCCAGCATCGGGCGCATGGCCACAGGCTCGCGCTCGCGCATCACAAAACGCGCCTGCTTAACCAGCAGCGGCGTAGCCAGCAGGAACAGCCAACCCCAGGGATTATGCAGCGAGATGAGATTAAACAGCGCCAGGCACAGCGGAGCGCCAATGAGGAGACAGGCATGGTAGCGGCGAGCGTTAACCGGCCCCAGACGCACGGCGAGGGTGTTTTTGCCGTTATCACGATCGCTGTCGATATCGCGCAGGTTATTAATATTTAATACCGCAGCAGCCAGCAGGCCGCAGGCGGTCGCGGGTAAGAAAATGACCGCTTCAATGCTGTGCGCCTGAAGGTACCAGCTTCCGACAACGCTAAGCCAGCCGAAGAAAACCAGCACGGAAATATCGCCGAGACCAATGTATCCGTAAGGTCGGGTGCCGACGGTGTAGGTGATGGCGGCAACAATTGCCAGCACGCCAAGCACCATAAAGCCGATAAAGTCGGCCATGGTTTGCCAGGCTGAGAACAGCAGCGCCAGGCCAGAGAGGCAAATCAGCACCACGGTCAGAATTAACGCGCGTTTCATTTGTGCCTGAGTAATCGCCCCTTTCTGCATACCGCGCAGGGGACCGATGCGGTCAGGTTTGTCGCTACCTTTTACCGCATCGCCATAATCATTGGCGAGGTTGGAGAGTATTTGCAGTAAGCCCGCAGTAATTATTGCCAGCAGGGCAACCCAGGGATCGAAACTGCCCTGATGCCAGGCAAGAGCGGAGCCGACAATGATGGCGGCAAAGGCCAGAGGTAACGTTTTGGGGCGCAGGCTTTCCAGCCAGGCCTGGGTTTTGTTTATCGGTTGTTCAGTCATTAGTCCCGGCCAATAAAAATGGGGCTCTACCCTTCATACTTCAAGCTGCAGGTACGTTGGCTACGGACGACTCGGCCCATCCATGGGCCTCGCCCTCACGGGCCGTCGCAAGCGACGTTCAAATCTGCTCCCGGCAGATTTGTCATTCACCCCAGTTACGTACTTATGTACGCTCCTGGGGATTCATTCCTTTGCCGCCTGCCTGCAACTCGAATTATTTTGGGTATCTATAGCCCCATCTATAGTGATGAAAATATATTGAACCGGATTATAGGATAAAACGACTCAGATCTTCATCTGCCACCAGAACATCCAGATGTTTACCGACATATTCTGCATCGATAGTCACGCTTTGACCGTTCATTTCGCTGGCGTCGTATGAGATATCTTCGATCAGACGCTCCAGTACGGTATGCAGGCGACGGGCACCGATGTTCTCAGTGGTTTCGTTGACCTGCCAGGCGGCCTGAGCAATGCGTTTGATGCCATCTTCCGTGAACTCGATATTAACGCCTTCAGTCGCCATCAGCGCTTTATACTGCACGGTGATAGAGGCATTCGGCTCAGTCAGGATGCGCTCGAAGTCATGGGTGGTCAGTGCTTTCAGCTCAACGCGAATCGGCAGACGACCCTGCAACTCTGGGATCAGGTCAGACGGGCTGGCCACCTGGAACGCGCCGGAGGCGATAAACAGAATGTGGTCAGTTTTCACCATCCCGTGCTTGGTGGAGACGGTGCAGCCTTCAACCAGCGGCAGCAGGTCGCGCTGTACGCCTTCGCGTGAAACGTCAGGGCCTGAAGAGTTGCCGCCACGTTTACAGATTTTGTCGATTTCGTCGATAAACACGATACCGTGCTGCTCAACCGCATCGATAGCATCCTGCTTCAGCTCTTCCGGATTTACCAGCTTCGCCGCTTCTTCTTCAATCAACAGCTTCATCGCATCTTTGATTTTCAGCTTACGCGGTTTTTGCTTCTGGCCGCCCAGATTCTGGAACATTGATTGCAGCTGGCTGGTCATCTCTTCCATGCCCGGAGGGGACATGATTTCAACGCCCATCGGCGCAGCCGCAAGATCGATTTCAATCTCTTTGTCGTCGAGCTGCCCTTCGCGCAGTTTTTTGCGGAAAGACTGGCGCGCGGCAGAAGGTTCCTGAGGCTGTTCAGCCTGGCCCCAGTTGTTTTTTGCCGGTGGGATCAGCACATCAAGGATGCGCTCTTCCGCCAGCTCTTCTGCACGGTAGCGGTTTTTATCGATGGACTGCATGCGAACCATTTTGATCGCTGCATCGGTCAGATCGCGGATAATCGAATCCACTTCTTTACCAACATAGCCTACTTCGGTGAATTTAGTTGCTTCAACCTTGATGAACGGCGCGTTGGCCAGTTTTGCCAGACGACGGGCGATTTCGGTTTTACCGACGCCGGTTGGGCCGATCATCAGAATGTTTTTCGGCGTGACTTCGTGGCGCAGCTCTTCGTTAAGCTGCATACGACGCCAGCGGTTACGCAGAGCGATGGCGACGGAGCGCTTGGCTGCGTCCTGGCCGATAATGTGTTTGTCCAGTTCGCTGACAATTTCGCGTGGGGTCATTTCAGACATGGGAGATCCTTACGCTTTGGAGGTCAATTCTTCGATGGTATGGAAGTGGTTGGTATATATGCAGATATCACCTGCAATATTCAACGCTTTCTCTGCGATATCGCGTGCGCCCAGTTCGGTATTTTCCAGCAGGGCGCGGGCTGCGGCCTGGGCGTAAGGACCGCCGGAGCCGATAGCAATCAGGTCGTTTTCTGGCTGCACAACGTCACCATTACCGGTGATGATAAGCGATGAGTTTTCGTCAGCCACGGCCAGAAGCGCCTCCAGTTTGCGCAGCATGCGATCGGTACGCCAGTCTTTCGCCAGTTCAACGGCGGCTTTCACCAGGTGGCCTTGATGCATTTCGAGCTTACGTTCAAACAGTTCGAATAGGGTGAAGGCGTCAGCGGTGCCGCCAGCAAAGCCTGCGATCACTTTGTCGTTGTACAGACGGCGAACTTTCTTCACGTTGCCCTTCATTACGGTGTTGCCCAGTGTAGCCTGGCCATCACCGGCAATAACGACATGGCCGTTACGGCGAACACTTACAATTGTAGTCACGAGCAGACCCCTTGGTTGCAAAAGCGGAATAGAGGCCCCGCGTTTACGCGGGGCAGAATGCAATTATAAATGGGGGGGATTTTGAGGGTTTCAACCCCTGGCGGCGAGACGAATGCAGTTTGCGTGTCCGGCCATCTTCAGGCGTTCAATCATGTTGCTGGCGTTGTCTTTGCCTTTCAGTGGCCCGATCACTACCCGGTTCCAGCCGTTATTGGTGGTGATGTGCGAGGAAAAGCCTTCAAATGCCAGCTGCGCGCGAACGGTTTCCGCCTGCTCAGCGCCTTTAAAGGACCCGCACTGAATCATCCAACTGCGATCGTCTTTTTTCTCCGTCGCGGCAGTTTTCGGTGCTTCCTCGACGCGGGTCACCGGTGCGGCAGCCTGCGTTTTAGGCTGCGCGGTATTGGTATGCGCTGGCGTTTGCAGCAAATCCTGATACGGCTGCTGGGTTGACGCGGTTTGCTTCGGCTGCTGTACCTGTTTGGGTTGCTCCACAACTCGTGGCTGAGTTCGCGGCTGCTGAACCTGAGTTTGCTGTTGGGTCTGTGCTAACTGCTGTTGTTGCACCTGCTGCTGAGCCAGACGTTGACGCTGCAGCGTTTGCTGGCGCTGCGCCGGGGTTTGTTCATTCCACGGCACTTCGGTCAGCTGCGTGGGCTGCTGACGCATATCGGCCTGCATTTGCGCCAGCAGCTGGCGCTGTTCGTTAGTCAGCTGTTCCGGCTTCATGACTTCACCGCCAGCTGTCGGTTCAGTAGGCGCACGAACGCCAGGCTGGCGACTTTCCAGCTCTTTAATATAGCGCCAGCGTTCTTCCGGCTTCGGCGGTAAACCGTTACCTGTTGCCTGGCGATTTTGCAGCGCTTCAGCTTCTTCTTTTTTGTGGTGCGTGATGAAGTACAGTCCACCGATAAAAGCCACCAGCACTGCCGCCGCGATCGCAACCATAGTGGGCGAAACCGCTGAAAAGCCGCTTTGCTTGTTCCTTGAGCTTCGGGGATTGCTCTTTTTGCGCCGCGAAGAAGCCGGTTGGCTGCGGCGTACATAATCTCGTTGTGCCACTATCGTTTCGCTGTCTTATTCGTTTTTCAGCCCGCCATGTTACTTAAGCGGCGGGCCTTTGACCAGAAGAGCAGGCCCGAAAGCCTGATGGTTATGTTCGGATTTTGCGCGTACTGCCGCGAACGATGAGCTCGCAGTCGAGTAATCGAGAACCGCTGCTGACGTTGTGCCCGTGCAACTGATCCAGCAAAAGCAGCATCGCTTCGCGGCCAATATCAAAACGCGGTTGCGCGACGGTCGTCAATGGCGGATCGCAAAATTCAGACAAAGAGATGTTATCAAAGCCAATAATAGACAGATCGTCAGGAACTTTCAGCCCGCGACGTTTCGCCAGCGAGAGTGCGCCCAACGCCATAATATCGCTATGGCAGAAGACGGCCGTTGGCGGTACTGGTAATGCCAGAAGCTGTTCCAGCGCGTTGGCTCCGGCTTCATAGGTAAAATTACCACGAGCGATATAGTGTGGATCGACTGTCATTCCGCTGCGCCGCAGCGCCTGGACGTAGCCTTGCAGGCGGTAATGGCAAAGCGGCATCTCTTCCGGACCGGCGATACAGCCAATGCGGTGGTGCCCCAGTTCCTGCAGATAGTTAACGGCGTTGAACGCGGCGGTAAGGTTATCGATATGCACTGTCGGTAGCTCCAGCTCAGGAGCAAACTCATTAGCCATCACCATCGGCGGCAGATTGCGCTGTTCTTCTACACCCGCATCGAAGGGCAGGCGCGAACCCAGCAGCAGCATACCGTCGATCTGCTTGGTAATAATCAGATCGATAAAGGTTTTTTCCTGACGGTTCTGATGAGCGCAATCGCCAATCAGCACCAGATACTCTTGTTCCGCAGCGGTGACTTCGATGCCGCGAATGATCTCGCTAAAAAAGGGATCGCAAATATCCGGCACAATCACCAGGATAGTGCGCGACTCATTGCGCTTCATGTTGCGCCCGAGCGATTGTGGTAAATAGCCGACTTCAAGCGCCGCCTGTTCTACCCGGTTACGGGTGCTCTGCGAAACCTTATCGGGGTTCATTAACGCTCGGGATACAGTTGCCGTAGAGACGTTTGCCTTCTCGGCAACGTCTTTCATCGTGGCGGCAACCACCTGTTTTTTGGGCTTCACCTGTTTTCTCCTCGCTGACTGGCGCAGACACATCCCTTGCGTTCTGACATCAGCAACATTTTTAACAGATAGTACATCCAGAGAGTTACAGAATTTTCATGAAAAACGTGACGGCGGTTGAATTTTTCGATCCGCCTCGCAAGAGAAGCTTTAACCTTCAATAGGATCGACATCCAGGACCCACTTCACTTTGCGCGCTTCCGGTAAGGTATTAATCAACGCCAGGGTCCCGCTGACGATGTGCTGCAGACGAATGCGTGACGGATGCTGGAGCAGAATCTGCCAGCGCCAGCGGCCTCCGCGCTTCGGTGCCAGCGCCGGGACCGGGCCGAGCACCCAGAGCTTATCGTCAGCCAGCGGGCTGGCCTGTAGCAGGTTACGCAACTGCTGTAAAAATAGCGGCGCTTGCTGATTATTATGATCTTCCGCGCGAATCAGAACGTGGCTGGTCCATGGCGGCAGTTGCATACTCTGCCGCTCCGCTAGCGCCTGCTCGGCAAACGCGTCGTATCCTTTATAGAGCAGCGTTTGCAGCAGTGGGTGCTCCGGGTGATGAGTTTGAAGGATCACTTCACCCTGCTTACCAGCGCGGCCTGCGCGTCCCGAAACCTGCGTATAGAGCTGAGCAAAACGCTCCGCTGAGCGGAAATCAGCGGAAAACAGCGCTCCGTCAACGTCCAATAGAGAGACCAGGGTGACATCCGGAAAATGATGGCCCTTCGCCAGCATTTGGGTACCGATAAGAATGCGCGCGCCGCCGCGATTAACATCTGCAAGGTATTGTTCGAGCGCGCCTTTACGGCTGGTGGTATCCCTGTCGATACGGGAAATCGGCACATCGGGAAACATCGGTGCCAGCGCTTGCTCAAGCTGCTCGGTTCCAAGCCCCACTGGTACCAGGTGCGTTGAGCCGCAGGAGGGGCACTGGCGTGGAATCGGCCTTTGGCTGTCGCAGTGGTGACAGCGCAGATGATGCTGGGCCTGATGCAGTGTGTAGTAGCTGTCGCAGCGTGGGCATTCCGCAATCCAGCCGCAGTCGTGACACAGTAGTGCAGGCGCGAAGCCGCGGCGATTTAAAAATAGAATCACCTGGTTATCGGCCTGCAGATGCTGACGCATGCGGCCGATCAGCGCCGGAGAAAGCCCGGCCTGGAGCTGCTGCCCTTTTAAATCCAGAACATGTTGTTGGGCCGGGCGCGCATTACCCGCGCGTTTGGTTAGCTTCAACTGGTGATACTTGCCCTGACGAACGTTATAAAGCGTTTCCAGCGCCGGGGTCGCCGAACCAAGAATAATCGGGATCTGCTCGCTATGTGCGCGCCAGACCGCCAGATCGCGAGCGTGGTAGCGCCAGCCTTCCTGTTGTTTGTAAGAACTGTCGTGCTCTTCGTCGATAACGATCACCCCAAGGTCTTTGAATGGGGTGAACAGCGACGAACGGGTGCCGATCACAATCGCCGCTTCGCCGTTTTTGGCTTTTAGCCACGCCGAAAGACGCTCGCTGTCGTTAAGACCTGAGTGCAGCACTTCTACCGGAGCGTTAAAACGGTGGCGGAAACGGGCGATAGTCTGCGGCGTCAGGCCGATTTCCGGCACCATCACCAGCGCCTGGCGACCCTGCGCCAGCACGTTTTCCAGAACGCTCAGATAAACTTCCGTTTTCCCGGACCCGGTGATCCCGGCCAGCAGCCAGGCGGAAAAGCTGTCTGAGGCGCTGTGAATCGCGCCAACGGCGGTCGCTTGTTCAGTATTGAGGCGCAGGCGCTCGCCGGGTACCGAGAAGCTTGTTCGCCAGTCGGTGATACCAGGCGCTTCGCTGGCCAGCTCAGTAAGACCTTTACCCCGCAGCGCCTGTAGCGCGGCGTCGTTAAATTCCAGCTCGGCAACCTGATGACGCCAGATTTTCCCCTGACGCAGTGCTGCCAGCGCCTGCTGTTGTTTTGGTGAGCGTTTAAGACTATTGATATCAACCGCTTGCCCTTGCTCGGTGGCAAACCAGTACCACATCGGCGTCGCGCTGGCGGGTTTCCCCTGGCGCAACATGATCGGTAGCGCGTGGAATAACACATCGCCAATCGGATGATGATAGTAATCCACTGCCCACAGCAGCAGTCGCCAGACGGAAGAGGAGAAGACGGGCTCGGCGTCGAGGACTTCAGCAACCGGTTTGAGCTCATTGAGCGGTAATTCGCTGCGCTCGCTGATCGCCGTTACGATGCCGATGCGCTCCTGCTTGCCGAACGGGACGCGCACGCGACAGCCCGCTTTGACCGGCATACCGTCAGGCAGCAAATAGTCAAAAGTGCGGGGCAGCGGAACGGGCAGGGCAACGTGAGCGACGGGCATTTAATCTTCCTGACTTGAAATCTGGCGGGTTAGTATACACATTGTGATAAGGGCTCGCGGATCAGTTTGCATATGCTGGTCAAATTCTGTATGATTCGCCGCCTTTGATGTGCTTTGTGCAGCATCAAAATCTATTACCCGGGGATTTCGCATAGCGGAATAGCGACGGGAAATTATTAACATCGCGTGGTGTCTGGCGTTAGGGCTGGAAGAGCGACGCGGCCTTAACTGAGGTTCTCCCATGAAAAAAGATATTCATCCGAAATACGACGAAGTTACTGCAAACTGCTCTTGCGGTAACGTCATAAAAATCCGTTCTACCGTAGGTCACGACCTGAACCTCGACGTGTGCGGTAAATGCCACCCGTTCTACACCGGCAAACAGCGTGATGTTGCTACCGGTGGCCGTGTTGACCGCTTCAACAAGCGTTTCAGCGTGCCGGGTACCAGCAAGTAATTTGCTGAAGAAGAAGCCGCCTCAGGGCGGCTTTTTTGTCTCTGTTTTACAGAGGATAGCAGTACAAATTCAGACAACCTTTATTCTTCTCCACGGCCTTCATCACGCTTCCCGCCGTCAGTTTTAGCGAGGGATTAATCGTCATCCCCGCGCTTTCCAGCCCCTTTGCCGTCCATTTATTACAGGTATTGAGTATCCCATAACGGCCATTTGCCGCGTAAAACTGGCTGTCGCCGTAGATCCCTTTTTTTAACGGTATCAGCTTGCCTGTTTCATCGCGGGAAAAGCTGCGGCCAATGTAGCGCAGTAGACTGCTGTTCTGGCTTGCGCTCAGGCTTAATTCAGCCATCGTGCTGCCGGAAAAATAGCGCTCGGGCGTCCCGGAAAAGGCGACAACGTGCATCACCGCACCGGATGACCAGAACATCGCCTGGAGCGTAAGCCGGCTGGTTATCTCCTGAGACTGGTAAAAGCCCTTATCGCCCCAGCCGATTTCATACCATTGTACCTCTTGGGGGAAACGCGTTTTAAGCTGCGGCAGAATCGTGTTTACGTCGTCGGCAGACAGGATAATTCCTGTATGCCAGCCGTGATTGACGATATAGATTTCTGGCCCGAGAGACGGTTTTTCTGTCGTGGGTTTGATGGCCTGCGGGTAGGTGGCGCAGCCATACAGTAGAAAGCACACCCATGCGATGAACAGGTTTTTCGTGATCGGTTACCAGGAGAACAGCGGCCAGTTTTTTTCTACGGTTTCCAGTTGCGGGGCGTCAAATAGCGCCTGCGGCGAGATCACGGTTTCGTTCAGCGGGATATTCTGACCATAACGTTCTTTGAGTTTGGCGCGAACGGCCGGGGAGCTGAGATCGAACTCACTCAGCTTTTGCAGTTTACCCACCTGTAGCGCCAGGGCGCGGTGATACACCTTCCACACGACCTCGGAGCAGTACTGACGCTCGTCGCTCCATGAGAAGAAGAGATCGTAAGGTTGACCGAGGTAGCGTTTTGCCGTTTGCGCCAGCTGTTTTTGCTGCGTAGCGGTAAGCCCACCGCGCACGCGTCGGACGACGTATTTGCTGTCCTCACCCTGCGCGACCCACTTTTGCAGCGGCGTGTAAACCACCGGCCCAACGGCTTCAAAGACGTAGGGTTTTTTATTGCGAATCACGACCATGCCGGTGTGGCTGTAATCGGAATGAGTCGCCAGCTGGATAGCTTTGCTTTGTGATGACCGGGAGATTTGAAAAACGATATCGCCGGTCTGCGGTTCCCAGGCATGCGCGGAGAAGGTCAACGCCAGGCTAAGCGCCAGAACACAATACTTCATGGCATAACGTCCTTGTTATACATATAAAAAGAGCGGCTGGTTTCCCTGGCCGCTCTCAGTGATTTAGTATTCCCACGTATCCGGGTCGATACCCATTTCACGCATAATCTGTTTCGCCGCTTCCGGGATTTCATCGCTGCGCTCTTTACGCAGGTCTTCATCGTTAGGCAACGGTTGACCGGTAAAGGCATGCAGGAACGCTTCACACAGCAGTTCGCTGTTGGTAGCGTGACGCAGGTTGTTCACCTGACGACGCGTGCGTTCATCGGTGAGGATTTTTAACACCTTCAGAGGAATGGAAACCGTAATTTTCTTTACTTGTTCACTCTTCTTACCGTGCTCAGCGTATGGGCTGATATATTCGCCGCTCCATTCAGCCATGAGTTACCTTTAATCCTCTATTCATTAGTTAAGGGCCAGGAACGCGAGTTCAGGCCATAATTGCGCGTAGTTTACCGTAGAGGGGCGCGTCTGACACCAAACAAGCCGCTACGGATGTGCGCTAATGCATATAATTTTAACGGCTATTTCCTGTTTGCTCAATCTATACGCAAAGAAGTTTAGATGTCCAGATGTATTGACGTCTATTATAACTATGTTTACTCTGAAGCCTGACTTTTCACCGATTCAGCCAGGAACTCCCCAACATGACGCGTAAACAGGCCACCATCGCAGTGCGTAGCGGTTTAAATGACGACGAGCAGTACGGTTGCGTTGTCCCGCCGATTCACCTCTCCAGCACCTATAACTTCACCGGATTTAACGAACCTCGCGCTCACGACTATTCTCGTCGCGGTAACCCGACCCGTGATGTGGTGCAGCGTGCGCTGGCAGAGCTAGAGGGCGGCGCGGGGGCTGTTCTCACCAATACCGGGATGTCGGCGATTCTGCTGGTCACCACGGTATTCCTGAAACCAGGCGATGTGCTGGTGGCGCCGCACGACTGTTACGGCGGCAGCTATCGTCTGTTTGATAGCCTGGCGAAACGGGGTTGTTATCGCGTGCTGTTTGTCGATCAGAATGACGAGCAGGCGTTGAGCGCCGCGCTGGCGGAAAAACCCAAGCTGGTTCTGGTCGAAAGCCCAAGTAATCCATTGCTGAGAGTTGTGGATATTGCGAAAATCTGCGGGCTGGCGCGTGAGGCTGGTGCGGTGAGCGTAGTGGATAACACCTTCCTGAGCCCGGCATTGCAGAATCCGCTGGCGCTGGGTGCCGATCTGGTGTTGCATTCATGCACCAAATATTTGAACGGTCACTCTGATGTGGTGGCCGGGGTGGTTATCGCTAAAGATCCGGCGATTGTCACCGAACTGGCATGGTGGGCGAATAATATCGGCGTCACCGGCGGCGCATTTGATAGCTACCTGCTGCTGCGCGGTTTACGTACGCTCTCTCCGCGTATGGAAGTGGCGCAGCGCAATGCGCAGGCGATTGTCGATTATCTGCAAACCCAACCGCTGGTGAAAAAACTGTACCATCCGTCCTTGCCGGAAAACCAGGGGCATGAGATTGCGGCGCGTCAGCAAAAAGGTTTTGGCGCGATGCTAAGCTTCGAGCTGGATGGCGATGAGCAGACGCTGCGTCGTTTCCTGAGCGGATTATCGCTGTTTACGCTGGCGGAATCGCTGGGGGGCGTAGAAAGTCTGATTTCCCATGCGGCGACGATGACCCACGCGGGCATGGCGCCTGAGGCGCGTGCGGCGGCGGGGATCTCAGAGACGCTTCTGCGTATTTCGACCGGTATTGAAGATGGTGAAGATTTAATTGCCGACCTGGAAAATGGCTTCCGGGCAGCAAACGAGGAATAAACATGAGTGTGATTGCGCAGGCAGGGGCGAAAGGTCGTCAACTGCACAAATTTGGTGGGAGTAGTTTAGCGGATGCGAAATGTTACCTGCGCGTCGCGGGGATCATGACGGAGTATTCGCAGGTGGGCGATATGATGGTCGTGTCCGCCGCCGGCAGTACCACCAACCAGTTGATCAGCTGGCTGAAGCTCAGCCAAACCGATCGTCTCTCTGCGCATCAAGTGCAACAGTCGCTTCGTCGTTACCAGACGGAGCTGATTTCCGGGCTGCTGTCGGCAGACGCTGCCGACGCGCTGATCGCCACGTTTATTCACGATCTTGAGCGCCTGGCCGGGCTGCTTGATAGCGGCGTGACGGACGCGATATATGCCGAAGTCGTCGGCCACGGCGAAGTCTGGTCAGCTCGCCTGATGGCGGCGGTGCTGAATCATCTCGGCGTGGAAGCCGCATGGCTGGATGCGCGCAGTTTCTTACGCGCCGAACGCTCCGCGCAGCCGCAGGTGGATGAAGGTTTATCTTATCCGCTTTTACAGCAGCTGATGGCGCAGCATCCGAACAAACGTCTGGTGGTGACCGGCTTTATCTCGCGTAACAACGCCGGGGAAACCGTGCTGCTGGGGCGTAACGGCTCCGACTATTCCGCTACCCAAATCGGCGCGCTGGCCGGGGCGACTCGCGTCACTATCTGGAGCGACGTGGCCGGGGTCTACAGTGCTGACCCGCGTAAGGTGAAAGATGCCTGCCTGCTGCCGCTGCTGCGCCTTGATGAGGCCAGCGAACTGGCCCGTCTGGCGGCGCCGGTGCTGCATGCCCGTACATTACAGCCGGTATCCGGCAGCGATATCGATTTACAATTACGCTGTAGCTATACGCCGGATCAAGGCTCTACGCGTATCGAACGCGTGCTGGCTTCCGGCACCGGGGCGCGGATTGTCACCAGTCATGATGATGTCTGCCTGATTGAGTTTCAGGTGCCCGGCGGCCAGGATTTCAAATTGGCGCATAAAGATCTGGATGCGATTTTAAAACGCGCCCAGCTGCGCCCGCTGGCGGTGGGTGTACACGCCGACCGTAAGCTGCTGCAGTTCTGCTACACCTCTGAAGTGGCCGATAGCGCGCTTAAGCTGCTGGATGAAGCGGGGCTGCCGGGCGAACTGCGCCTGCGCCAGAAGCTGGCGCTGGTGGCGATGGTTGGTGCTGGCGTGACCCGTAATCCGCTGCACTGCCACCGTTTCTGGCAGCAGCTCAAAGGCCAGCCAGTGGAGTTTACCTGGCAATCTGAAGAGGGCATCAGCCTGGTCGCGGTGCTGCGTGCCGGACCAACCGAAAGCCTGATTCAGGGCCTGCATCAGTCGCTGTTCCGTGCGGAAAAGCGCATTGGTCTGGTGCTGTTTGGTAAAGGCAATATCGGTTCCCGCTGGCTGGAGCTGTTTGCCCGCGAGCAGACTACGCTCTCCGCTCGCACCGGTTTCGAGTTTATTCTCGCCGGGGTAGTGGATAGCCGCCGCAGCTTGCTCAATTATGAAGGCCTGGACGCCAGTCGCGCGCTGGCTTTCTTTAATGATGAAGCCGTTGAACAGGATGAAGAGTCGCTGTTCCTGTGGATGCGTGCGCATCCGTACGATGATTTAGTGGTGCTGGACGTGACCGCCAGCGAGCAACTGGCCGATCAGTACCTCGATTTCGCCAGCCATGGCTTCCACGTTATTAGCGCCAATAAGCTGGCGGGTGCCAGTAGCAGCAGTAAATATCGGCAGATTCATGACGCGTTTGAGAAAACGGGCCGTCATTGGTTGTACAACGCCACCGTCGGTGCCGGGCTGCCGGTCAACCACACGGTGCGCGATCTGATTGATAGCGGCGATAATATCCTGGCGCTGAGCGGCATTTTCTCCGGCACGCTTTCGTGGTTGTTCCTGCAATTTGACGGCACCGTGCCGTTCACCGACCTTGTCGATCAGGCCTGGCAGCAGGGGCTGACCGAGCCCGATCCGCGCGTGGATCTTTCAGGGAAAGACGTGATGCGTAAGCTGGTGATTCTGGCGCGTGAAGCCGGTTACAACATCGAGCCGGATCAGGTGCGCGTGGAGTCGCTGGTACCAGCCCACTGCGAAGAGGGCTCCGTCGATCACTTCTTTGAGAATGGCGAAGAGCTGAACGAGCAGATGCTACAGCGTCTGGAAGCAGCGCGTGAAATGGGCCTGGTGCTGCGTTATGTCGCGCGTTTCGACGCTAATGGTAAAGCCCGTGTCGGCGTTGAAGCGGTGCGCGAAGAGCATCCGCTGGCGGCACTGCTGCCGTGTGATAACGTCTTTGCTATTGAGAGCCGCTGGTATCGTGATAATCCGCTGGTGATCCGTGGGCCAGGCGCCGGTCGTGATGTGACCGCCGGGGCGATTCAGTCCGATATCAATCGTCTGGCGCAGCTGCTGTAAGCGCCGCGTTATACTTCTGAGCCAGTGAGGCCAGTATTTGCGTCACCCGCCCTGCGGAAAACAGGGCGCTTTGCGTGAATTCTGGTCTCTTTTCCAGCCATTTCGTGAAACGTCGGCTGGCCGTCAGCGCGGGTATCGTTTGCTTTTCTCTCCGGGAATGAGCCAGAGAGCAAACCATCTTTCGATTTTCCCCTGCGTGCTTTCCCTGAAAAGGGACCTCGTGGGCATACGCCGTCAAATAAGCCGATAACCAGAATCCGAATTCCGCATCATTAAATAAAGGCGGGTAGCTGCCGCAGGCTTCGCAGCAGAGTGCCGGATAACCCAGCCGATAGTCCGGATAATGGTAGTCGGTGGAATTCGCCAGACCCAAGTTGCGGCAGCCGAACGTTTTGCAGGCGAATACCAACGATTTTTACAGGTCGTTAATTCTGCCGTGCTCGTGTGGTATTGAGATGTGAGAGCACTCACATAAAAAAGTCTTTCAGAACGTAACTTAGCGGTTCTTTACTTCTGAAAGGAACTCCGATGAAATTAAAAACAATTAGCGCCGCCATCCTGCTGACTTTGCCTTTCTGGGCATGCGCCAAAGATGTCACCATTATTTATACCAACGACCTTCATGCCCATGTTGAACCCTATAAAGTGCCGTGGATTGCAGACGGTAAACGGGATATTGGCGGTTGGGCGAATATCACGACGATGGTGAAACAAGAAAAAGCAAAAAATAGCGCGACCTGGTTTTTTGATGCTGGAGATTATTTTACCGGCCCCTATATCAGCAGCCTGACCAAAGGCAAAGCGATTATCGATATTATGAATACCATGCCCTATGATGCGGCAACCATCGGTAATCATGAATTCGATCACGGCTGGGACAATACGCTTTTACAACTTAGCCAGGCCAAATTCCCGATTGTGCAGGGCAATATTTTTTATCAAAACAGTCAAAAATCGTTCTGGGATAAACCGTATACCATTATCGAAAAAGATGGCGTGAAAATCGGCGTGATTGGCCTGCACGGCGTTTTTGCCTTTGATGATACGGTGTCCGCCGCGACGCGGGTCGGTATTGAAGCGCGCGATGAGATTAAATGGTTGCAACACTATATCGATGAACTTAAGGGAAAAGTGGATCTGACCGTTGCGCTGATTCATGAAGGCGTTCCGGCGCGTCAGTCGAGCCAGGGTGGCACCGATGTGCGCCGTGCGCTGGATAAAGATATTCAGACCGCAGGTCAGGTAAAAGGGCTGGACGTTTTGATCACCGGCCACGCTCATGTAGGGACGCCAGAACCGATCAAGGTCGGCAATACGCTGATCCTCTCCACCGATAGCGGCGGCATCGACGTCGGTAAGCTGGTGCTGGATTATCAGGAGAAGCCGCATCAGTTTGCGGTGAAGAGCTTCGAGCTGAAAACCATTTATGCCGATGAGTGGCAGCCCGACCCGCAGACGAAGCAGGTCATTGATGGCTGGAATAAGAAACTGGATCAGGTGGTGCAGCAGGTTATTACTCAGTCGCCCGTCGAACTGACCCGTGCTTATGGCGTCTCTTCGCCGCTGGGCAATCTTGCCGCAGATGCATTGATGCAGGCGGCAGGTAAGGAAACGCAGCTGGCGTTAACTAACTCGGGTGGTATTCGTAATGAAATTCCTGCCGGAGCGGTAAGCATGGGGGCTGTTATCAGCACCTTCCCATTCCCTAATGAGCTGGTGACGATGAATCTGAGCGGGAAGCAACTGCGTAACCTGATGGAACACGGTGCAGGGTTGAGCAACGGCGTACTGCAGGTCTCTAAAGGTCTGGAAATGCACTACGACAGCAGCAAACCGGTAGGTCAGCGCGTTGTATCATTCATGTTAAACGGCAAACCGGTTGAGGATGCGGCGGTTTATCATATTGCTACCAATAGCTTCCTTGCCGATGGTGGCGATGGATTTGCTGCGTTTACCCAAGGGCAGGCGCGTAATACTTCTGGCGGCTACTACGTTTCAAATGCGGTCGTGGATTACTTCAAAGCCGGAAATAAGATAACAGATGAACAGCTTAACGGTATGCGCATCGTCGATGTGAAGAAATAAGAACCTCAGGCCGGGCGGTTAGCCCGGCCTGAAACGATCAGTGCGTCGCGAAAACCTCTTTGGCGGCAAACAGGCCATTCAGGGCCGCCGGGAACCCGGCATAGACTGCCATCTGCATTATGACTTCCGTGATTTCTTCTTGCGTCAGGCCGACATTTAATCCGGCGGCAATATGTACTTTTAGCTGCGGTGCGGCGTTGCCGAGGGCCGTTAGTGCGGCGATGGTGGCGATTTCCCGGCTACGTAAATCAAGCCCCGGCCTGGCGTAAATGTCGCCGAAGGGAAACTCGATCAGATAGCGGGAAAAATCGGGGGCGATATCTTTCAGGCTGTTAACGACGGCATCGCCGCCTTTGCCATCCACGCGCTGCAGCATCTCAAGTCCGGTGGTAAAACGAACGCTGGTCATGTTCTTTCCTCATGGTGATTATGCGTTGTGAGGAAGGTTAGGGGAGTTTGCCGGGCTTGAGTAATACCCTTTTCGTGATACCTTTTCAGTATGACAAATTCACGTTTATACACTTCATCCTTCAAGCTGCCTCTTTGTTGGCTGCGTTCATTCACCCCAGTCACGTACTACTTGTACGTGACTGGGGATTCATTCGCTTGCCGCCTCGATGTATCTTGAATGATTATGTGTATACACACTCTGGATATTCGCCTGCTGCGCTACTTTGCCGTCGTCGCACAGGAGAACAACATCAGTCGGGCGGCGCAGCGGCTATTTATTTCGCAGCCGCCGCTAAGCCGTCATATCCGCCATCTGGAAACGCAGCTGGGGGTGACGTTGTTTTTGCGTCACACCAAAGGCCTGATTCTTACCGATGAGGGGCGGCGGGTGCTGGACATTATTCAGCCGCTGCTGGATCTTCAGGATCGCACTCTGGCCGCGCTGGGCCAGCTCTCTGAATATTCGCATCAGCCCCTGCGTCTGGGGCTAACGACGGCCTTTGAGCAAGGTATTTTTGCCGCAGTAGAGTCCGCACTGAGTGATTATTCGAGCGCTTTGCATATCACCCGGCAATCATCACCGGCCCTGGCCCAACTGGTGCGAAAAGGTAAGCTTGATGCGGCGCTGGTGGCGCTGCCGCTGAATACCGAGGGGCTGAGTCTGCATCCTTTGCCGTATCGCGAACCGCTCATTGCGGCGTTGCCTGCATCCTGGCCAGAGTCCGAACGGGCAAATCTCATGTTAAGCGCGCTTGATCATCGACCGCTGTTTTGGTTTAAGCGTGAGCGTAATCCGGCCTTTTTTGACTATACGCGGCGCATTTTTGACCGCGCAGGCTATACGCCGGGCTATGTGGAGGAACCGGCAGAGCATGATGTCCTGCTGGCGCGAATTGCGCGTGGGGAGGGGATGATCCTGCTGCCGGCGTCATTTTCTGCTATTCAGCGCCAGGGCGTGGTTTTTTGCCAACTGCATGAAGGAGAGCGGATGCCGCTGGGGCTCGGCGTCATTTACGCCCCGCACAGTCATGAATCCGTTCAAAAATGGCTTCCTCTGCTGGATAACTGCCTGGCGGCTCGCTAGCGCATCAGGCGGATTCTCTCGCCACCAGTTGCCCGGAAAGCGTGATGCTCTGCGTTTGCAGCGTTGGCTCTTTGATCTTCCGCGTTATCAGGGTTGCCGCCTGACGCCCGGTTTCTTCGCTAGCCGAAGAGACGTAAGTAAAGGAGGGTGAGGTCAAATTCACGTGCATCATGTCTTCAAAGCCGACCAGCGCAACCTGTTGGGTAAGGAATACATCTTTACCGACGGTTCGCCCCACCTGGTTAATCCCGCTGAGGCAACCGATCATGGCGTCCGGGGAGTGGCAGAGCAACGCGGTGATGGCGTTGTTTTTCTCGAGCAGCTGGCGCGTGGCAACGCTGGCGGCCTGGGTATCGTTACTGCATGCCGGCATGAATTCGTCGCGCATCGTCATGTCGTACTTGTCCAGCACGGAGCGAAAACCCAACAGGCGCTGCTGGCGGATGAGATCGTTTTCCTGACCGCCAATATAGGCAATGTAACGGTGCCCGCGTTCGATCAAATAGCGCGTGGCAAGGCTCGCCGCCTGGCGGTTATCGCGAACAACCTGATTGCAACTTTCTGCCAGCGGCGTCTGTGACACGATAACCAGCGGAAGCGGGTACTGAAGCAGCGGGGTGGGCAAGGTGGCGGAGTCGGAGGCCAGATAAATCACCCCTGCGACGCCCTGCTGTTTGAAAGAGAGTAAGCAACGTTCGAGATATTCACTATCGTCGCGCGGCTGGCCGAGGAAAACCATATAACCCTGGGTTTCCAGTTCCTGCACGATGCTGGCCATGACTTTGATAGAAAAGCTGTCGCTGAAATCGCGCAATATCAGGCCGATAAGATTGGAGGTATTCGAGCGCAGGTTCGCAGCGGCAACGTTATGGACGTACCCCAGTTCGTTGATAACAGCATTGACTTTTTCAATGGTGGCTTCGGATATTTTCCCTTTCTGACGCAGTACTAACGATACCGTCGAAACGGAAACCCCCGCCATTTTAGCGACATCAATGATGCTGACTTTCTTCAAAATCTCTCCCTGAAAACTCTTTTATGACAGTCAGATAGAAGAAGATCGCCTGCCAGGGACGGGCGATCTTCCACACCATAACACCTTCTGATTATTTGCCAATCATCCCCGACAGGGTTTGTGCGATAAATTGCGCTCTGGCACCAAAAATAACCTGGATGCCATTATCGCCGACAAATACCACCCCGCGTGCGCCAATTCCATTCAGGCCATCTTTATCGACAGCGTCTCGCTGGGCAACTTCCAGGCGAAGTCGGGTGATGCAGGAACCGACAGAATCAATATTTTTCGCGCCGCCGAGCAGGTTGATGATCTCCGTTGCCAGCTCGGCATCGGTTTTGTCATCAGCGGTCACGGTCACTTCAGTTCTGCCCGGTGTTTTAACATCAAAACGACGGATGACGAAACGGAAGGTGAAATAATAAATCAGCGCCATCGGCACGCCAACAAACACTGCGCTCAGGAAGTTGGTCTGGTAGCCATTCAACGATGGCAGGATGCCAAAGGAGATGTAGTCGATAAGCCCGGCAGAAAACGACTTGGCGATATGTGCGTGCAGCAGGTACATGGCCATATAAGACAGGCCCGCCATGATGGCGTTGAACACATACAAAATCGGGGCGACGAAAATAAAGGTGAATTCAACCGGTTCGGTAATACCTGTCAGGAAGCAGGTCAGGGCGGCGGAAAAGAGAATACCGGCCGCGATTTTCTTATTTTTGGTATGCGCTTCATGGTACATCGCCAGGCAGGCTGCCGGCAGCGCGAACAGCATCAGCGGGAATTCGCCCTGCATGAATTTACCGGCGTTTTGATAGCTATCGGAACTGAACGATTTCACGCCTTCTTCCAGCATTTTGAACCAGATAGTCTGGTCGCCGTGGATCATTTGGCCGCTCTGGGTTGTAAAGTCGCCGAAAGAGTACCAGAAAGAGGGATACCAGATATGGTGCAGGCCGAGCGGGATGAGCGCACGTTCAACAAGACCAAAGATAAAGGTCGACGCCGCCTGGTTATCGCCGTTGATGACTACCGATAATGCATCGATGCCCGACTGGATATGCTCCCAGATATACGGCAGCAGCAGGCCAAGAATAAATGACAGGAAGGCGGTGGCGATTGCCACAAAACGTTTGCCGGAAAAGAAACCCAGGAACTCAGGCAGCTGCAATGAGTGGAAGCGGTTGTAGCACCAGGCGGCAAGGATGCCGCAAATTAACCCGCCAAAGACCCCCATTTGCAGCGTGGGGATGCCGACCACCATGGCATATTTTCCGCCCTGGGACGCCATCTCCGGCGTAATGCTCAGCACGGTACCGATGGTGATATTGGTGACGAAAACGGAAACGGCGGCGGAAAGCGCGGCGATACCTGATTCCGATGCCAGACCAACCGCAGAACCGATAGCGAACAGCATCGGGAGGTTATCAAAGATGACCCCGCCTGCGTTCATCATCAGCGGTAAATGGAATTTATCGCCGAAAGCCAGCAGTAAGCCCGCCGCGGGCAGAAGTGAGATTGGCAGCATTAATGCCCGGCCAATCATCGACAATTTTGATAATGACTTTATGAACCCTGATATCAGACCCATGCTGATTCCCCCGATGAAGACGCAATGTTGCGTTATTTTTATTAAGTAGAACGTTTTAGTAGAACGTTATACTTATCGTGGGACAAGGCTGATTTCATCGCAACCTCATTTTCATCATCGGATCGGGGGAAATTGTGATTATTTGAAGTGCTTCAAAATTGTGCGGATAAAAAAATCCTAATTTGCTGAGAGTTTGCTGCTGCTGGTTGACAGGCGCAGGTCAAGCGGCTCGAAAACAGATGAGCTTTTTTCAACTTGCCTGAATATTCCTCACTCTTTACGCAGATTTTTCTATTGACGCCTGCGCTCTTTTCCGTCATTTTTACATCTGGACGTCTAAACGTATAGAAGTTCGCGAACACAACAAACAATAAAATGCGATTGATGAGGTAAGGTATGAGCTTTTTTCACGCCAATCAGCGGGAAGCCCTGAATCAGAGCCTGGCGGAAGTGCAGGGTCAGATTAATGTGTCCTTTGAATTCTTTCCGCCGCGCACCAGTGAAATGGAGCAAACCCTGTGGAAATCCATCGATCGCTTGAGCAGCCTGAAGCCGAAGTTTGTCTCCGTTACCTACGGTGCCAATTCCGGTGAACGTGACCGTACCCATAGTATTATCAAAGGCATTAAGGATCGTACCGGTCTGGAAGCCGCGCCGCATCTGACCTGTATTGATGCCAGCCGCGATGAGCTGCGCGCCATTGCCCAGGATTACTGGGATAGCGGAATCCGCCATATCGTTGCTCTGCGTGGCGACCTGCCGCCGGGCAGCGGTAAGCCAGATATGTACGCAGCCGATCTGGTCACTCTGCTCAAAGAGGTCGGGGATTTTGATATCTCCGTTGCGGCCTATCCGGAAGTCCACCCGGAAGCCAAAAGCGCCCAGGCTGACCTGCTCAACCTGAAACGTAAAGTGGATGCGGGTGCAAACCGCGCGATCACCCAGTTCTTCTTTGATGTCGAAAGCTATCTGCGTTTTCGCGACCGCTGCGTCTCAGCGGGAATCGACGTGGAAATAATCCCGGGCATTCTGCCGGTCTCGAACTTTAAACAGGCGAAAAAGTTTGCCGATATGACCAATGTGCGGATCCCGACGTGGATGTCGAAAATGTTCGAAGGTCTGGACAATGACGCCGAAACCCGTCAGTTGGTGGGCGCGAACATCGCCATGGACATGGTGAAGATTTTAAGCCGCGAAGGGGTCAAGGATTTCCACTTCTATACGCTGAACCGCGCGGAAATGAGCTACGCGATTTGCCACACCCTGGGCGTGCGCCCGGCGTAAGTAAGATTTAGATTTATCCCCGCTTTCTCTGCTCTGCGGCGACGAACCTCCTTCGTCGCCGCTTTTGGTTTATCGCCCCGTCAGTAAAGCGAGTATAGTGCCCGCAAAATCTTCATAACGGATAGATGATAACTATGGCAGGGAACAGCAGCCTGCGGGCCTTCGGCGGCCTGATTATTCTGACGCTTATCTGGAGCTACAGCTGGATTGCGATGAAGCAGGTGACGCTCTATATCGGCGCGTTCGATTTTACCGCGCTACGCTGTATTTTGGGTGCCGCTTTGCTGCTTATCGTTTTGTTCCTACGCGGGCGCGGGATGCAGCCAACGCCGTTTGGCTATACGCTGGCGATTGCCCTGTTGCAGACCTGCGGTATGGTGGGGTTAGCACAGTGGGCGTTAGTTAGCGGTGGTGCCGGGAAGGTCGCTATTCTGAGCTATACCATGCCGTTTTGGGTGGTGATTATGGCGGCGCTGTTTTTAGGCGAGCGCATGCGGCGGTTGCAGTATGCTGCGATTGGGGTGGCAGCATGCGGCTTATTGCTGGTGCTGCAACCGTGGCAACTTGATTTTTCATCAATGAAAAGCGCGCTACTGGCGATCCTCTCCGGGATGAGCTGGGGAGCCAGTGCGATTGTGGTAAAGCGGATGTATGTCCGCTATCCGCATGTTGATTTGCTGGCGTTGACGACCTGGCAGATGTTGTATGGCGCGCTGGTGATGAGCGCGGTGGCGTGGCTGGTGCCGCAGCGCAGCATTGACTGGCAACCCGGCGTGTTTTGGGCGTTGGGATATAGCGCCGTTCTGGCGACAGCGCTGGCCTGGTGTCTATGGCTGTTTGTATTGCGTAATTTGCCCGCCAGCGTCGCGGGGTTGAGTACCCTGGCGGTGCCGGTCTGCGGTGTACTTTTTTCCTGGTGGCTGTTAGGGGAAAACCCCGGGCTGGTGGAAGGCGCAGGTATCGTGCTTATCGTGCTGGCGCTGACCATTATTAGCCTGAAAAAACGCGAAGTTCAGGTACAGAGTGTCTCAGATTGCTAACAAAGTGTGCGTCTCAGGAATTGCCCGGTGGCGGCTAGCGCCTTACCGGGCCTGCGGGGTGTGTATAATCTGCTGATATTAATGGTTTTGTAGGTCAAGTAAGGCGTTAGCCGCCACCCGACAAGAATACGGCACCCTATCTAAACCAAGTTTGTCTGTAAGTTTATCCCTTAATCTCATAGAGCAACGTTTGCCCGGCAATAACCTGGCCTTGTGCCTTGATTTCCAGACAGGCGAAGTCTTCAATGTTGCTACACACCACCGGGCTAATCATCGAACGCACATTTGCATTGAGAAACTCAAGATCCATCTCAAGGATGGGCTGCCCTGCGACGACTTCTGCGCCTTCTTCAATTAACCGCTTAAACCCCTGACCATCCAGCGCGACGGTATCCAGTCCCATGTGGACCACAATCTCCGCACCCTTTTCGGTTTCGAGGCAGAACGCGTGATTGGTATTGAAGATTTTGACGATCGTACCCGCTGCAGGAGAGACGACGATAGGGCTGGTCGGTCTGATGGCGATACCGTCACCGACCGCTTTGCTGGCAAAAGCTTCGTCTGGCACCTGTTCTAAGGCGACAACTTCGCCGCTGACCGGGGAGAGCAGTTCGGCGATAACCGTGGTGGCGGTCGTCGTACGTGGTTTGGATGCGGTAGGTGCCGCGGCGACCGGCAGTGCTTCTGCTGCGTCGACGTGACCGGTGGTTTTCATCTCATTGGCGATTTTCTCTGCTACAAACCCAACGATAATCTGCACATTAGTGTTGTTCAGACGAATCACGCCGCTGGCGCCCAGGCGTCTTGCCAGCGCATCGTTCACCAGAGCGGCATCTTTAACACCTAAACGCAGGCGAGTGATACAGGCATCGATAGCGGTCAGGTTATCAGAGCCGCCGATGGCCGCAATATACTGGCGAGCCAGTGCCGCAGCGCTTTGCTCTTTGTTTTCACTAACATTGAGGTCTTCGCCATCGGCGCAACTACCGTCCACAGACAGTTCGCGGCCCGGCGTCATTAGGTTAAATTTGATGATGGTGAAGCGGAAGACCAGGTAGTAGATAACAAAGAACACCAGGCCCATTGGGATCAGCAGATACCATTGCGTGGCGAGCGGGTTGCGGGAGGCGAGCACCATATCGACTAAACCAGCGCTAAAGCCAAAACCGGCAATCCAGTGCATGCTGGCGGCGATGAATACCGAGATGCCGGTCAGGACAGCGTGGATAAGGTACAGTACCGGCGCAACGAACATGAAGGAAAATTCCAGCGGTTCGGTAATGCCGGTAAAGAAGGCGGCAAAGGCACCAGCCATCATAATACCCAGCACTTTGGCTTTGTTTTCCGCACGCGCGCACTGATAAATCGCCAGCGCTGCGCCCGGCAGGCCGAACATCATAATAGGGAAGAAACCTGCCTGGTAGCGACCAGTGATACCGAGTACCGCTTTACCTGAGGCAAGCGACTGCGCGCCGCCGAGGAAGTTGGGAATATCATTAATTCCAGCGACATCAAACCAGAACACCGAGTTGAGCGCATGGTGTAAACCGACTGGAATCAGCAGGCGGTTGAAGAAGGCATAGACCCCGGCACCGAACGAACCAAGCTTCTGGATATGCTCACCAAAGCTCACCAGGCCGCTAAATACCACCGGCCAGATAAACATCAGGGCGAAGGCCACGACGATCATGGCGAAAGAGGTGACGATGGGCACCAGTCGGCGTCCACTGAAGAAGGAGAGTGCTTTTGGCAGTTCGATGCTGCTGAAGCGGTTATAAAGTTCGGCGGCAATGATACCAACCATAATGCCGATAAACTGGTTTTTAATCTTGCCGAAAGCAGCAGGTACCTGATCTGCAGGAATCTTCTGGATCATTGCGACGGCGGCCGGTGAACACAGCGTGGTTAAAACGAGAAAACCCACGAAACCCGCTAGCGCTGCAGCGCCGTCTTTATCTTTTGACATGCCATAAGCGACACCTACAGCGAAAAGCACGCCCATATTATCGATAATGGCGGCCCCGGACTGAATGCATAACGCCGCAAGGGCGTTAGAACTTCCCCAACCATTGGGATCAATCCAATACCCGATACCCATTAAAATCGCTGCGGCGGGCAATGTGGCGACCGGCACCATTAACGCGCGGCCAACCTTCTGGAGATAACCCAATATATTCATAGTCGTTCCCTTAGAAATAAAAATCCTGAAGCCAGCATAATCACCTGGTGATTTATACTGACTGACCCGCGATGGGTATTACGGTGCTATAGCCGTATTGTTTTTGTGGTTTTATTTTTAAGGGAATTTAAAATTACTTAATGTTATCTCTGTCGCATTTTATTAAATCCTTTAAAAGACTGATTTTTAATTAATTTTTTGAAATAAAAAATCGGCGGTTATTATGTAATAACCGCTTAATTATGTGATGTCAGGTCGATAAAACTATTCTTAATTTACGGAATAGGCGATGACTCCTTTGCAATAAGTTGTATTGACCTGGTAATCATCTTCTAATACGACAATGTCGGCATCAAAACCGCGTTGTAATTTACCTTTATGATTATCTAACCCTAAAAGTCGGGCTGGATTAATCGTGCAGGATTTTAATGCCGCGCCAAAAGGTACCATCGCGTCTTCGACCATATTATAGAGTCCGCGATTAAGTTTTAACGTGCTGCCGACCAGCACGCCGTTTTCACGTCGCGTTGCGCCATCTTCGCCTAAAATCATCGGTTCCCCACCGAACATATAGCGACCGGGTGGGCACCCTTTTGCTTTCATCGAATCGCTAATCATAATGACGTCATCATCATTTTTGATGCGATAAAGGGTGATGCTTCCAATTAGTAGAACATGTGTTTTTCAATAAACGTCCCGATGACTTTTTCGTGGATCTCTACTGAACGCGAGAAGCAGATTGTTTTACGAGCCAAGCGCTTAATGCGGGTGCGCAGCGTCAGGTTATTGCGCTCAATCCGTTGGGTGAATATTTTTCCGGTCAGATGCTTATCCTTCGGCACCTCCCGGCCATAGCTGCCCCAGTCGTCGCTGGTGATCATGCCGATGTTGAATGGCGTAAGCAGTGTCAGTAGTTCCCGGCAGGTTTCATCGGTACGGGGACCAAAAGTGTAGGCCAGTACACCCCCTGTTTTGGTGTTATACGCGTACCAGAGCCAGTGTTGCCGGGCTTTACTGCCAACGAAACTCCATTGCTCATCAAGTTCGCAGATAAGCGCCACATCAGCATGAGCAACGGGCGAAGACGTTATTCGCTTTGGCGTGAGTTTTTTAAAGTCCGGATGACGGTGTTAATGCCAATTTTCAGTGTTCTGGCGGTATCGCGAACCCCGGCGCCATTGAAGGCCATTTCAGTGATCAGCTCTTTAATGCCCGGCTTACGGGCCTCATAAGTGTAAGTGAGCTGAAAAACGCGGTGGCAGTCACGGCAGCGAAATCTGTCATGGCCTTTAGGGTTCTGACCATGGCGGTAGACCTGTGCAGACTGACAACGAGGACAATGAATGTTAACGCTGGCCATGAAAGAACCTCAAAAGCCCGCATTATACATCAGATTCAACTAATTAGAGGCATCACCCGATAAAGATTAGATGCGGAGACCAGACTGACGAAAATACCGTCGGCAATCACTTCGCCGTACAGGCCGTCGAGGCGCAGCGCAGCCCCTAAAAGCCCGGGTTCACGATTGACATATTTCGCCATTCCGTTAAACACGTGAGTCACATTTTTTGCGCCATTGGCAACGGCTTCCACCGCCTGCTCGAAGGAGGCATCCGAATGGCCCATATTGACCACGATCCCTTTTTGCGCGCAGTAACGCGTTAGGGCAAATTCGGCATCTTCTTCCGGCGCGAGGCTGATGGCGATAATGCGCCCATGGGCCGCACGCTCAAAAGCCTGAAACTCGCTGACGCTGGCAGGACGAATCTGTTTTTCCGGCTGTGCGCCACGGTAGATCTGGCTGAGAAATGGTCCTTCCAGATGGATACCGAGAATTTCCGCGCCCTGATAACCTTCATCCATCACCTGAGAGATGTTTTCCAGTGCGGCCAGCAGGGTTGTATCTTCATCGGTGACCGTGGTGGGGCAAAATGCGGTGACGCCCTCTTCCGGTAAACGCGATGTCCAGCGCCGTAGACCTTCAGGGTCGTTTTCGTTGGTGTCGTAGTCCCAGGCCCCGTGGGCATGGGTATCAATAAGACCGGGTATAATGCGCCGGGAACCGTAGTCGTGATCGGCATTTTCGCTCAATCCCAGCGTGATGTCGCTGATCAGTCCATTTTCCAGCGTTAACTGCGCCGGATAGAATCCGCCGGCCAGCCAGACGCGTTTACTCTGGATTTTCATATGCCCACCTTACGCGTTAATAAGCGACGCCGCCTCGCGGTCGCAAATAATGGTGACGTCAGGATGCATCAGTAAGAATGATGCAGGGAATAACGGGTCAATGCGGGTGCAGTCGTGAAGTTGCTTCATCACCGCCGCTTTCGATTTTCCGTTAGCAATCAGGACGATCTCTTTACTTCTCAGGATAGTCCCCATACCGAGGGTAATGGCCTGCTGCGGAACATCTTCTTTATGTGAGAAGAATCGAGCATTGGCTTCGATAGTTTCTTCATTAAGATCAATAATGTGACAGACGGGGCTATGGGTAGCGTGTGGTTCGTTAAAGCCAATATGCCCGTCATGACCAATGCCGAGGATGGTGATATCAAAATCACCATGTGCCTGGATAGTTTGTTCGTAACGTGCGCATTCGGCGGTTAAATCATCGGCCAGAATATCCGGGACAAAGGTATTTTCGACAGAAATATTAGCATGCTGATAAAAGTAGTGATTGAGAAACCAATAATAGCTCTGCGGGTCATCTTTTTTCAGCGGAATATATTCATCAATATTAAATGATTTGGCACTGGAAAAATCGGCCTCGCCGCTTTTGGCCATTCGGCTCATCTCTTCGAGAAGGCCAACGGGTGTTCCTCCTGTGGGCAGCGCCATCACTAAATCTGACGTTTTCTTTAGCGCAAGAGCAATCCGCTCTGCTGCCAGTCCACTCATTTCTTTGTAGGTTTCAGTAATAATAAAGTTCAACATGTTCATCCTTTAGCCGCCAATAGTTGCTTTCAGGCCAATCTCTTCGGCGTAATGTTTTATTTGTTCGGTCATTTCCCGCTGGCAGGCCGGAATATTGTTAAGAAGATAAGGCATACCAAGCTTTTGATATTTTCCGACACCATAGATGTGATATTCCAGGATATCGACCTGCAGCACGGCGCTGCCAAGTTTGCGGATAAAATCGAGGCGTTGGCGAATATCTTCCGGGTCGTCATTGCGCGTTGGAACAATGACCATACGGGCAAGCATCGGCGTGCCCATTGCCGCAATGGCTTTGGCATTCTCAAGGATCAGGCGGTTATCCACGCCAGTGCAGGCGAGATGCGTCTCGGCATTAAAGGCTTTAAAATCGTAAGAAACTAAATCGACGGTTTCAATCAGCGGGCGCAGTTTCTCCCAACGAATGTGTCCTGCGGTATCGAGGCAGACATGTACGCCAGCTTCTTTTAACAACAGAGCGGTTTCTCTGACGAATTCGGCCTGTAGCGCCGGTTCGCCACCAGAAAAAGTGACGCCGCCGTGGCTGGAATCGTAAAACGATTTATCGCGCAGCAGCAGATCGGCCAGCTCGCGGGAAGTCATCTCTTTGCCCACTTTTTCGTAGCCGTCATAGGGGCACATATCGACGACGTCCAGCAGGTTAGTACATTTTTTCCGGTCGATATTCACGCCATTACCCGGCTCCGCCATGGTGATGGTGTTGTTGATTGCGGCCTGGGTGCAGGTGCCGCATTGACGGCACCGCTCTTTAAACCAGAAAACGTTAAAACCTGGCCTGATAGTTTCCGGATTCGCACACCACTGACAGCGTAAATTACATTGCTGCATAAATACGGTACTACGTATCCCCGGACCATCCTTGGTCGAGTAGCGTTGAATACGGGAAATCAGACCAGTCTTCATATTACCTCACTCTCACCATGCCAGTTCTGTACGGGCGATAATCGCATCCTGCGCTTCCGGCATCAGCGTTGAGAACAGGGCGCAGTAACCAGCCACGCGGACCATCAGGTTCGGATAATCTTCCGGGCGCTCTTTGGCGGCACGCAGAATATTCGAGTCGATGATATTGAACTGGTTGTGGAAGATATTCTTCTCGCGACTGGCTTCCATGAAGTGGGTAAATTTCTCCAGGTTGTCGTCACCTTCCAGCGCGCTCGGCGTGAATTTCATATTCAACAGCTGGCCGCCAGCAATTTTCTGGTTTGGCAACTTCGCCACGGAGTTGATCACCGCCGTCGGGCCTTCTTTATCAGCGCCAAGGCACGGTGATGCACCTTCGTTCAGCGGCAGGGTTGCCAGACGGCCATCCGGGGTCGCGCCAACGTCAAAACCATTCGGTACGTAAGAGGTGATGTTGGAGGTGGACATGGTGTATCCACAGCCCTTCGGACCTTTGCCATAACGGTCGGTTTTATATTTTGGCAGCAGCTTCAGATAGGACTCGAATACGTCAGCTACGATGTAGTCAACGTAGTCGATATCGTTACCAAACTTCGGTGCGTTGCGGCACAGCTTACGCACGCGGGCACCTTCAAGGCCTTCAAAATTGCAGTCCATGGCGTCGCGCAGTTCTTTGAGCGTCAGCACTTTGTCATCAAAGACCAGTTTTCTTACTGCGGCCAGGCTGTCGCCTACCACGGAAGGACCGATGTTGGAGGAGCTGACGAAGTCATACTCGGCACCGCCATTTTTCAACGTTTTACCACGCTCCAGCGAGCAGTTGATGGTCGCAGAGGCAAAGGCGTCGGCATCGTGATATTTCAGCGCGCGGTCGCAGACCAGGTCACAGTCCACTGCCAGGTCGGAGTAGAACTCTAGCAGCTGGTTCCACGCGGCCCACACTTCGTCATATGACTCGTAGTTAATCTCGCGGCCTTCTTTGCCGTTTACTTTAACCAGTTGTACGCCGGTTGCTGGATCGCAGCCGTTGTTCATTACCAGTTCAAGAATTTTGCCGAAGTTCACGTAGGTCATACCGGTGGCACGATGGCCCCAGCGGCCCGGAATTGCCGTTTCCACGCAGCCCATCGAGGCATATTCACGCGCTACTTCTTCGCTCAGACCAAGGGTCATCATCGCCGGGATAACCACTTCGTCACAGAAGATGGACGGCATACCGAAGCCTTTACGGATCAGTTTTGCCGAATCCTGCATCAGCGAGTGCGGAGTATCTTTGGAGAAACGTACGCTCAGGTTTGGCTCCGGCAGGCCGGTCAATGCCATTGCTTCCAGTGACAGATACGACAGATCGTTGGTACCGTCGGTGCCGTCAGGCGTCATGCCGCCAACCATCAGGTTGGAATAGAGCGGGTAGCCGCCGCTGTATTGGGTGTGACCCCACGGGCGAACTTTGTTCAGGCTGTTGGTCATGATGAAGAAGTGGGTCAGGATCTCCAGCGCCTTTTCTTTGCTGATTTTACCGGAGTTGATATCCGCTTCGTAGAACGGCCATACGTACTGGTCAAAGCGACCAAAGGAGAAGGAGTGACCGTTACTTTCGATCATCATCAGCAGGTGAGTCAGATAGACAGTTTCGACAGCTTCGTAGAAATTCTGCGCTTTGCCTTCCATCAGGTGAGCGAACATTTCGCTCATTGCCAGCAGTTCGTCGCGGCGTTTAGCATCGGCAGTTTGCGCCGCTTCTTCTTTAGCCAGCAGGGAGAAACGCTTGCAGTAATTCAGCGCCGCATCCATGGTGATGATGACGGCCTGGTAGAAATCGGTCTGCTCTTCAGTCAGATCTTTGTCTTCTGCCAGGTGCTGCTTAGCAATATCGCGCATGCCGCCGTAGCCGACTTCCAGCACGAAATCATGGTTAGGGATGATGTGACCATCGCCGGACATACTGATGCCGCCGCGATGCAGTACGCCCTGTTTTTCTGCCAGGCGGTTCATTTGCGGCAAGTTGGTCAGGACTTCATCCTGGTGGGTTTTTCCCTGCCAGTAGTCCTGCAGCACGCGTAGACGCGCTTTGGTTTCTTCGGCCACCTGGAAGCTGTCGCCAGAGCGTTTGTCGAACTCGTCCAGCTCGTCAATCACCCAGTTGAATGAGTATTCCGGGAACACCGGTGCGGCGAAGTTGGCGCTCGCCTGGTTGCCGACGATCAGCATGTCTGGTTCGATATAGATGGTCATCTTTTCCAGAATGTCGGCCATCGCCAGCGCCCGGCGAATGACAATCGATTTGCCTTCGGAGCGTTTAAAGGATTCGGTGATGATCTCAGCACGTTCCGGGCAAATCGTCGCCACGCGGTGGAACATCTGATTTTGCTTTTTGGCGATACGCTCGAAATCACAATCGTTGTTGGTGGGTTTGAAGCTTAGTAATCCGTTCATAAAGACCTCAATTCTGGAGTGGGTATCCCTATTCCACGCTTGAGGTGTGTTTTTGTCAACTTAAAAATGATCTTTTTTGTTTCTTTGTCATTTAAAGGATACAGAAAGAACATATTGGGTGTGTGAAAAAACACAGACGCCTGTTGTCAGACGTCTGAAAGTCAGAGGCTGCTATCAGCCAGCAGAAGTTCTACGTTTTGTTTATTGAGCTGCGTGAGGGTGTCGGCAGGGAGGCCAGTTTGGCTGATAACGAGATCAAGGTCTGCCAGACGGGCGTGGCCTGCGAGGAAGGTTTGACCAAATTTACTTTTATCAGCCAGCAGGATTTTTTGCCGTCCAGCCCGCATCAGCGCTCGTTTTACGTGGGCGTCGGTCATTTTGGGGACCGTCAATTCACCCAGTTCGTTAATACCCTGGGTACTGAGGAATACCTTGTCGGCGTGGATATTGCTATAGAAGTCAGCGGTGCTAAAAGAGATCATCCCCTGGGTATCGTCTTCATACTCGCCGGGCGCCACGATCAGCTTAATGTTTTTTCTCCCTTTCAGTAGATTAACTACCGGAACAGAGTTGGTTATCACCATGATTTTCTTATCGAAAATAAACTGAGCGAGGGCGAGTGGTGTGGTCCCGCAGTCGATAATAATGGTATCGCCATCTTCGACCAGCTCGGCGGCTTTTTGGCCAATCAGATGCTTATCATCGACCATTTGTATCGATTTTAGCTGAAAGCTGGGCTCTACGCTGGCGCCGCTGGTGAGATAGGCTCCGCCATAGGTGGTTTTGACAATGCCTTGTTTTTCAAAGAAAGAAAGGTCGCGGCGGATGGTCATTTTGGTGACGCCGAATTTCTCGGCAAGCTCATTAACGACGACTTTTTTGTCCTGTTGCAGAATGGCATAAATGCTCATTCTTCGATCTGATGATTGCATATTTACGACTCACCCAGAGGAAAATCGCACTATAAAGCACATCGTTTTGGCTGGCAATGGGGCGGAGAAAGAACATAAAAGAACACACCCGCCGGAAGCGGGTGTGGGCAGGAGGTTATTCCCACTCTTGCAGGAAGCGTTGACCGTACTGGTCGGCGACCAGCAGAGCCGCATAGACCTGATCCGGCGTCGCACCACCAGGCATATTGTGGATGGTTTCGCCTTCTGCACAGGCGGCTTGCGCCACGGTACGCATTTTGCCTGGAATATCGGCTTTAATGTCCAGCTGCGCCAGGGTGATAGGCAACCCAACGCTGTGGCACAGCGCCGCCACGGTTTCGATCTCTTCCACCGGGGCGTTTTCCAGCATCAATTGCGTTAGCGTTCCGAAGGCTACTTTCTCACCGTGATAATAGTGGTGAGCATCTGGAATCGCGGTTAGACCGTTATGGATAGCATGTGCCGCCGCCAGGCCGCCGCTTTCAAAACCAACGCCGCTCAGGTAGGTATTGGCTTCAATCACGCGTTCTAGCGCCGGAGTGACGACGTGCTGCTCCGCCGCCAGCATCGCTTTTTCACCTTCTTCAATCAGCGTGTTGTAGCACAGTTCGGCCAGCGCCAGCGCTGCCTGGGTGCATTTGCCGCCCGCCATGGTAGTCGCGTTGCTACGGGAGCAGGCACGGGCTTCAAACCACGTTGCCAGCGCGTCGCCGATGCCTGCAGCCAGCAGGCGTGCCGGAGCTCCGGCAACGATTTGCGTATCGACAATGACCATATTCGGGTTACGCGGCAGCATCAGGTAGCTATCAAATTCACCATCATCGGTATAGATAACCGAGAGCGCGCTACACGGTGCATCGGTAGAGGCAATCGTCGGAGCAATAACTACCGGCAGATTCATAAAGTGTGCTAATGCTTTCGCGGTGTCCAGCGTCTTACCGCCGCCAATTCCCAGCACGGCGGTACACTGAGCTGAGCCCGCAATATCGCGTAATCGATTGATTTCATTATGCGAGCATTCGCCGCCAAACGGCGCGATTTCGGCAACCAGGCCAGCATCTGCCAGGCTTTTACGCAATTTTTCTTCGGCAAAGCCGAGTACGAATTTATCGCCAACGATGAGCCAGCGTTCAGCCAGCGGTTTGAGGTACCCACCAAGGCGAGCAATTGCGTCTGCGCCTTGAATATACTTACCGGGTGATTGAATAATGCGATCCATTTCTATTCCTCCTGGATGACCGTGATGCCACCCCCCTGGGCGGCTCGCCGATCGGGTTACAGGTTCAGAGTTCCAAAAGCGTTATTCCAGTCCTGCTCAAACTTCTCAATGGCTGACTCTACCGCAGGGGTACCGAGCATTTGTTGCGCTACATCTAACGGAAGGGTGATAGCTTCGCAACCGGCTAACAGGCAATCCAGCGCCTGGCGTGGGGTTTTGAAGCTGGCGGCCAGCACTTTGCTTTCCGGCGCGTGCATTTCCAGTAGGGATTGCAGCTCCTGCACCGTGCGAATGCCGTCACCGCCCTGGGCGTCGACGCGGTTCACGTAAGGGGCAACATATTTAGCACCCGCCAGCGCGGCCAGCAGGCCCTGAGAGGCGCTGTAGACGGCGGTACCCAAGGTAGTGATACCTTCTTTTTTCAGCAGCTTGATAGCGGCAAGGCCTTCAGCGGTGACCGGGATTTTTACCACGATGCCGGGAACGGCGTTGCTCAGACGTTTGGCTTCTTCAACCATACCCTGAGCGTCGCGGCTCATAGTCTGAGCGAACAAAATACCTTCCGGTCCGACGGCTTTTTGCAAGCGCGGTAGTACGTCCCAAACCGAGGCTTTGCCAGCGGCGATAATGCTTGGGTTGGTGGTAACGCCAGCCAGCGGGTAGATACGTGCCAGGCGTTCAACTTCGGCTACGTTTGCGGTGTCCAGATAGAGTTCCATAGTACTTTCCTCAATGCTTAATTCGATAGTGTCGTTGAGGTAAGAATACGGCTTTCACATGAAGGGTCGCCAGATGACAAATTTGCCAAATACTGGATAAATGTACGCATTGCTATTAAGGGTGATTTAGATCACGTTTATCCCGTGTTGTGGGGAAATTTAAGCAAAAAAGAGCGTACAAAAGTCAGGCTTAACACACAAAAATCTAGTTTTTTGCAGGCGATGTTTTTTCCGTGAGCTGGCTATGATACTGGCGGCGATACTCTGATGGTGAGCGCTCGGTGTTCTTGCGAAACAGGCGGCAAAAGTAGTTACTGTCGGCAAAACCACAGGCGTGAGCGACATCTTTGACCTTCATATCGTGGCCCTTTAGCAGCATTCTGGCCTGCTCCAGGCGGATGTGATTCAGGTACTCATTAAAACCCATTGGTCCGCATTTCTGGAACAGATGCGAAAGATAGTTTGGTGAGAGATAAAATTCCTGCGCCACCGACTCGCGGGTTAAAGGATCGGCAAAATGGGCATCGATATATTTACGAATGGCCTCGAAAAGCGCCTGGCTGCGTGAGGAAGTTTGTACCTGGCTACCTAGCAGATCGGCGCAGTGGCTGAGCAGGCTGATGACAATACAGCGCGCTGTATGCTGCTCCTGCGGCTGCATTTGCATTTCATTGAGCGCCTGGAGCAGAAAAGATCCCACTCGAGGGCCACGGCGGGGAACTTGCTGTTTATCCAGCACGTTAAGCGCGCTGCCGTCCCAGTTGCGCAGGACGAATTCCAGCTGCTGTTTACCAAATAAGATGGTTAACAGAGTCGAGGGCACGAGCCATTGTGGGTCATTCCACCCGCCAGCAGGAATGTACAACACATCGTGTGGCGTGAGCTGGGCTGGGTCGGCCTTCACCGCTGGATCGCGGACCTGCCCCTCAAGCATGATTTCGAGGCGCGGAAAATCGACGCTCACGGCTTTCTCTGAAGCCGGTCTGGTTTCTGTGGAAAAGCGGACCTTCCCGATTACTGCCGGGCCTTTAATAAAAGAATCAATGGCCTGATTGATGTCGATATCCATTCTTGCTCCGCATAGCGCTCTCTTTTCATCATACCTAACAAATCGACAGAGGGAAAAGCCGAGCGGTTTTTCTGCGAAGGGTATTGTAAGATTTAATTGATATGTTATATCGTAACATATTATTGCAAACGTTAACTCAGGAGAGAGTAATGACCAAAAAGATTTCCGCCCTTGCGCTTGGTATCAGCATGTTACTGGCGGGTAGCCAGGCTTTTGCCCACGGCCACCATAGCCATGGGCCTGCATTAACTGAGGCGGAGCAAAAGGCGAGTGAAGGTATTTTTGCCGATCAGGATGTAAAAGACAGAGCGTTAAGCGATTGGGATGGTATCTGGCAGTCGGTTAACCCTTATCTGCTGAACGGCGATTTGGATCCTGTGCTCGAACAGAAGGCCAAAAAAGCCGGCAAAAGCGTGGCCGAATATCGGGAATATTATAAGAAGGGATATGCCACCGATGTGGACCAGATTGGTATCGAAGATAATGTGATGGAGTTTCACGTTGGGAAAACCGTCAATGCCTGCAAATACACCTATTCTGGCTATAAAATTCTGACCTACGCATCCGGTAAGAAAGGCGTGCGCTACCTGTTCGAATGCTCACAGGCGGATTCAAAAGCGCCGAAATTTGTTCAGTTCAGCGACCACACTATCGCACCGCGTAAGTCCCTGCATTTTCATATCTTTATGGGCAATGAGTCGCATGAGGCGCTGCTGAAAGAGATGGATAACTGGCCAACCTATTATCCTTATGCGCTGCATAAAGAGCAGATTGTCGACGAGATGCTGCACCATTAATAAAAAATAGCTCCGGTAAACGGAGCTACGAAATTGATGACAAATCTGTTTTAGCTAGGGTGCTCGCATTTTTGCCGGGTGGCGGTTAGCGCCTTACCCGGCCTACAAAATCTACGAGTTCACTGCCGTTTGCGGGCTGGTAGCCCGGACAGGCGCAACGCGCCGCCTCCGGGGATACCGCGTCCGGCAAATTAGCCGGTGTTGCGCATACCTGCCGCAACGCCTGCAATGGTTACCATCAGCGCTTGCTCAACGCGAGGATCCGGTTTTTCACCTTTCTCTTCCGCCAGACGTGAACGATGCAGCAGTTCGGCCTGGAGTACGTTCAGCGGGTCAGTATAGATGTTACGCAACTGGATTGACTCGGCGATCCACGGCAGGTCGGCCATCAGGTGGGAATCGTTGGCGATTGCCAGCACCACATCGATATCAGCAGACAGCAGTTCGCGCAGCTCTGTACCTAACTTCCACAGCTCAGGTTTCACCAGGCGCTGATCGTAATATTCTGCCAGCCACAGGTCCGCTTTCGAATAGACCATCTCCAGCATGCCGAGGCGAGTAGAGAAGAACGGCCAGTCGCGACACATGCTTTCCAGCTCGCTCTGCTTGCCGCCTTCGACGACTTTTTGCAGCGCCGCACCAGCACCCAGCCAGGCGGGCAGCATCAGACGATTTTGCGTCCATGCGAAGATCCACGGGATCGCACGCAGTGACTCAACGCCGCCGGTCGGGCGACGTTTTGCCGGACGCGAGCCCAGCGGCAGTTTGCCCAGTTCCTGCTCCGGCGTAGCGGAGCGGAAGTAAGGAACAAAGTCTTTATTTTCACGTACGTAGCCGCGGTACATCTCGCAGGAGACGTCGGACAGCTCGGCCATGATGTCTCGCCATTGCGGTTTTGGCTCCGGCGGCGGCAGCAGGTTGGCTTCCAGAATCGCGCTGGTGTAGAGCGACAGGCTGCTGATGGTGATTTCCGGCAGGCCGTATTTGAAGCGGATCATCTCGCCCTGTTCAGTGACGCGCAGGCCGCCTTTCAGGCTTCCTGGAGGCTGAGAGAGCAGAGCCGCATGAGCCGGAGCACCGCCACGACCGATAGAACCGCCGCGACCGTGGAACAGCGTCAGCTCAATACCAGCTTTCTCGCAGGTCTTGATTAAGGCATCCTGCGCCTGATACTGCGCCCAGGATGCGGCCATTACGCCCGCATCTTTTGCTGAGTCAGAGTAGCCAATCATGACCATCTGCTTGCCCTGAATAAAGCCGCGATACCAATCGATATTCAGCAACTGGGTCATGACGTCGTCGGCGTTGTTCAGGTCATCCAGGGTTTCGAATAGCGGTGCGACCGGCAGCGCGAAGCCGATACCGGCCTCTTTGAGCAGCAGATGTACCGCCAGCACGTCAGACGGCGTTTTCGCCATCGAAATCACGTAGGCAGCAATGGAACCGCGCGGTGCTTCGGCGATCACTTTGCAGGTTTCAAGCACTTCGCGAGTTTCTTCGCTCGGCTCCCACTGACGTGGTAGCAGAGGACGTTTGGAGTTCAGTTCGCGGATCAGGAAGGCCTGTTTGTCGGCTTCCGACCAGCTTTCATAATCGCCGATGCCGAGATAGCGGGTCATCTCGCCCAGGGCTTCGGTATGACGGGTGCTTTCCTGGCGGATATCGATACGCACCAGCGGTACGCCAAAGGCTTTTACGCGACGCAGAGTATCCAGCAGCTCGCCGTTGGCGATGATGCCCATGCCGCAGGCTTGTAGTGATTGATAGCAGGCGTAAAGCGGTTCCCACAGCTGTTCATTTTGCGTGAGCAGACCTGCTGGTTTCGGTAGTCTCTGCCCTTTCAGGCGCGCTTCCAGCCAGGCCTGTGTTTCCATCAACTGCGTGCGCAGTTTTTTCATCAGGTAGCGATAGGGTTCTTGCGCGCCTTCCGCACCCGCCAGTTCGCGCAGTTCGTCGGTACACTCAACCATCGACAGCTCGGAAATCAGCAACTGGATATCTTTCAGGAACAGATCGGTCGCTTTCCAGCGGCTAAGCAGCAGGACGTGGCGGGTAATATCGGCGGTCACGTTTGGGTTGCCGTCGCGGTCACCCCCCATCCAGGAGGTAAAGCGAACCGGGACAAAATCGACCGGTAAGCGATAGCTGAGGTTATCTTCCAACTGTTCGTTCAGCTCGCGCAGGTAGTTCGGCACACCTTCCCACAGGCTATTTTCGACAACAGCAAAGCCCCATTTGGCTTCGTCGACCGGGGAAGGCCGGTGCTTACGGATTTCATCGGTATGCCATGACTGGGCAATCAGCTGGCGCAGACGGCGCATCACCTGGTGACGTTCATAGTCAGCGATATCGTTGTTATCAAGCTGTTTCAGGCAGTTGTTGATTTCACCCATCTTGTGGATCAGGGTACGGCGGGTGATCTCGGTTGGATGAGCGGTTAAAACCAACTCCAGAGACAGGGACTCCACCGCTTTTTTAATAATGTCTTCGTTGAGATTGGGTTGGTCTTTGAGCTTTCTCAGGGTACGAGCAATCACTTCCGGATTGCTAGCCGCTTCGCCCTTTGGCGAAATGCTGTGGTATTGCTCAGCGGTATTCGCCAGGTTCAGAAACTGGCTGAAGGCGCGCGCCACCGGCAGCAGCTCGTCGTTGGACAAGTTTTGCAACGTGGTGAGCAGTTCCTGGCGGTTGGCTTCATTGCCTGCGCGAGAAGATTTGGACAACTTACGGATAGTTTCGACACGATCAAGAATGTTTTCTCCCAGCGCATCCTTGATGGTGTCGCCCAGCACCTTACCGAGCATACTGACATTACTACGCAAAGCGGAATATTGTTCGTTCATGTTACCCCAGACACCCCATCTCATTTTATTTTGTTATATCCGGCGCTCGATAATTTGAGCAGTGGATAAGCAACCGTCTTTTATAAAGCCACGTAAAAACCCCCACGTCAATTGTTGCGAAATCGCTTCAGCAAACGAATAAATAGCGGCAATTTGCGAAATTTAACTCAGAGGTCGCTTGATAAGTGTTGCTTATGAAAGTGTGATAATTGTCACTCTCCCGCCCTGATACAAAAGAGCGGAAGAATGCGTATTTTTAATGCCAGCAAAAATGGTGGACCACCTGAGTGATAAGCTCACGAGTCGGCTTAATAAAGCGCGTTTCCAGGTACTCATCCGGCTGGTGGGCCTGATTGATGGAGCCAGGGCCTAATACCAGCGTTGGGCAGAGGGTCTGAATAAATGGCGCTTCGGTGCAGTAGTTCACGACTTCGGTTTGCGCGCCGAGCAGCTTTTCGACAACCGCAACCAGTTTATGGTCCGGCGGGCATTCATAGCCGGGGATCGGCGGATGCAGTTCGGAAACGGTCAGACGCCCGGGCCAGCGTTCGCTTACCGGTGCCAGCGCTTCTTCAAGGAGTCCGTTAAGATCGTTGAGCGTCATACCCGGCAGCGGGCGAATATCCATATGCAGTTCGCAGCAGGCACAAATGCGGTTGGAGGCATCGCCGCCGTGAATCGCTCCGAGGTTAAGTGTGGGGTACGGGACGGTAAACGCAGCGTAGTGATAACGCTCTTTTAAGTCGTCGCGCAGCTGCATGATGCGACCAATGGCATCGTGCATCAGCTCAATGGCGTTGACGCCGCGTGCCGGGTCGCTGGAGTGGCCGGATTGCCCCTGGACGCGAACCGCGTTGGACATGTGGCCTTTGTGCGCACGTACCGGCTGCAGTGACGTAGGTTCGCCGATAATGGCGCAATCCGGTCGCAGCTGGGTAGTTTCGGCAAAGTAGCGGGCACCGGCCATACTGGTTTCTTCATCGGCAGTTGCCAGAATATAGAGCGGTTTTTTCAACTTAGTCACATCAACATCGCGCAAAGCATCGAGAATAAAAGCGAAGAAGCCTTTCATATCCGCGGTGCCAAGGCCGTAAAGTTTGTTGTCGTGCTCGGTCAGGGTGAAGGGGTCGCGAGTCCAGCGACCATCATCAAACGGGACGGTATCAGTATGCCCGGCTAGCAGCAGGCCGCCAGCACCGTTGCCGGTACTGGCCAGCAGGTTGAATTTATTGCGTGTACCCGGCACTGGCTGAACTTCAACGTTAAAGCCAATATCGCGGAACCAGCCTGCCAGTAAATTGATTAAAGACTCATTGCTTTGATCCAGCGCCTCTTCGGTTGCGCTGATGGAAGGTGTGGCGATCAACGCGCGGTAAATCTCGATAAAGGGCGGTAAATTGTTTTTCATTGTTGACACACCTCGGGTCATGATAGTATCAATATTCATGCATTATTTGTGAATAAAAATACATTATCGCTGAGCCTAAGAAAACCTATTTAATGTAGGGATGATGTTCTTACGGCTTAACAGGGTGGGGAAGGCAACGGTCTTCCAGAGCAAATATACGTAAGCAAGAAGGTGAAAAGCCCCAATGTTGAACACGCTGATTGTGGGCGCCAGCGGTTATGCCGGCGCAGAGCTAGTGGCCTATGTAAATCGCCATCCTCATATGACCATAACCGCTTTGACGGTCTCCGCGCAAAGCAATGATGCGGGAAAATTAGTTTCCGATTTGCATCCGCAGCTAAAAGGGATTGTTGATCTGCCGCTGCAGCCAATGTCCGATATTAGCGAGTTTAGCGCTGGGGTCGATATCGTTTTTCTCGCTACCGCCCACGAAGTGAGCCATGACCTGGCGCCGCAGTTTCTCGCGGCGGGTTGCGTGGTGTTCGATCTTTCCGGGGCGTTCCGCGTTAACGATGGCGCTTTCTACGAAAAATATTATGGTTTCACTCACCAGCACCCTGAGCTGCTGGAGCAGGCGGTTTACGGCCTGGCCGAGTGGAGTGTCGATAAGCTGAAAGAGGCGAATCTGATTGCGGTGCCGGGTTGCTACCCGACGGCGGCCCAGCTGTCGTTGAAACCGCTGATCGACGCGGACCTGTTGGATCTTAACCAGTGGCCGGTGATCAATGCGACCAGCGGCGTTAGCGGTGCCGGGCGTAAGGCTTCCATCGGCAACAGCTTCTGTGAAGTCAGCCTGCAGCCCTATGGCGTCTTCAACCACCGCCATCACCCTGAAATATCCACTCATCTGGGTGCGGACGTTATTTTTACCCCGCATCTGGGCAACTTTAAGCGTGGGATTCTGGAAACCATCACCTGCCGCCTGAAGCCTGGCGTGAGCAAAGAGCAGGTGGCGGCGGTGTTCCAGCAGGCCTATGCGAACAAACCGCTGGTGCGTTTATATGATAAAGGTATGCCCGCATTGAAAAATGTCGTGGGTCTGCCATTCTGTGATATCGGTTTTGCGGTCCAGGATGAACATATCATCGTCGTAGCGGCGGAAGATAATCTGCTGAAAGGCGCCGCGGCCCAGGCCGTGCAGTGTGCAAATATCCGTTTCGGCTTCGCTGAGACGCAGTCTCTTATTTAAGGTGTGATGATGAATCCTTTAATTATCAAACTCGGCGGCGTCCTGCTGGATAGTGAAGAAGCGTTGGAGCGCCTGTTTACCGCGCTGGTGAATTATCGCGAGACGCACCAGCGTCCGCTGATTATTGTCCACGGCGGCGGCTGCGTAGTGGATGAGCTGATGAAGCAGCTTAATCTGCCAGTGAACAAGAAAAACGGTCTGCGAGTGACCCCTGCGGATCAAATCGACATTATCACCGGTGCGCTGGCGGGGACTGCCAATAAAACGCTGCTGGCGTGGGCGAAAAAACACGGCCTGGCTTCCGTTGGACTATTCCTTGGTGATGGCGACAGCGTTAAGGTGACTCAACTTGACGCCGCACTGGGCCATGTGGGGCTTGCACAGCCGGGTTCCCCGGCCCTGATTAACACGCTGTTGGCTGGCGGTTACCTGCCGGTCGTCAGCTCTATCGGTGTCACCGATGAAGGCCAACTGATGAACGTCAACGCTGACCAGGCGGCTACCGCACTGGCGGCAACGCTTGGCGCAGACCTGATTCTGCTGTCGGATGTAAGCGGTATTCTTGACGGCAAAGGTCAGCGTATTGCCGAGATGACTGCGGCGAAAGCAGAGCAGTTGATTGAGCAGGGCATTATCACCGACGGGATGATCGTCAAAGTGAATGCGGCTCTGGATGCGGCACGCACGTTAGGTCGCCCGGTGGATATTGCCTCCTGGCGTCATGCTGAACAGCTGCCAGCGCTGTTTAACGGAACATCGATCGGTACACGTATTCTGGCTTAATATTTTATGCCCGGCGGCGCTTTGCTTGCCGGGCCTACAAGACTGTAGGCCGGGTAATCCGGCGGAACTAACGAATAAAGGAAGCATGTTATGGCACTTTGGGGCGGGCGTTTTACTCAGGCAGCGGATCAGCGGTTCAAACAGTTCAACGACTCTTTGCGCTTTGACTATCGCCTGGCGGAGCAGGATATCGTTGGCTCTGTTGCCTGGTCCAAAGCGCTGGTGACGGTTGGCGTATTGACCGCTGATGAACAGTTGCAACTGGAAGATGCGCTGAATATTCTGCTGGAAGAAGTGCGGTCTAACCCGCAACAGATCCTCGAAAGCGATGCGGAAGATATTCACAGCTGGGTTGAAGGCAAGCTGATCGACAAGGTCGGTCAGTTGGGCAAAAAGCTACACACCGGGCGCAGCCGTAACGACCAGGTCGCGACCGACCTGAAGCTGTGGTGTAAAGATACCGTGGTGGAACTACTGTCGGCGAATCGTCAGCTGCAAAGCGCGCTGGTGGAAACGGCGCAGAACAATCAGGACGCAGTGATGCCGGGTTATACCCACCTGCAGCGCGCGCAGCCGGTGACTTTCGCTCACTGGTGTCTGGCCTACGTCGAAATGCTGGCGCGTGACGAAAGCCGTCTGCAGGATGCGTTGAAGCGTCTGGACGTCAGCCCGCTGGGCTGCGGCGCGTTGGCGGGCACGGCCTATGAAATCGATCGGGAACAGCTGGCTGGCTGGCTGGGCTTTGCTTCAGCCACTCGTAACAGCCTGGATAGCGTCTCTGACCGCGATCATGTCCTGGAACTGTTGTCCGATGCTTCTATCGGCATGGTGCATTTGTCCCGTTTTGCAGAAGACCTGATTTTCTTTAATACCGGTGAAGCAGGATTTGTCGAGCTGTCCGATCGCGTCACTTCCGGCTCATCGTTAATGCCGCAGAAGAAAAACCCGGACGCGCTGGAGCTGATCCGCGGTAAATGTGGCCGCGTACAGGGCGCGCTGACCGGCATGATGATGACCCTGAAAGGTCTGCCGCTGGCATATAACAAAGACATGCAGGAAGACAAAGAAGGGCTGTTCGATGCGCTGGATACCTGGCTGGACTGCCTGCATATGGCGGCGCTGGTACTTGATGGTATTCAGGTGAAACGCCCGCGTTGTGAAGAAGCCGCGCAACAGGGTTATGCGAACGCGACCGAGCTGGCGGATTATCTGGTCGCCAAAGGCGTACCGTTCCGTGAAGCGCACCATATTGTCGGTGAAGCGGTGGTCGAAGCCATCGCCCAGGGCAAACCGTTAGAAGATCTGTCTCTGGTCGATTTGCAGAAATTCAGCAGCGTGATCGCCGATGACGTCTATCCGATTCTGTCGTTGCAATCGTGCCTTGATAAGCGAGCGGCTAAAGGTGGTGTTTCGCCACAGCAGGTTGCGCAGGCTATTGCTGATGCCAAACAGCGTCTGATCTAAACGCCAGCCACGCCGATGTTGAGTCGGTGAATAAATAGAGCTCGGGTCATGCCCGGGCTTTTTTTATGCAAAAAAAAGCGGACACAAGGTCCGCAAAAGTTCACGTTGGCTTTAGTTATCCGGGTAGAGAATCTATGAGGCAGCTCAATGAATTTCAGAGGTTTGCCTCGTTTCTGGGTTTATTATTGAACAGAATCCTTGATAGGGATAATCGTTCATTGCTATTCTATCTATCGCCATGGACTATCGTGGCAATGGAGGATGAATAATGAATATTCGCGATCTTGAATACCTGGTAGCGCTAGCCGAACATCGCCAATTCCGGCGTGCGGCAGACTCCTGCCACGTTAGCCAACCCACTCTCAGCGGACAAATCCGTAAGCTGGAGGATGAGCTTGGCGTCATGTTGCTGGAGCGCACCAGTCGTAAGGTTCTGTTCACCCAGGCCGGGCTGTTGCTGGTGGACCAGGCGCGTACTGTGTTACGCGAAGTCAAAGTGCTCAAGGAAATGGCAAGCCAACAGGGAGAGTCCATGTCCGGGCCGCTGCATATTGGCCTGATCCCGACAATTGGGCCTTATCTGTTGCCACTGATTATCCCGATGCTGCACCAGACCTTTCCAAAGCTGGAAATGTATCTGCATGAAGCGCAAACCCATCAGCTGCTGGCGCAACTCGACAGCGGTAAGCTCGACTGCGCGATTCTGGCATTGGTCAAAGAGAGCGAAGCCTTTATTGAGGTACCGCTATTTGATGAGCCGATGCTGCTGGCTATCTACGAAGATCACCCATGGGCGAACCGTGACCGTGTGCCGATGTCGGAACTGGCTGGGGAAAAGCTGCTGATGCTGGAAGATGGTCACTGTCTGCGCGATCAGGCGATGGGTTTTTGTTTTGAAGCTGGTGCTGATGAAGATACCCATTTTCGGGCGACCAGTCTCGAAACGCTGCGTAACATGGTTGCTGCCGGTAGCGGTATAACCCTGCTGCCTGCCCTTGCCGTGCCGCAGGAAAGAAAACGCGATGGTGTCGTCTATGTACCGTGCATTAAGCCGGAACCACGGCGTACCGTCGGGCTGGTTTATCGTCCTGGTTCGCCGCTGCGTAGCCGCTATGAACATCTGGCGGAGGCCATCCGCGGTAAGATGGATGGCCATTTTGATACAGCGTTAAAACAGGCGGTTTAAGCCATTCAACGCGGCTACCCGATAGGCTTCTGCCATTGTCGGGTAGTTAAAGGTGGTGTTAACGAAGTACTCAATGGTGTTACCACCACCTTTCTGCTCCATAATCGCCTGGCCTATGTGAATAATTTCTGCCGCGCGCTCGCCAAAGCAATGAATGCCGAGGATCTCTTTCGTCTCGCGATGAAACAGGATCTTTAGCGTCCCAACGCTCATGCCGACAATTTGCGCTCGCGCCAGATGTTTGAACTGCGCGCGTCCCACCTCATAAGGCACCTTCATGGACGTGAGCTGCTGTTCGGTTTTGCCGACGGAGCTGATTTCCGGAATGGTGTAAATCCCGGTAGGGATATCTTCAATTAAATGCGCGGAGGCTTCACCTTTGACCAGCGCCTGGGCAGCGATACGCCCCTGATCGTAAGCGGCGGATGCCAGGCTCGGATAGCCAATCACATCGCCTACGGCATAAATATGCGGCAGGGCGGTTTGATACATACTGTTGACCTTCAACTGACCGCGGCTATCGGTTTGCAGGCCGATGTTTTCCAGCGCCAGCGAGTCGGTATTCCCGGTGCGGCCGTTGGCATACAGCAGGCAGTCCGCTTTCAACTTTTTGCCGGATTTCAGATGCATGATGACGCCGTCGTCAACACCTTCAATTTTCTCGTACTCTTCATTGTGACGAATCACCACGCCGCTGTTCCAGAAGTGATAGGAGAGCGAGTCGGACATTTCTTGATCGAGGAACGCCAGCAGGCGATCGCGGGTGTTGATCAGATCGACTTTGACTTCCATACCGCGGAAGATCGATGCATATTCGCAGCCGATCACTCCGGCGCCATAGATGATCACATGCCGTGGTTCATGGTGCAGGCTGAGGATCGAATCGCTGTCATAAACGCGCGGGTGTGAGAAATCGACATCCGCAGGGTGGTAGGGACGTGAACCGCAGGCAATGACGAATTTTTCCGCCGTGACCGTTTCAACGGTGCCGTCATGGCATTCAAGCGCAAGCGTGTGTTCATCGACAAAGTGCGCATTGCCCTGCAGTATTTCACAGTGGTTGCGCTCATAGAAACCCTGACGCATGTGGGTTTGCTGGTTAATGACGCTGTCGGCATGGTTCAGAATGTCGGCGAAGGAAGAACGAAGAAGACGGGAATGGTCGCTGTAGAGAGGGTTCTGGTTAAATTCGATAATACGGCTAACGGCATGGCGGAGGGCTTTCGATGGGATGGTGCCCCAGTGGGTACAACCGCCGCCGACGTTATGGTAGCGCTCAATGACGGCAACGCGTGCTCCCTGTTTCACCAGCCCCATAGCAGCACCTTCTCCGCCAGGGCCTGAACCAATCACAATTGCATCATAATCCCAAGAGTGTGGCATGGCATTACTCACCTGTTTTATACATAAAATAAACACGATGATAACATTCGGTGGGCTTTAACCCAATTATCGTTGTGCTTTTTTGCGTCATAAAAGCAGAAACAGCTCGTAAACAATCATTCACAATCCAGTGTAAACCGATTAGTTCTAATCTCTGGTATAGTGCCGTCAGGGCCTTTGGAAGGATTCAGACAACGTGATGGGCGTAAGAGCGCAACAAAAAGAAAAAACCCGGCGTTCGCTGGTGGAAGCCGCATTTAGCCAGCTAAGTGCTGAACGGAGTTTTGCCAGCTTGAGCCTGCGTGAAGTTGCGCGGGAAGCGGGGATTGCCCCGACGTCCTTCTATCGACATTTTCGTGACGTCGATGAACTCGGTCTGACGATGGTAGATGAAAGCGGGCTTATGCTACGCCAGCTGATGCGCCAGGCGCGACAGCGTATTGCTAAAGGCGGCAGTGTGATTCGCACTTCTGTTTCTACCTTTATGGAGTTCATCGGCAATAACCCAAATGCCTTCCGTCTGCTGTTGCGTGAGCGCTCCGGTACGTCCGCCGCGTTTCGTGCCGCAGTCGCCCGCGAAATTCAGCATTTTATCGCGGAACTTGCTGACTATTTAGAAATCGAAAACCACATGCCGCGCGCCTTTACTGAAGCGCAGGCTGAAGCTATGGTCACCATCGTATTTAGCGCTGGCGCCGAGGCTCTGGATGTAAGCCCGGAATTGCGTCGACAGCTTGAAGAGCGACTGGTACTCCAGCTCAGAATGATCTCGAAAGGCGCGTATTATTGGTATCGCCGTGAACAAGAAAAAAATCAAATCATTCCGAATAACGTGAAGGACGAGCAATGAAACACTCAGTTCAAGATAAAGGTACGCTGCTGCTGGCGCTTATCGCAGGGTTATCCATTAATGGAACCTTCGCTGCGCTGTTCAGCTCAGTAGTCTCATTTTCTGTTTTCCCGATTTTATCGTTAGTGCTGACGGTTTACTGTCTGCATCAGCGCTATCAAAACCGCAGTATGCCCGTGGGGTTACCGGGGCTGGCCGCTGCGTGTTTCATTCTTGGCGTGCTGCTTTATAGCACCGTGGTGCGTGCGGAATATCCGGACATCGGTTCTAACTTCTTCCCGGCCGTACTGTCGGTGATTATGGTGTTCTGGATCGGCTACAAGGTGCGTAACCGTAAGAGTGCGGTTGCGGAGTAATTCTGCTGAATTTTCCCGGCAACCATGATGTTGCCGGGTTACTGACATCTACTTCTTCGTTAACAGTACGCCGCATTCCATATGATGGGTATATGGGAACTGATCGAACAGCGCCAGGCGTGTGACTTCGTGCGTCTCGTTGAGCGTTTCCAGGTTCTTGCATAAGGTTTCTGGATTGCAGGAGATATACAAAATCTGCGGATAGGCTTGTACCATTTTCTCCGTTTCACTATCCAGCCCGCTGCGCGGTGGATCGACAAAAATCGTCTCACACTGATAGCTTTTCAGATCAATGCCTTGCAGACGGTTAAACTCCCGCACGCCGTTCATCGCCTGGGTGAACTCTTCTGCCGCCATACGGATAATCTGCACGTTATCAATATGGTTAGCCGCAATGTTGTATTGCGCCGCCGCCACGGACGGTTTGGCAATTTCCGTTGCCAGCACGCGTTCGAAATTCCGCGCCAGCGCCAGAGAAAAGTTGCCGTTACCGCAGTACAGCTCAAGCAAATCACCGGTTGCGCCTTTAGTTGATTCGACCGCCCATTCCAGCATCTGAATGTTCATCGCCGCGTTTGGCTGGGTGAAGCTATTCTCAACCTGGCGATAGACCATTTCACGCCCGCAGACCGGCAGACGCTCATCTATATAGTCCTGATCCAGCTCGATTTTTGTCTTAGTCGCGCGGCCAATCAGATGCATGTTCAGATTTTGCGCGCGTAGCGCATCGCGGAAGATTTCTGCTTGCTGACGCCACTCGTCGTCGAGCTTTTTATGGTACAGCAGCGACACGATGGCCTGATTGCTCATCGTGGTCAGATAATCGACCTGGAACAGCTTATGGCGTAGCACCGGATTGTCGCGCACGCCCTCAATTACGGCGGTCATCAGCTGATTAATCAGTTCGCTGGCCGTCGGGAAGGTATCGACGCGAATACGGGATTTGGTCTGCGGATCAAACATGATGTGGTACAGGTCATCGCCATCGTGCCAGATGCGGAATTCTGCGCGCATACGATAGTGGCTGACCGGTGAACGAAACACTTCCGGAACCGGGGTGGCAAAAGGGGCCATCATTTTCTGCAAACGGACGACTTTTTCTGCCAGCTGCGCTTCATATTGTTCGGTAGGAAGGTGTTCGGGGGTCATGATGCATCCTGAATAAAATAAGTACGCGGGGATTGTAGGGAAAGTGTCGGGGATGTCCAGCCCTGATGATATTCAGAAATATAACGATAGAAGTCTGGACATCTATATGTTTCTAATTATAGCATCATGTTACCGGTCCTATGTGTTAATAGGGAATCCAGTGTAAATCTGGAGCTGACGCGCAGCGGTAAGGAACAGTGGGATGAGCGCATTATGCAGACACTGCGGTGGTTTAGCGGGAAGTCTTCATCCATAACACACCCCAAGCCCGAAGACCTGCCGGAACACGTCGCATTTGGTTTCTATCATCGCGTACTACTGATAGTAGCCGGCGGCATCCTCTGCATATTACGGATGCTTTTAAAATGATTAAAAAGGCTTCGCTGATGACGGCCCTCTCCGTCACGGCATTTTCCGGCTGGGCGCAAGACAGCAATTCAGATACGTTAGTGGTGACGGCAAACCGTTTTCAACAGCCGGTCAACACGGTCCTTGCGCCAACGGATGTTGTTACGCGGGAAGATATTCAGCGCTGGCAGTCAAAAGATCTTAATGATGTGATGCGTCGCCTGCCGGGGGTGGATATTTCGCAGACCGGCGGGATGGGGAGCAGCTCTTCTCTCTACGTTCGCGGCACGGAAGGGCGTCATGTTCTGGTGCTGATTGATGGTGTGCCAATGGCGCGTGCTGGCATAACGAATGGCATTGATATTGGCCAGATCCCGGTATCCCTGGTGCAGCGTGTTGAGTATATCCGCGGGCCGCGTTCTGCTGTTTACGGTTCCGGGGCGATTGGTGGTGTGGTCAACATCATTACCATGAGTGACGAAGAGCGTTCGCAGATTAATGCGGGTGTGGGCAGCAACGGCTATCAGACCTACGATGGTGCGATGAATAAGCGCTTTGGCGATACCCTCGTCACGGCCGCCGGTTCGTACCAGACAACAAAAGGTTTTAACGTCCAGCCGAACTCCACCTATAGTGGTGATAGCGATCGTGATGGCTACCGCAACAAGATGTTCTGGGGGGGCGTACAGCATAAGTTTGGCGATAGCTTCTCCGGTTTCTTCCGTGGCTACGGTTATACCGCGAACAGTGACTACGATCAGGGCGGGTATGGCTATGTGGGCGGTAATGATGAAGTGCAGAACTACAACCAGTCATGGGATACCGGTCTGCGCTACAACTCTGGCATCTATTCCTCTCAACTGATTGCGAACTATCAGCATCTTAAAAGTTACAACTACAGCAATGACCTCGGCCGCTATGCGGGTGATGCGACGCTCGACGATATGGAACAGCGTTATATCCAGTGGGGGAATAGTGTTGAGGTTGGGCATGGTGCAATTAGCGGTGGCGTTGACTGGAAACAGGAAAAACTATTCTCAAGCAGCACGACGCTGTCGGATAGCTACAAACGCGACACTACCGGGCTTTATCTGACTGGGCAGCAGCAGATTGATAGCGTCACCCTGGAAGCATCGGGCCGCGAAGATCACGATGAGCAGTTCGGCTGGCACGGTACCTGGCAGACGGCGGCGGGCTGGGAGTTTGTTGAAGGTTATCGAGCAACGCTCTCCTACGGTACAGGTTTCCTGGCTCCGTCGCTGGGTCAGCAGTATGGGGCGACGCGCTTTGCCTCCTCTTACGGCCCTGGTATCGCAGCTAACCCGGATCTGAAGCCGGAAGAGTCTAAACAGTGGGAAGCGGGAATTGATGGACTAACGGGGCCGCTGGATTGGCGCTTGTCGGCATACCATTACGAAATTCAAAACCTGATAGATTACAAAAACAATCAATACGTTAACGTGAAGTCAGCCACGATTAAAGGTGTAGAGTGGACGGGTAATATCACGACCGGCCCAGTCGAACATCACCTGACGTTGCAGTATGTCGACCCGCGTGATGATGAAACAGATAAAGTGCTTTATCGTCGCGCTAAGCAACAGGCGAAGTATGAACTGACGGGACAGGTCTACGATCTGGGTTGGAACGTGATGTATCAGTATATCGGTCAGCGTTACGATAACGATTATGACAACAGCCGTGATGTTAAACTGGGTGGCGTAAGCCTATGGGATGTCGGATTGTCATATCCTGTCACCTCACACCTGACAGTTCGTGGTAAAATAGCCAACCTGTTCGATAAAGATTACGAGACAGCATATGGCTACCCAACTGCAGGACGGGAATACACCTTGTCTGGCAGCTACACCTTCTAAACCACGTCCCACCGTGCTGGTGTTTGATTCCGGCGTCGGTGGGTTGTCGGTATATAATGAGATTCGGCATCTCCTGCCGGAACTCCATTACATCTACGCTTTCGATAACGTCGCTTTTCCATACGGTGAGAAAAGCGAAGAGTTTATTGTTGAACGAGTCCTTGAGATCGTGACCGCTGTTCAGCAGCATTACCCGCTGGCGCTGGCCGTTATTGCCTGTAATACCGCAAGTACCGTTTCCCTCCCCGCACTGCGCGATAAATTCGCATTTCCTGTCGTTGGTGTTGTCCCGGCAATAAAACCGGCAGCACGCTTGACGGCGAATGGTATTGTGGGTCTGCTGGCAACGCGCGGGACGGTAAAGCGTCCTTATACACGCGAACTTATTGCCCGCTTTGCTAATGAGTGCCGGATCGAGATGCTGGGGTCGGCGGAGTTGGTGGAACTGGCGGAAGCTAAACTGCATGGTGAGCCAGTCCCGCTGGATGAGCTGCGTCGTATCCTGCGGCCCTGGCTGAGGATGCAGGAACCTCCAGATACTGTTGTGCTGGGCTGTACGCACTTCCCTCTATTACATGACGAGTTGCAACAAGTTCTGCCTCAGGGGACGAGAATGATCGACTCCGGTGCGGCCATTGCGCGTCGAACGGCCTGGCTGCTGGAGCATGAAGCGCCGGATGCAAAATCTAGTGATGCGAATATTGCGTACTGCATGGCGTTGACGGCAGAAACTGAACAACTTTTATCCGTTCTGCGGCGCTATGGCTTCGAATCGCTGGAAAAACTGCCGCTCTAAGGGTGTTTTGCGCAAAAAAGAGACGGTTAAAAGATTTTTTGAAAACAGGGCTTGTCAACTTCTCAGAACTCCCTATAATGCGCCACCACTGACACGGAACAACGGCTTACAGGCCGCCGGGTTAGCGGGGTTCAGCGATGAACGCCGGCAGAGAAAAGCGAAATTAAACGCTTGACTCTGAATGAGGAAAACGTATTATACGGGACCTCGCAACGGTGAGCGAAAGCCGCGTTGCACTGCTCTTTAACAATTTATCAGACAATCTGTGTGGGCACTCAAAGTGACATGGATTCTTAACGTCGCAAGACGAAAAATGAATACCAAGTCTCTGAGTGAACATACGTAATTCATTACGAAGTTTAATTCACGAGCATCAAACTTAAATTGAAGAGTTTGATCATGGCTCAGATTGAACGCTGGCGGCAGGCCTAACACATGCAAGTCGAACGGTAGCACAGAGAGCTTGCTCTCGGGTGACGAGTGGCGGACGGGTGAGTAATGTCTGGGAAACTGCCTGATGGAGGGGGATAACTACTGGAAACGGTAGCTAATACCGCATAACGTCGCAAGACCAAAGAGGGGGACCTTCGGGCCTCTTGCCATCAGATGTGCCCAGATGGGATTAGCTTGTTGGTGAGGTAACGGCTCACCAAGGCGACGATCCCTAGCTGGTCTGAGAGGATGACCAGCCACACTGGAACTGAGACACGGTCCAGACTCCTACGGGAGGCAGCAGTGGGGAATATTGCACAATGGGCGCAAGCCTGATGCAGCCATGCCGCGTGTATGAAGAAGGCCTTCGGGTTGTAAAGTACTTTCAGCGAGGAGGAAGGGGATGTGGTTAATAACCGCATTCATTGACGTTACTCGCAGAAGAAGCACCGGCTAACTCCGTGCCAGCAGCCGCGGTAATACGGAGGGTGCAAGCGTTAATCGGAATTACTGGGCGTAAAGCGCACGCAGGCGGTCTGTCAAGTCGGATGTGAAATCCCCGGGCTCAACCTGGGAACTGCATTCGAAACTGGCAGGCTAGAGTCTTGTAGAGGGGGGTAGAATTCCAGGTGTAGCGGTGAAATGCGTAGAGATCTGGAGGAATACCGGTGGCGAAGGCGGCCCCCTGGACAAAGACTGACGCTCAGGTGCGAAAGCGTGGGGAGCAAACAGGATTAGATACCCTGGTAGTCCACGCTGTAAACGATGTCGACTTGGAGGTTGTTCCCTTGAGGAGTGGCTTCCGGAGCTAACGCGTTAAGTCGACCGCCTGGGGAGTACGGCCGCAAGGTTAAAACTCAAATGAATTGACGGGGGCCCGCACAAGCGGTGGAGCATGTGGTTTAATTCGATGCAACGCGAAGAACCTTACCTACTCTTGACATCCAGAGAACTTAGCAGAGATGCTTTGGTGCCTTCGGGAACTCTGAGACAGGTGCTGCATGGCTGTCGTCAGCTCGTGTTGTGAAATGTTGGGTTAAGTCCCGCAACGAGCGCAACCCTTATCCTTTGTTGCCAGCGGTCCGGCCGGGAACTCAAAGGAGACTGCCAGTGATAAACTGGAGGAAGGTGGGGATGACGTCAAGTCATCATGGCCCTTACGAGTAGGGCTACACACGTGCTACAATGGCATATACAAAGAGAAGCGACCTCGCGAGAGCAAGCGGACCTCATAAAGTATGTCGTAGTCCGGATCGGAGTCTGCAACTCGACTCCGTGAAGTCGGAATCGCTAGTAATCGTGGATCAGAATGCCACGGTGAATACGTTCCCGGGCCTTGTACACACCGCCCGTCACACCATGGGAGTGGGTTGCAAAAGAAGTAGGTAGCTTAACCTTCGGGAGGGCGCTTACCACTTTGTGATTCATGACTGGGGTGAAGTCGTAACAAGGTAACCGTAGGGGAACCTGCGGTTGGATCACCTCCTTACCTTAAAGAACCTGCCTTTGTAGTGCTCACACAGATTGTCTGATGAAAAATTAGCAGTAAAAAATCTCTGCAGGCTTGTAGCTCAGGTGGTTAGAGCGCACCCCTGATAAGGGTGAGGTCGGTGGTTCAAGTCCACTCAGGCCTACCAAATTCTTGCTGATGTTGCGTTGCGGCGACACTCACATACTTCAGTATGCTTCGTGTCACCACGCCTTGCCTCAACAAGAATTAGCGGTACAGAGATAAGTTTTTACGATGGGGTTATAGCTCAGCTGGGAGAGCGCCTGCCTTGCACGCAGGAGGTCTGCGGTTCGATCCCGCATAGCTCCACCATCCTTTTACTGCAAAAAATAAGAAAACTTCAGAGTGTACCTGAAAAGGTGCACTGCGAAGTTTTGCTCTTTAAAAATCTGGATCAAGCTGAAAATTGAAACGACACACTGTGTCTGTTCTCCGTAATAAGAACAGAATGACAGTGTGTTCGAGTCTCTCAAATTTTTGCAGCACGAAGTGTTTTACGAAACATCTTCGGGTTGTGAGGTTAAGCGACTAAGCGTACACGGTGGATGCCCTGGCAGTCAGAGGCGATGAAGGACGTGCTAATCTGCGATAAGCGTCGGTAAGGTGATATGAACCGTTATAACCGACGATTTCCGAATGGGGAAACCCAGTGTGTTCCGACACACTATCGTTAAGTGAATACATAGCTTAACGAAGCGAACCGGGGGAACTGAAACATCTAAGTACCCCGAGGAAAAGAAATCAACCGAGATTCCCCCAGTAGCGGCGAGCGAACGGGGAGGAGCCCAGAGTCTGAATCAGTTTGTGTGTTAGTGGAAGCGTCTGGAAAGTCGCAGGGTACAGGGTGATACTCCCGTACACAAAAACACACAGGCTGTGAACTCGAAGAGTAGGGCGGGACACGTGGTATCCTGTCTGAATATGGGGGGACCATCCTCCAAGGCTAAATACTCCTGACTGACCGATAGTGAACCAGTACCGTGAGGGAAAGGCGAAAAGAACCCCGGCGAGGGGAGTGAAACAGAACCTGAAACCGTGTACGTACAAGCAGTAGGAGCCTCTTTAATGGGGTGACTGCGTACCTTTTGTATAATGGGTCAGCGACTTATATTCTGTAGCAAGGTTAACCGTATAGGGGAGCCGCAGGGAAACCGAGTCTTAACTGGGCGTTAAGTTGCAGGGTATAGACCCGAAACCCGGTGATCTAGCCATGGGCAGGTTGAAGGTTGGGTAACACTAACTGGAGGACCGAACCGACTAATGTTGAAAAATTAGCGGATGACTTGTGGCTGGGGGTGAAAGGCCAATCAAACCGGGAGATAGCTGGTTCTCCCCGAAAGCTATTTAGGTAGCGCCTCGTGAACTCATCTTCGGGGGTAGAGCACTGTTTCGGCTAGGGGGTCATCCCGACTTACCAACCCGATGCAAACTACGAATACCGAAGAATGTTATCACGGGAGACACACGGCGGGTGCTAACGTCCGTCGTGAAGAGGGAAACAACCCAGACCGCCAGCTAAGGTCCCAAAGTCATGGTTAAGTGGGAAACGATGTGGGAAGGCACAGACAGCCAGGATGTTGGCTTAGAAGCAGCCATCATTTAAAGAAAGCGTAATAGCTCACTGGTCGAGTCGGCCTGCGCGGAAGATGTAACGGGGCTAAACCATGCACCGAAGCTGCGGCAGCGACGCTTATGCGTTGTTGGGTAGGGGAGCGTTCTGTAAGCCGTTGAAGGTGGCCTGTGAGGGCTGCTGGAGGTATCAGAAGTGCGAATGCTGACATAAGTAACGATAAAGCGGGTGAAAAGCCCGCTCGCCGGAAGACCAAGGGTTCCTGTCCAACGTTAATCGGGGCAGGGTGAGTCGACCCCTAAGGCGAGGCCGAAAGGCGTAGTCGATGGGAAACAGGTTAATATTCCTGTACTCGGTGTTACTGCGAAGGGGGGACGGAGAAGGCTATGTTAGCCGGGCGACGGTTGTCCCGGTTTAAGCATGTAGGCGGATGTTCCAGGTAAATCCGGAACGTCATTCAACGCTGAGGTGTGATGACGAGGCACTACGGTGCTGAAGTAACAAATGCCCTGCTTCCAGGAAAAGCCTCTAAGCATCAGGTAACATCAAATCGTACCCCAAACCGACACAGGTGGTCAGGTAGAGAATACCAAGGCGCTTGAGAGAACTCGGGTGAAGGAACTAGGCAAAATGGTGCCGTAACTTCGGGAGAAGGCACGCTGATGGTAGGTGAAGTGACTTGCTCACGGAGCTGAACTCAGTCGAAGATACCAGCTGGCTGCAACTGTTTATTAAAAACACAGCACTGTGCAAACACGAAAGTGGACGTATACGGTGTGACGCCTGCCCGGTGCCGGAAGGTTAATTGATGGGGTTATCCGTAAGGAGAAGCTCTTGATCGAAGCCCCGGTAAACGGCGGCCGTAACTATAACGGTCCTAAGGTAGCGAAATTCCTTGTCGGGTAAGTTCCGACCTGCACGAATGGCGTAATGATGGCCAGGCTGTCTCCACCCGAGACTCAGTGAAATTGAACTCGCTGTGAAGATGCAGTGTACCCGCGGCAAGACGGAAAGACCCCGTGAACCTTTACTATAGCTTGACACTGAACACTGGTCCTTGATGTGTAGGATAGGTGGGAGGCTTTGAAGTGTGGACGCCAGTCTGCATGGAGCCAACCTTGAAATACCACCCTTTAATGGCTGGTGTTCTAACGTGGACCCGTGATCCGGGTTGCGGACAGTGTCTGGTGGGTAGTTTGACTGGGGCGGTCTCCTCCTAAAGAGTAACGGAGGAGCACGAAGGTTAGCTAATCCTGGTCGGACATCAGGAGGTTAGTGCAATGGCATAAGCTAGCTTGACTGCGAGCGTGACGGCGCGAGCAGGTGCGAAAGCAGGTCATAGTGATCCGGTGGTTCTGAATGGAAGGGCCATCGCTCAACGGATAAAAGGTACTCCGGGGATAACAGGCTGATACCGCCCAAGAGTTCATATCGACGGCGGTGTTTGGCACCTCGATGTCGGCTCATCACATCCTGGGGCTGAAGTAGGTCCCAAGGGTATGGCTGTTCGCCATTTAAAGTGGTACGCGAGCTGGGTTTAGAACGTCGTGAGACAGTTCGGTCCCTATCTGCCGTGGGCGCTGGAGAATTGAGGGGGGCTGCTCCTAGTACGAGAGGACCGGAGTGGACGCATCACTGGTGTTCGGGTTGTCATGCCAATGGCATTGCCCGGTAGCTAAATGCGGAAGAGATAAGTGCTGAAAGCATCTAAGCACGAAACTTGCCCCGAGATGAGTTCTCCCTGACTCCCTGAGAGTCCTGAAGGAACGTTAAAGACGATGACGTTGATAGGCCGGGTGTGTAAGCGTAGCGATACGTTGAGCTAACCGGTACTAATGAACCGTGAGGCTTAACCTTACAACGCCGAAGATGTTTTGGCGGAATTGAGAGAAGATTTTCAGCTTAGATTCAGAGTTGAGTAGGCAATAATTTACGCAGCAGCAAGGCGACAAGCGATGGAAAGGAAGGAGCATACTGAAGTATGTGACTGACTTTACGAGCGCGGGCAACGCGGCTGATGCGATAAAGAATTGCGTACTGAGCACAAAGAATTTGCCTGGCGGCGACAGCGCGGTGGTCCCACCTGACCCCATGCCGAACTCAGAAGTGAAACGCCGTAGCGCCGATGGTAGTGTGGGGTCTCCCCATGTGAGAGTAGGGAACTGCCAGGCATCAAATTAGCAAGTGAAACCGGGGCATTAAACCGGTGGTTGTAAAGAAATTCGGTGGAGCGGTAGTTCAGTCGGTTAGAATACCTGCCTGTCACGCAGGGGGTCGCGGGTTCGAGTCCCGTCCGTTCCGCCACTTATTAGAAAATTAAGCCTGCTAATCTAGCAGGCTTAATGATAAGAAAATTTAGGGGCGTAGCTCAGTTGGTAGAGCACCGGTCTCCAAAACCGGGTGTCGCGAGTTCGAGTCTCTCCGCCCCTGCCATATAATAATCCTTTGCTTAGGCAAAGGATTTTTTTTGTCTTTAATTTTCCTCGTTATTATTCCTCATATCCCCCATCCATGGAGGATTGATCTTATCCTAAAATACTGCTTTTCAGGATCTCGCGAATCTGCGTCTGCTTATCGCTGTTTTGTAGCCAAATTGCATAAAGAGGGCGTGAAAGCGTCACGCTATCCGTAACCGTATACAAGCCGATTTTCTCCTGTGCCCACCGTACTGGCAGCCATGTGCATCCCTTGAGCGCACTGAGTTGCCGGTAGGCTAATTCTGCAGAACTGGTCGTTAGCAGAGGTATATCGTCATTACCGATCAATCCTACTTCATTTTGTTGAAAATCAGGTCCCCATTCCAGGCGTAGATAATTCAATTCATTTTTGTTTTTAGTCGGCGATGTGCAATAAAGCGCGAGTGTAAAGTTGCCAAGTAACTGGCTGCTTAGTTCATCCATCTTCGGCGATTCTGTCGTGATCAGCAGATCAAGCTGGCGCTCGTGCAGCTGTTTGACCAGCGATTGCCGCTGTGCAATCCGCGCCTCAAACTGCAGGTTATAGGGCTCAGTGTAGAGCTTCCCAAGCCATTCATTGAGTAGGCACTCCCAAAGAGAAGCACTGGCACCTATCGAAAATTCATTATGCCGGGAAGAATTTGCGACCTCCTTACGCGCGGCCTGCCAGGTATTCATCAGGGTTTCAGCATAGGGCAGCAGTTTTTCTCCAGCTGGAGTCAGGCGGATGTTGTTACGATGACGGGTGAAAAGATTCACACCCAGCTGGTTCTCCAACTGGCGAATACGAAAGCTAACTGCTGACTGTGTCAGATAAAGCGCCTCCGCAGCCCGGCCAAAGTGACGAGTTCTGCTCACCTCAAGGAAAGTCTTGAGCAATTCCGTATCCACACTCTTCTCCACAAAATTATTTGTCGTGATGATTTAAATGTTTTGTTTGACGCTCTGTCAAGCGTAACTAATACTCCGCGCCATAAATAGCTCGGCCAAAGAATCAGGAGCGTGTAGGATGGCGGAAAGCTTTACGACAACTAATCGTTTTTTCGACAATAAAAATTATCCGCGCGGGTTTTCCCGTCATGGAGATTTCACCATCAAAGAGGCGCAACTGCTGGAACGTCATGGTTATGCCTTTAATGAACTCGAATTGGGTAAACGCGAGCCCGTTACCGAAGATGAAAAACAGTTTGTTTCGGTATGTCGCGGCGAACGTGAGCCAGCAACTGAGATAGAACGCGTCTGGATTAAGTATATGGCGCGTATTAAGCGTCCAAAACGTTTTCATACTCTGTCCGGCGGGAAACCGCAGGTGGAAGGTACGGAAGATTACACAGAAAGCGATGATTAAGAAAAAAGGGCGTAAGCCCTTTTTTTATGCCATTAGTTTTTGTAGATGGAGCAACATCCTGTCTATAGCTCGATAGCCGAGGGCTTCCTGCAAATGATAGCGTTTGATGTGTTCCACCTGCTCAAGATCGGCAATGGTTCGGGCAACTTTGAGTAGACGCTGCCAGGCTCGTATCGAGAGTCCAAGTTGCGACAAGGTCTGCTCCAGCCACATAGCATCGTCTTTATGTAGCTGACACCAGACTTTCATTTCGTTATTTCCCAGGTGCGCATTAAGTTTCTTCTGTCGGGATAACTGCCTTTCGCGTGCCGCCAAAACCCGCAGCCGTACGCTGGCGCTGCCCTCTTCTTCGTTTGTACCCTGACTTAATACCCCCGGTGGCGGGAGTGGGATTTCCAGTGAGAGATCAAAGCGGTCAAGAAAGGGGCCGGATAAACGCCCCAGGTAACGCAGAATCTGTTCTGGTGATGTACGATTATGCTGGCCTTGATAATGCCCTGTCGGGCTAGGGTTCATTGCGGCGATGAGTTGGAAACGCGCTGGATAATCGATTTTTGCGCGGGTACGAGAAATATGAATTATCCCTGACTCAATTGGCTCTCGCAATGCATCCAGTACCCTACGTTCAAACTCGGGTAGCTCATCAAGGAACAGAATCCCATTATGGGCAAGGGAAATCTCCCCTGGCGCGGGGATTGACCCTCCGCCCACCATGGCGGCAAGAGATGCACTGTGATGTGGGGCGCGGAACGGCCTACAACGCCACTGTTTCGTTGCATGGCTGGAATTGACCAGACTAAGTATCGCTGCGCTTTCCAGCGCCTCCTGGTTACTCAGCGGCGGCAGCAGACCCGGTAGACGACTGGCGAGCATCGTTTTACCAGTGCCTGGCGGGCCTATCATCAGCAAGTTATGGCCACCTGCAGCGATGATTTCCAGCGCACGCTTCCCTTGCTGTTGACCAATGACATCACGAAGGTCCACTAATGTCTCATTCGAACATTCTCCTTCCTGGATAGGAAAATTCAGAGGGTTTATTCCTTCGAGAAAAGCACAGACCTCCTGTAGATGTCCGGAAATAAGGCAGTCGCTACCGCCGATTAAGCCAACTTCCGTAGCATTCTCGTCAGAGACAATTATTTTTCGACCCGCCTTTATTGCTTCCATCGCGCTGGATATAGCCCCAGGAACGCCACGTAGGGCGCCTGTAAGCGCCAATTCACCGACAAACTCATATTGATTCAACTTGGTAGCATTTAACTGCTCTGATGCCACCAGAAGCGCGAGAGCGATAGGTAAATCGTATCGTCCCCCTTCTTTTGGCAGATCGGCTGGCGCCAGATTGATGGTGATTTTCTTTGCAGGCCAGGTGTAGCCGCTGTTAATAATTGCACTACGCACTCGGTCACGGGCTTCTCTAACCGTTGTTTCGGGAAGTCCCACCATCGTCAGGCCAGGGAGCCCGTTGCTGATATGCACTTCAATCGTGATAAGCGGAGCACCGATCCCGAGAGCAGCGCGTGTGTAAACTATGGCAAGTGACATAAAACCTCCTGATAGCAGGAATTATGTCGGGGATTTTTTGCTGAGTAATCCAGCAATATTGAATTTTAGATGCCTCCTTCCAGTCGATTCACTGCCAGTTGTTACGCTTCAGGCATTTTTGGAAACTGACTCGCAGAAGGCAATCGTGGGTCAGCGGTATGAGAAAGTGCTGTGGTATGCTCCACAAATTGAAATATTTTCATTTCATATTTTTCTTATTAAAAACAATTATCTTCTCAGAAATGGTTAGCAGGGTAATAAACTCAGTCATAAAAAAATCTTGTGTTTAATGTGATGTCTGTGGTACCTCTTTAGGTATTCCTTCGAACATGAAGCCAGAAAGAACATAAAATGACAGCCCTTCTACGAGTGATTAGCCTGGTCGTGATTAGCGTGGTGGTGATTATTATCCCACCGTGCGGGGCTGCACTTGGACGAGGAAAGGCTTAAAAAACAAGCCTTAACGAACTAAGACCCCCGCACCGAAAGGTCCGGGGGTTTTTTTATAACTTAAAAACAGAAGTGAGGAGCAGATGATGATGAGTAGCATAATGTTCTGTTTCTCTCGATCTATGACGGGGAAGTAACTATGAATGGAGCACGGTGGGTTGTACATGCTTTGCGAGCACAGGGAGTCGACACGGTATTTGGCTATCCAGGTGGCGCAATTATGCCGGTTTACGATGCGTTGTATGACGGCGGCGTGGAACACTTACTGTGCCGACATGAACAAGGGGCGGCGATGGCGGCCATCGGCTATGCCCGTGCTACCGGAAAAACTGGGGTGTGTATCGCCACCTCTGGTCCCGGCGCCACAAACTTGATAACCGGCCTTGCAGACGCACTGCTCGACTCTGTTCCTATTGTTGCTATCACCGGCCAGGTTTCTGCTCCGTTCATTGGTACGGACGCATTTCAGGAAGTGGACGTTCTTGGCTTATCACTGGCTTGCACTAAACACAGTTTCCTGGTGCAGTCGCTGGAAGAACTGCCGCGGGTAATCGCTGAAGCTTTCTATGTAGCAAACTCAGGGCGTCCAGGCCCGGTATTGGTCGATATTCCAAAAGATATCCAGCTGGCTCAGGGTGATCTCGACCCGCATTTCTCCATGGTAGCTGATGATGTTGACTTCCCATATGCGGATATCGAATACGCTTTGCAGATGTTGGCTCAGTCCCAGAAGCCGATGTTATACGTTGGCGGCGGCGTGGGTATGGCGCAGGCGGTACCCGCGTTACGTGAATTTCTAGCCGTGACGCGAATGCCAGCGACCAGTACCCTGAAAGGTTTGGGTGTTGTGGACGCCGATTATCCGTACTATTTGGGTATGCTGGGAATGCACGGTACTAAAGCGGCTAACCTGGCGGTACAGGAGTGCGATCTACTGATCGCAGTGGGCGCGCGTTTTGACGATCGCGTGACTGGCAAGCTGAATACCTTTGCGCCGCATGCCAAGGTAATCCATATGGATATCGACCCGGCTGAATTGAACAAGCTTCGTCAGGTGCATATTGGCCTGACGGGCGATCTGAATGCGATGCTGCCAGCACTGCAGCAGCCGCTGTCCATCGATACTTGGCGTCAACGTAATGCTGATTTGCGTACTGAGCATGCCTGGCGCTACGACCATCCTGGCGATGCTATCTACGCCCCGCTGTTGTTGAAGCAGCTTTCCGATCGCAAGCCAGCGAATTGCGTGGTCACCACCGATGTGGGTCAGCATCAGATGTGGTCAGCGCAGCATATGTCCTACACACGTCCTGAAAACTTCATTACCTCCAGCGGTTTGGGCACGATGGGCTTCGGCTTACCCGCAGCGGTTGGCGCGCAGGTGGCTCGTCCGGATGATACGGTTATCTGCATCTCCGGTGACGGCTCTTTCATGATGAACGTGCAGGAGCTGGGCACCGTAAAACGTAAACAGTTGCCGCTGAAGATTGTGCTGCTGGACAACCAGCGTTTAGGGATGGTTCGCCAATGGCAGCAGCTGTTTTTCCAGGAACGTTATAGCGAAACCACTCTGACTGATAACCCCGATTTCCTTACTCTGGCCAGCGCCTTCGGCATCCCTGGTCAACACATCACCCGTAAAGACCAGGTTGAAGCGGCACTCGACACCATGCTTTCGAGCCAGGGGCCTTATCTGCTTCATGTCTCAATCGATGAACTTGAGAACGTCTGGCCGTTGGTGCCGCCCGGTGCCAGTAACGCAGAAATGCTGGAGAAATTATCATGATGCAACATCAAGTCGCTTTACAGGCTCGCTCTAACCCAGAAACTTTAGAACGTGTGCTGCGCGTAGTGCGCCATCGCGGATTCCAGATTTGCGCCATGAATATGGAAACGGCTGCCGACGCCCGGAATATTAATATCGAGTTGACCGTTGCCAGCCAGCGGCCCGTCGAATTACTGTTTAGTCAATTAAGCAAACTGATCGACGTTGCCTGCGTCGAGATCCAGCAACCTACATCACAACAAATTCGCGCCTGAGCGCAAAAGGAAAAGAAATGACGACGAAAAAAGCGGACTACATCTGGTTCAACGGTGAGATGGTACGTTGGGAAGATGCGAAGGTACATGTCATGTCCCACGCGCTGCACTACGGCACTTCTGTATTCGAAGGCATCCGCTGCTACGATTCACACAAGGGCCCGGTAGTATTTCGTCATCGCGAGCACATGCAGCGCCTGCGTGACTCCGCCAAAATCTATCGTTTCCCGGTCTCTCAGAGCGTTGATGAACTAATGGAAGCCTGCCGTGAAGTGCTGCGCAAAAATAATCTGACCAGCGCCTATATCCGTCCGCTGGTCTTTGTTGGTGATGTTGGCATGGGCGTTAACCCACCAGACGGCTACACCACTGACGTGATCATCGCGGCGTTCCCGTGGGGTGCCTATCTGGGTGCCGAAGCGCTAGATCAGGGGATCGATGCGATGGTTTCTTCCTGGAATCGTGCTGCACCAAATACTATCCCAACAGCGGCAAAAGCAGGCGGTAACTACCTCTCTTCTCTATTGGTCGGCAGCGAAGCGCGCCGTCATGGCTATCAGGAAGGGATCGCGCTGGACGTCAACGGCTACATCTCTGAAGGTGCAGGTGAAAACCTGTTTGAAGTAAAAGATGGCGTGTTGTTTACTCCGCCGTTCACCTCTTCTGCGCTGCCTGGGATCACTCGCGACGCTATCATCAAGCTGGCGAAAGATCTGGGCCTTGAAGTGCGCGAGCAGGTATTGTCTCGTGAATCCTTGTATCTGGCTGACGAAGTCTTCATGTCCGGTACTGCCGCTGAAATCACGCCGGTACGTAGCGTCGATGGTATTCAGGTCGGCGAAGGCCGCTGCGGCCCGATCACCAAACGTATTCAGCAAGCATTCTTTGGCCTCTTCACCGGTGAAACCGAGGATAAATGGGGCTGGCTGGATCAGGTTAATCAATAAGCATAAAAAGATGGGGCGACACGCAACGCCCCATTTAACAGAAATTGGGAGTAACTAAAGCATGCCTAAGTACCGTTCCGCCACAACCACTCACGGCCGCAATATGGCGGGTGCCCGCGCGCTGTGGCGCGCCACTGGAATGACCGACGCCGATTTCGGCAAGCCGATTATCGCCGTCGTTAACTCCTTCACCCAGTTCGTGCCTGGCCACGTTCACCTGCGCGATCTTGGTAAGCTGGTTGCGGAGCAAATTGAAGCCTCTGGCGGCGTCGCCAAAGAATTTAACACCATTGCCGTGGATGATGGGATCGCCATGGGCCACGGGGGTATGCTTTATTCACTGCCATCCCGCGAGCTGATCGCCGACTCGGTGGAGTACATGGTTAACGCACACTGCGCCGATGCCATGGTCTGTATCTCCAACTGCGATAAAATCACCCCGGGGATGCTAATGGCGTCTCTGCGCCTGAACATTCCGGTGATTTTCGTTTCTGGCGGCCCGATGGAAGCGGGGAAAACCAAACTTTCCGATCAGATCATTAAACTCGATCTGGTTGATGCCATGATTCAGGGCGCTGACCCGAAAGTCTCCGATGACCAAAGCGACCAGGTCGAACGTTCTGCCTGCCCGACCTGCGGCTCTTGCTCGGGGATGTTCACGGCCAACTCCATGAACTGCCTGACCGAAGCGCTGGGCCTGTCGCAGCCGGGCAACGGTTCGCTGTTGGCGACCCACGCCGATCGTAAGCAGTTGTTCCTGAATGCGGGCTCACGCATCGTTGAGCTGACCAAGCGTTATTACGAACAGGATGATACCTCCGCGCTGCCGCGTAATATTGCCAGCAAAGCGGCGTTCGAAAACGCGATGACCCTGGATATCGCCATGGGCGGCTCTACCAACACCGTACTGCATCTGCTGGCGGCGGCGCAGGAAGCTGAAATCGACTTCACCATGACGGATATCGACAAGCTGTCCCGTAACGTGCCGCAACTGTGCAAAGTCGCCCCAAGCACCCAGAAGTATCATATGGAAGACGTCCACCGTGCAGGCGGCGTGCTGGGTATTTTGGGCGAGCTGGATCGTGCCGGGCTGTTGAATCGTGATGTGAAAAACGTCCTTGGCCTGACCTTGCCGCAAACCCTCGATCGCTATGATGTCATGCTGACGAAAGACGAAGCGGTGAAAGAGATGTTCCGTGCTGGCCCTGCGGGTGTACGTACCACTCAGGCGTTTTCGCAGAACTGTCGCTGGGATACGCTGGATGACGATCGTGCCGAAGGCTGTATCCGCTCGCTGGAACATGCCTACAGCAAAGACGGTGGTCTGGCAGTGCTGTACGGTAACTTTGCGGAGAACGGCTGCATCGTTAAAACCGCCGGCGTTGATGACAGCATTCTGAAATTTACCGGCCCGGCTAAAGTGTATGAGAGCCAGGACGACGCGGTCGAAGCGATTCTTGGCGGTAAAGTGGTGGCTGGCGACGTGGTGGTGATTCGCTATGAAGGGCCGAAAGGCGGGCCAGGCATGCAGGAAATGCTCTATCCGACGACCTTCCTGAAATCTATGGGGCTGGGCAAAGCCTGTGCGCTAATCACCGACGGTCGTTTCTCTGGCGGCACATCGGGTCTGTCTATTGGCCACGTTTCACCGGAAGCGGCCAGTGGCGGCAATATCGCCATTATTGAAGATGGCGACATGATTGCTATCGACATCCCGAATCGTGGCATTCAGTTGCAACTGAGCGATGCTGAGATTGCAGCACGCCGTGAAGCGCAGGAAGCCCGCGGCGATAAAGCCTGGACACCGAAAGCTCGTGAACGTCAGGTTTCCTTCGCCCTTCGCGCCTATGCCAGTCTGGCAACCAGTGCTGACAAAGGCGCAGTGCGTGATAAATCAAAACTTGGGGGTTAATGATGGCCGAGTCACAACCCCTATCCGCCGCCCCTGAGGGGGCGGAATATCTCAGAGCGGTGCTACGCGCACCGGTCTATGAAGCGGTGCAGGTTACACCGCTGCAAAAAATGGACAAGCTGTCGTCGCGCCTCGATAACGTGATTCTGGTGAAGCGCGAAGACCGTCAGCCGGTACATAGCTTCAAGTTGCGTGGCGCTTACGCGATGATGGCGGGGCTGACTGAAGAGCAGAAATCTCATGGCGTAATTACCGCTTCGGCGGGCAACCATGCTCAGGGCGTCGCTTTCTCAGCTTCTCGTCTGGGGGTGAAGGCGCTGATCGTCATGCCAACCGCAACTGCGGATATTAAAGTCGATGCCGTTCGCGGCTTCGGCGGAGAGGTATTGCTGCACGGTGCTAACTTCGATGAAGCGAAAGCCAAAGCCATTGAGCTGTCGCAGCAGCAGGGGTTCACCTGGGTACCGCCGTTCGATCATCCGATGGTGATCGCCGGGCAGGGTACATTGGCACTGGAACTGTTGCAGCAGGATGCCCATATCGACCGGGTATTCGTACCGGTCGGCGGCGGCGGCCTGGCGGCAGGCGTAGCGGTGTTGATCAAACAGCTGATGCCACAAATCAAAGTGATTGCAGTTGAAGCAGAAGACTCTGCCTGCCTGAAAGCCGCACTGGACGCGGGCCATCCGGTCGATTTGCCCCGCGTCGGGCTGTTTGCTGAAGGTGTGGCGGTAAAACGCATCGGCGATGAAACTTTTCGCGTTTGCCGGGAGTATCTCGACGACATCATTACCGTCGATAGCGATGCGATCTGCGCGGCGATGAAAGACCTGTTTGAAGACGTGCGTGCGGTGGCAGAGCCTTCCGGCGCGCTGGCGCTGGCGGGGATGAAAAAATATATCGCTCAGCACAATATTCGCGGTGAACGCCTGGCGCACGTGCTTTCCGGTGCGAACGTTAACTTCCACGGCCTGCGCTACGTTTCCGAACGTTGCGAGCTGGGTGAGCAACGCGAAGCGCTACTGGCGGTAACTATTCCGGAAGAGAAAGGTAGCTTTCTCAAGTTCTGTCAGCTGCTGGGTGGGCGTTCGGTCACCGAGTTCAACTACCGCTTCGCCGATGCGAAAAACGCCTGCATATTTGTCGGTGTGCGCCTAAGCCGCGGTCTGGAAGAGCGTAAAGAAATTCTTAATCTGCTGCACGAGGGTGGCTATAGCGTAGTGGATCTCTCCGACGATGAAATGGCCAAGCTTCATGTGCGCTACATGGTCGGCGGACGTCCGTCGCAACCGCTGCAAGAACGCCTGTTTAGCTTCGAGTTTCCGGAATCCCCCGGTGCTTTGCTGAAGTTCCTGCATACGCTGGGCACCCACTGGAATATTTCTCTGTTCCACTATCGCAGCCACGGAACCGATTATGGTCGCGTGCTGGCGGCATTCGAGCTTGCCGATCATGAGCCTGATTTCGAAAGCCGGTTGCATGAGCTAGGCTACGACTGTCACGATGAGAGTAATAACCCAGCGTTCCGTTTTTTCCTGGCGTAGCGATCTCATCCCTCTTCTGTATCGGAAGGGGGATTATTTTACGTTGAAGTAAATCATGGATGGTTTATATGAAACTATTCCCTTTATTTTTATCTGGATTTTTTTGTTTGCTGTGTTCCACGGTCAATGCTGATGAGATAGTGAAAGATGATCTCTCTGCGAATATTATTTGCCTGCAGAAAGACACACCGGAGGAAATGGTTTTTGTAAATTCTTGCCAATATAAAGAGATGGGATTGTTACAGGCTTACGCTGTTTATCTTTCTAAGATCCGGCCAGATGCGCTAAACGATTTTATTAAAAATCCGCAACCAGGCCAAAACCAGCATATCGACAACCCTGATAACGTGATGTCCGCAGACTATAAATGGCAGGGTGTTAATGATTTAAGCATTGACCAGTTTTATGCGGGCGGAGAAACGAAAATAACATTTCAGTACAATGGAAAAGATACGACGGTGATCACCACGTCGTACCCTGATTAATGACGGGATGCCGCGCTCTTGCTGGAAACAGCGTTTCTGGCGCGTGTTTTTTCCTTATTTAACCTGAACAATTTCCCAGAATGCATCAATCAGCGGCTCATGCAGCCGTTTTTTCTGTGCGCAGACGCCCAGCTCGAACGGTGTTTTCTCATCGCTGCGCTCTAAAATCATCACGCGGTTACGTACCGGTTCCGGGCTGTTTTCCAGCACCACTTCCGGCAGCAGCGCTACGCCGCAGCCCAGCGCTACCATTGATACCATCGCTTCATGGCCGCCGACCGTGGCGTAAATTGATGGATTGCTGATTTTATGACGGCGGAACCACAGTTCAATCCGACGGCGCACCGGCCCCTGATCGGCCATGATAAACGGTACCGTTGACCAATCGGGGTCATCAACGGAGACCTGATTGCGCACCGGGCAGGGTAACGCCGGGGCGATCAGTACCACCGCCAGATTTTCCAGCATGGAGAACGCCACCGCGCCGGGCAGCGTCTCCGGCTTACCGGCAATCGCCAGGTCCGCTTCTCCGGTGACCACTTTTTCCATCGCGTCGGCGGCATCGCCGGTGGTGAGCTTAATCTCCACCGACGGGTGTTCGGCGCGAAAACGGTCGAGAATGGGCGGCAGATGGCTATAGGCGGCGGTCACCGAGCAGAAAATATGTAGCTCGCCCGACAGCGACGGCCCTTGCTGATCGATGGTGTGGCGTAATTGCTGATACTGCAACAGCGTCTGTTGGGCAAAGACGCGTAGCTCTTCGCCCGCTTCGGTGAGCGTTACCGTACGGTTATCACGAATAAACAGCGCCTGACCGAGATCCTCTTCCAGCCGTTGAATTTGCCGGGAAAGCGTAGAGGGGCTGACGTGCATCGCCCGCGCGCTGCGGCCAAAATGGCGGCTTTCCGCCAGATGCAGAAAGGTTTTTAGATCGCGTAAATCCACAGACGAGTCTCCGGTTTTCTACATTGCATAAATTGCAATGTGACGTTGTGAATATATCAATTTCCGCAATAAATTTCCTGTTGTAATGTGGGTTCATTCTCGCAAAAGCGAACCGAACAATAAGACACACAACATCACGGAGTACACCATCATGGCTAACTACTTTAATACACTGAACTTGCGCCAGCAGCTGGCACAGCTGGGTAAATGTCGCTTTATGGGCCGCGACGAATTCGCCGACGGCGCGAGCTACCTTCAGGGTAAAAAAGTGGTCATCGTCGGCTGTGGCGCTCAGGGCCTGAACCAGGGCCTGAACATGCGTGACTCCGGTCTGGATATCTCTTACGCCCTGCGTAAAGAAGCGATTGCCGAGAAGCGCGCTTCCTGGCGTAAAGCGACTGAAAACGGCTTTAAAGTCGGTACCTACGAAGAGCTGGTTCCGCAGGCAGATCTGGTGGTTAACTTGACTCCTGATAAACAGCACTCCGACGTTGTGCGTTCTGTTCAGCCGCTGATGAAAGACGGCGCGGCGCTGGGTTACTCCCACGGTTTCAACGTCGTGGAAGTGGGCGAGCAGATCCGTAAAGACATCACCGTAGTGATGGTTGCTCCGAAGTGCCCGGGTACCGAAGTACGTGAAGAGTACAAACGTGGTTTTGGTGTGCCGACGCTGATCGCCGTTCATCCGGAAAACGACCCGAAAGGCGAAGGTATGGCGATTGCCAAAGCCTGGGCAGCTGCAACCGGCGGTCACCGTGCGGGCGTACTGGAATCCTCTTTCGTCGCGGAAGTGAAATCTGACCTGATGGGCGAGCAGACTATCCTGTGCGGTATGCTGCAGGCCGGTTCTCTGCTGTGCTTCGACAAGCTGGTGGAAGAAGGTACTGACCCGGCATATGCTGAAAAACTGATTCAGTTCGGCTGGGAAACCATCACCGAAGCGCTGAAGCAGGGCGGCATCACCCTGATGATGGACCGTCTGTCTAACCCGGCTAAGCTGCGTGCTTACGCGCTGTCTGAACAGTTGAAAGAGATCATGGCGCCGCTGTTCCAGAAACACATGGACGACATCATCTCCGGTGAATTCTCCTCCGGTATGATGGCTGACTGGGCCAACGACGATAAGAAACTGCTGACCTGGCGTGAAGAGACCGGTAAAACCGCGTTCGAAACCGCTGCCCAGTTCGACGGTAAAATCGGCGAGCAGGAGTACTTTGATAAAGGCGTCCTGATGATCGCGATGGTGAAAGCGGGCGTTGAGCTGGCATTCGAAACCATGGTTGATTCCGGCATCATCGAAGAGTCGGCTTACTACGAATCACTGCACGAGCTGCCGCTGATTGCGAACACCATAGCCCGTAAGCGTCTGTACGAAATGAACGTAGTTATCTCTGATACCGCAGAATACGGCAACTACCTGTTCTCTTACGCTTGCGTACCGCTGCTGAAAGAGTTTATGACCACGCTGCAAACTGGCGACCTGGGCAAAGCGATTGCTGAAGGCGCTGTCGACAACGCCCAGCTGCGCGATGTGAATGAAGCCATTCGTAGCCATGCGATTGAAGAAGTAGGCCAGAAACTGCGCGGCTATATGACCGATATGAAACGTATTGCAGTAGCTGGCTAATAAAACCTTGTTATCATCCGGCCCGGTCAGCGCTTGCTACCGGGCCGTTTTTTTATCTGCTTTTGACGCGATTGCCGTTTTGTTAGCCGAATTGTCCCCAATACGCGCCTTTTTCTGGAAGGATATGTTCCTGTAATGCCTGGAGCGCTTTTTCAGCATCCGCATCCTGGATGGCCTGAATGATTGCGACATGCTGTTGATGAGAACGATGCATATGTTCGTCATTGCTGCCAAGGTAATTACGAATTGTCGCCATCTGCGCGGAAATAAGCACGTAGGATTGCTGTAAATAGGCATTGCCGCAATAGGTGAATAATGCCTCGTGGAACAGATTATCGAGGCGAATATATTCATGCGTGGAATTATTTTCCAGACAAAACGTCATGTGGTCGAGATAGGAAGATAATGCTTGTACCAGCTGGCGCTGATTACGATGCAGGGACAGCCTCAGCGCTTTTGCCTCGACAAAATAACGAAACTCCAGCAACCCATTGAACTCAATATCGCTCAGATTGAAAACAAAAGTTCCGCTTTTCGGACGGATATGTACCAGTCCCTCGCTTTGTAGACGTCTCAAAGCGTCGCGTACCGGCGCTTTAGTGGAAGATAAACGCGTCGCGAGGGCTGATTCTGATATTTTGCAGCCCATCGGTAATGTGCCGTTAATGATCATATCTCTGATACGACGATAAATAACGTCTTTGAGTAAGTCCGTTGTCATATTGATTGAAAATTCCGGCATGTTAACTCGGTGAGCGGCCGTTTGCGGCCAGCAATAGAGGTGACTGTATAACAGATTTGCGGGAATGGGAAAATGATATATGGCAACAAGTTGCCGCTGGCGTACCGTGCGAAAATGTGCCGCGCTGGCAGGCGCGGCGGAGATTACTGTGATTGAGTTTGCTGGATCAATACTTCAACTTGTGGCTGGCGAGGAATGGGTGCGACGGCACCATAACCGGTTGTCGTGAGCGCAGCGGCGGCATTGGCGTAGCACAGCGCATCTTCCGGTGAATCGCCTTTGATAATGCGATAAAGGAAAGCGCCTGAGAAACAGTCCCCGGCTCCGGTAGCATCGACGGTGGCGACTTTATGGCCGGAATAGATGACCCGGCGATTCTCATTGGCAAACATCGCACCTTCCGCGCCCATTTTTAACACCACATTCTTTGCTCCAAGCTGGAGATAGAAATCCGTAATTTCATCTGCATGGTGTTTCCCGGTGAGCAGACGGGCTTCATCAAGGCTGGGCATGCAGTAATCTACATGACGGATCGTTTCATGAATGATGGCGCGGGCACGGGCTAGCGGCCACAGTTTGAGCCGCAGATTGGTGTCGAAGGAAATCAGTGTTTGGTGTTTTTTGCATAATTCAATCGCGTGAAAAAGCGTATCGCTGACATTATTACCAATGGCGTGGGTAATGGCTGAGCTGTGAAATAAGCGTGCGGCAGCAATCGCGGACTCATTGATATCATCGACAGTCATCGTCGAGGCCGCAGAGCCTTTACGATAAAAGGTAAAGTGGTGGCCCCGTTCGTTGTGCGAAATAAAATAGATACCCGTCGGGGCTGTTTTATGCGCGCCAACCCATTGATGATCGACCTTTTCTTCGTCCCATAATGCCCTGAAATTCTGACCAAATACGTCGTCACCGAGGCGGGTTAACATGGCAACCTGGGCACCTTGTCGCGCTGCGCTGATGGCGAAATTCGAGGTGTCACCGCCAAATCCGCTAAGATAATGCTGCTCAGAGCGCTCCGTGGGAAGCTGATTGAATTCAAAAAGGGGTTCACCAAATGAAAGAATATCGAACTGCTTCATTGCGTTCTCCATGTGATAGTCCGGGTACGCCATCAGCTGGTTTGGCTGATGGCGTCGGGTTGATTAGATCCGGCCGTATTTCGCCAGGCCTTCACGCAGAGAACCGGACTGAATAATCAGTTTGGCTTGTTCTAGCTCGCGGCTGTCAATGGATTGCGCCAGTGCTAATACTTCTGCTGCGACCGCCTGCGGTACGCACACCACGCCGTCGATATCCCCAACAATCAAATCCCCTGGATTCACCGTGACATCGCCGATGGTGACGGGCTGGTTGGCTGAAATGGTCTTGAAACGACCAAGCGTAGTGCCTGGGGTTACGGTTTTTGCGTAAACCGGGAAATCGTAATCACGACGGATCTCCGCCAGGTCACGGACGCCGCCGTTCAACACTGCGGCCTCATGTTTATTGGCAACAGCCCCGGCGGTCATTAATCCGCCCCAGACGGCAACGGTTTCCAGTGATGGGTTGCCGGTAATGACGATGACCGAACCGCTGGCGGATTCATCAATGGCATCCAGCGCATGCTGCGGCGGTACTTTTTCGTCAGTGACGTCTTCATAAATAGTGACGGCCGGACCAACGATTTTTTTGTCGTTGATGCGGTTTTTGATTTCAAAAGGCAGGAACATAGTCTTGCCGAGGATCTGATCGCAGGCATCAGCGACAGAAGCGGTGGAATAAATGGCGCGAAAACCGTCGATAATCTCTTTGCTGTACATAACACTTCCTCTTTTTATAACGAATACGGATCTATGGGTTTACCCAGTTAAGCGGCTGTTGGCCTTCAAATGCCCGACGTACTTCATATGCGGCTTTACTTTGCAGCTCGATCACCGACTCTTCGGTAAACCAGGCTGTGTGGTCCGTGCATAGGGTGTTATCCATTTGTAGTAATGGACTTTTTGCACTGAGGGGTTCGGATTCAAAAACATCGAGTCCGGCGGCGAAAATACGTTGTTGCAGTAAGGCGTTGATCAGCGCCTGTTCATCGATAAGTCCGCCGCGCGAGGTATTGACCAGAATGACGCTGGGCTTCATTTTCGCCAGTTCGGCCTCACCAATAAGGTGATGGGTGTCCGGGGTTAATGGTGCGTGAAGGGAGATGAAATCCGCTTCATGGCACAGCGTGTCGAGACTGACCAGGGTCACGCCAGCCAGTAACGCCTGCTCATCGGTAAGTAGCGGATCGACAACCAGAATGCGCTAAAGCCGATCCCGGATGCTTTTTGCACAAAGCAGCGGGAGATACGGCCAAACCCGACGATGCCGAGCGTTTTTCCTGCCAGACGGAACATGGGCTCGCGTTGGCCAACCCCCCACTGGCCATCGCGAACGTCGCGATTGCGGGTGGCGATGCGGCGCGTTGCGGCAAGGAGCAGCGCCAGAGCGTGCTCGGCAACGTCTTCAGATCCATAATCCGGAACGTTGGCGATATAGATTCCTTTCTCTCTTGCCGCCTGGCTATCGATATTGTCTACGCCGACGCCGTAGCGCACGATGATGCGGCACTGAAGCATCGCTTCAATCATGGGGCGACTGACGGTTGCTTCGCGGACCATGACGGCATCAGCATCGCTTACCTGGCGCAACTTCTCTTCCTGAGAGGCATTTGCCGGAACGACAACAAACTTCGGGTCCCACTCGCGTAAAATACTTTCTTCTGCGGAGTAATTTAAATATCCGGGTTCAATAACAACTATCTTCTTCATAATATCTACCACGCTTAATTATAAAATTAAGGATTTAATTTTTATGGCTGTAGCTCGCCGCACCCTGAAAATAGGGTGTGAAATTAGTGAGTATTTTTCAGGCTTTATGTAATTACAGTGTGACGGGTTTAGCGTCCCTGATGGCGATGTTCTTTAACCAGCGAATAATTAATATTGTAACAATGCCGCCGATAAGCATAACTGCGCTTAAATATAACATTGGGGCAGAGTCACTTTTTTCTAAATCGCGTACCAGAGGAATGGTATTTTGCGCGAAGAATCCGCCCAGGTTTGCCAGTGAGTTAATAATAGCAATGCCTGCTGCCGCCGTTGCGCCTGAAAGAAACTTAGTTAAATTCCAGAAGCAAGGTTGAATCGCAAATACTGATAATACAACACCGCAAATACAGATGAAGCTAATAACGGGCTGTGTGAATGTCCAGACCGAGAGCAGCAGGCATATTGCGGCGGTGAACATAGGTAATGCAACATTAATATAAGGGTTCTCGGTGCGTTCTGGTTTACTGGTTATCCAGCGTAGCATTACGATAACCATTGCCCACGGGATCATGTTCACTAAGCCATTCATCATATCGGTGGCACCGAACGTTTTAACGATAGTCGGCATCCAGTAACTGATACCGTAGGCGCCAAAACAGATGAATCCGTATACCAGCGCCAGGGCCAGCACGCGCCAGTCGGTTAGTGACTTACCTAAGCTATTGACCGATTTATCGGTGTTGGCATCCTGTTCGGCCGCCAGTTTTTTAATTAACCAGCTTTTCTCTTCTTTGTTTAAGAAGCGAGCCTGTTCTGGGCCTTGCGGGAACCATAGCAGCACCGGGGCAATCAGCAGAAGCGCCAGCACTCCGGTTGCCAGAAATAACCATTGCCATCCTTCCAGTCCCATAAAACCATGCATACTAAGCAGAGAGCCATTAATTGGGGCGCCAATCATGTTTGCGACCATACTTGCCGTGACTAAATAACCGACAATACGTGGTCGATACTTTAAAGGGAACCATTTAGTGGAGTAGTAAATTAACCCAGGATAAAAGCTGGCTTCGGCAACGCCAAGAATGAAACGCAAGGCGTAAAACGTTGACATTTTTTCGGTCCACGCCAGCGCCATGGTAATGACTCCCCATGACAACAAGCTAATAGTGAACCAGCGCTTAGCACCTACTTTTGATAATATTAAATTTCCGGGAACGCTGAAAACTAAATAACCGATGAAAAAAAGCGATGCACCGAGTCCAAAAGCCGCTTCACTCCATCCGAGGCTATCTACCATTTGTAATTTAGCAAAACTAATATTCTGACGATCTATATACGCCACGATGTACATCAATACCATCAGTGGAACAAGTTTCCTGGTCGTTTTTGTTACGATGATTTTTTCTAAATCATTTTTCGCATCCAGGGACTGTTGTTGTATTGAATGACTCATAACACGTGTTTCCTGAATAAAGTCATAAGGTCTGGTGCGCGTCTCCACACCATGGCATGGAGTCCTGGGTTTGTCTTCATAGAGACGCCGCTGTTTTAGTCAGTTGAGACAATATCACTCAATCTGACATGTCACATAAGATATCACTCATTTTTTATATGACGACAGAGAGCGTAATAAATTGACGTTTAGATCACGAAAAATGGCGATAAAAATGCATTGTAGTGTGATTGTCATCACGAAAAAGTGAGAGGTATGAATGTTTTTGACATGTCAGATTTGAGAATTGGATGTGATGATGGTTCTGCCATTGCAGAAAAAGTCAGTATCCGTCATGAAGAGTGGGAATTTTTTCGTATAACTAACATGTCAGATGTTGGCCCTTTACGAAAGAAAAGGGCCAAACTGGTTATTTGCGGTACAGCACTTTGATGATGTGATAGCCGAACTGGGTGTGCAGTGGGCCGGTAGGTTCCAGCTCCGGGCAGGAGAACACGACTTTATCAAACGCAGGAACCATCTGGCCCTGTTTGAATTCACCTAAGTGGCCGCCTTTTTTGCCTGAAGGGCAAGTAGAGTGTTTCTTCGCCAGTTTCTCGAAATCGCCACCGTTTTTAATCTGCTCCAGCAGGTCGAGGGCCAGTTTCTCTTCTTTAACCAGGATGTGCATTGCTGCCGCTGTTTTAGCCATGATCGCGCCTTGATTGAATGGGGATGAATCAGGGCGCAATAGTAGCATGGGCTAGCGGCGATATAGCACCTTAATGATGTGGTAGCCGAACTTGGTTTTGACCGGCCCGTAAGGCTTCAGCAGCGGACAACTGAAGACGGCTTTATCAAACGGCCCGACCATTACCCCTTGATTAAATTCACCAAGATCGCCGCCGTTGCGGCCGGATGGGCACTTTGAATAGCGCTTTGCCAGGTGATCAAAACTCACGCCGCGCTCCAGCTTCGTAAGGATCTCCTGCGCCAGCTTTTCGTCTTTTACCAGGATGTGCAGGGCTGCTGCGCTCTTTGCCATTATTTTGTTCTCACTTCTCAAAGATGTGCCGTTACTTTACCACCCGTCCTGGGCCTGGACATATACTCTTCGCCATCCCAGGACAGATGTCCCGCCTGGTTAATGGAAGCGGGAGATGAGCGACACTTTTACCCGGTGTATTCCTTCTTGCCCAGGACAGCCGTCCTGTCCTTCCCATCGTGGAGAGAGATAACATGGATGCAATGAAAAAAGCTGAATTTTCAGTCGCCTGGCTTGCCGGGCTTAGCGAGATTGTTGGCGATCCGCAGCTGTATGAATTACTGAAATATTGCCCACTGGAAATTATGCAGCGTTGGCGCTTTGAAGAAATTCCGCGCGGCGCGTTTATCTGTCGACAGGGTGAAATATGCCAGCGTTTTTCGCTGATTATCGCCGGCGAGGTCGATGTCTTTTATGAGGCAGAAGATGGGCGTCGTTACCAGCAGGCACGCTACGGTAAGGGCGACATGCTGGGTGAACTCGAAATCTTCGAGTCGCGCCAGTACATCTGCTCGGTTGTCGCAGTTGGCCATGTACAGCTGCTGAGTTTGTCGCAGGAGCATTTTTGCCGTTGGCTGGCGTTAGATAACCATTTTAACCAGCGGATGCTGCGTTTTTTTAGCCAGCAATATTACCAGCTGTCGAAAAAGGCCAGTAGCGACAACCTCTACTCGCTGCATCAGCGGATGTGCCAGGCATTATGGCAGCGCTACCAACAGAGCGGTGCGCGAGAAATCTTGCTCGATAAGCAGAATCTCAGCCAGGAATTTGCGGCAACCACCCGCAGTATTAACCGTATTTTGCATGACCTGAAAACGCTACAGATTATTGATACCGATGGCGAACGCATCGTGATATTAGCCCCTGAAAAATTAAAGCAGGAGGCTGATATCGGATAACAGCAAAGAGTTAAGGAGACGGGAGAATGGCGCTGCAACCCCATATTCAATTGAGCAAAGAGATGACCGGCGCGCGGTATGCGCTGCTGCCGGGGGATCCGCAGCGGGTGGATCGCATTATCAGTTTTCTTGATAACCCGGAGTTGCTGGGCCAGAACCGGGAGTTTCGCGCCGCGCGCGGCTGGTATCAGGGCATTGAAATTCTGGTGGTTTCCACCGGCATCGGCGGGCCATCCACGGCTATCGCCATTGAAGAGCTGCGTCAGATTGGCGTGACCACCTTAATTCGCATCGGGAGCTGTGGGGCATTGCAGGATAACCTTGCGCTCGGCGATGTGATTATCGCTCATGCTGCGGTTATGGATGATGGTACCAGTCGAACCTATGCGCCAGCGGGTTACCCGGCCTGCGCCGATCCGCGGCTTACCTGGGAACTGATGGCGCAGTCACTTAAAATGAATATCCCCGCGGTCTGCGGTCTGGTGCGTAGCCATGACAGTTTTTATACCGATCGCGAAGCGGAACTGGATGTGCAGTGGTCGGCGCGCGGCATTCTGGGGGCGGATATGGAGAGCGCCGCCCTGATGACCATCGGCGCGCTGCGCGGATTACGCACCGCCTCATTACTCAACGTGGTTGTTGCCCACAACGGTTGCCTCGACAGCAGTATCAATGATTATGTCCAGCAGGAAACGCTGTGCCAACAGGGCGAAGAGCGACAAATTACTTTGGCGCTGCGCGCCATTTATTCCGATAGCCAGCAAGGGGGTCAGTGATGGACTTTTTTAGCATTAACAATGTGATGGTCAACATTCCTCTCGGCGAAGGCGGTTATGCGCTATCGTGGATTGAAGCCATCGGTACCGTGTTTGGCCTGTTGTGCATCTGGTGCGCCAGCCGGGAAAAAATTATCAACTATCTGTTTGGCCTGATTAACGTCACCCTGTTTGCGGCGATTTTTTTCCAGATTCAGCTCTACGCCAGCCTGCTGTTACAGGTGTTTTTCTTCGCCGCCAATATTTACGGCTGGTATGCGTGGAGCCGTCAGAATGATGAGAAAGAAGCCGCGTTGAAGGTGCGCTGGCTCTCCCGCCAGCAGACGTTAATGTTGGGCGGCGTCTGCGTGGTAGCGATTGTGCTGATGACGCAGTTTATCGATCCGGTGTTTGCGACGTTAACCCGTATCATGATCGCCCTGCTGCAAATGACCGGCATGCAGGTTGCGATGCCGGAATTGCAGCCTGACGCGTTCCCGTTCTGGGACTCCACGATGCTGGTGTTGTCCATTGCGGCGATGGTGCTGATGACGCGTAAATACGTGGAAAACTGGCTGCTGTGGGTGCTTATCGACGTGATTAGCGTGGTTATCTACGCGGTGCAGGGCGTTTACGCCATGTCGCTCGAGTACGTCCTGCTGACGGCGATTGCAGTGATGGGATCCTACAGCTGGATCAAGAGTGCTCAGCGCAACGGTTACACGCCGCTTGCCGGGACGGCTTCCTGATTTACAGATTACAGGCTGCCTGAAAGGGTAGCCTGTTGCTCTCTCCGCCTCTCTTTCTGCTACAATCCTCACCCCGTTCGAAGATTGAGCACTATTCCCATGCGTTTAAACCCTGGCCAACAACAAGCCGTCGAATTCGTTACCGGACCGTGCCTGGTGCTGGCGGGTGCCGGTTCCGGTAAGACCCGCGTTATTACCAATAAAATCGCCCACCTGATCCGCGGCTGCGGTTATCAGGCACGCCATATCGCGGCGGTGACTTTTACCAACAAGGCGGCGCGGGAGATGAAAGAGCGCGTCGGGCAAACGCTGGGGCGCAAAGAAGCACGCGGCTTGATGATCTCCACTTTCCATACGCTGGGGCTGGATATTATTAAACGCGAATACGCCGCTTTGGGGATGAAATCTAACTTCTCGCTATTTGACGATACTGATCAGGTGGCGTTGTTAAAAGATCTCACCGAAGGACGGATCGAAGATGACAAAGTGGTGTTCCAGCAGTTGATCTCGACGATCTCAAACTGGAAAAACGATCTGCAAACCCCTTCACAGGCTGCAGCAAATGCGAAAGGCGAACGGGATCGGATCTTTGCCCACTGCTATAGCTTGTACGATGCGCATATGAAAGCCTGCAACGTACTGGATTTTGACGATCTTATCCTGCTGCCAACGCTGTTGTTGCAGCGCAATGAAGAAGTGCGTGAACGCTGGCAGAACAAGATTCGCTATCTGCTGGTGGATGAATATCAGGATACCAACACCAGCCAATATGAACTGGTGAAATTGCTGGTGGGACAACGGGCGCGCTTTACCGTGGTGGGTGACGACGATCAGTCGATCTACTCCTGGCGCGGCGCACGGCCGCAGAACCTCGTCCTGCTCAGTCAGGATTTCCCGGCGCTGCAGGTGATTAAGCTGGAGCAGAACTACCGCTCTTCCGGGCGTATCCTGAAGGCGGCCAACATTTTAATTGCCAATAACCCGCATGTCTTTGAGAAACGCCTGTTTTCCGAGCTGGGCTATGGCGTGGAACTGAAGGTACTTTCCGCCAATAATGAAGAACATGAAGCTGAACGCGTAGCCGGTGAACTGATCGCTCATCACTTTATTAATAAAACCGAATACAAGGACTATGCGATCCTTTATCGCGGCAACCATCAGTCGCGGGTTTTTGAAAAGATGCTGATGCAAAACCGCATCCCGTACAAAATTTCCGGCGGCACGTCGTTTTTCTCCCGCCCGGAAATTAAAGACCTTCTGGCTTATCTACGCGTGTTGACCAATCCGGACGACGACAGCGCTTTCCTGCGTATCGTGAATACGCCAAAGCGTGAAATTGGTTCGGCGACCCTGCAAAAATTGGGCGAGTGGGCTATGGGGCGTAACAAAAGCATGTTTACCGCCAGCTTCGATATGGGACTGAACCAGACGCTAACCGGGCGCGGCTATGAGTCGCTGACCCGCTTCACCCACTGGCTGCGGGAGATCCAGCAGCTCTCAGAGCGTGAGCCAATTGTCGCCGTCCGCGACCTGATCCGCGGGGTGGATTATGAATCCTGGCTCTACGAGACCTCACCCAGCCCGAAAGCCGCCGAAATGCGGATGAAAAACGTCAATATGCTCTTTACCTGGATGACCGAAATGCTGGAAGGGAGCGAAATCGATGAGCCGATGACGCTCACGCAGGTTGTCACCCGCTTCACGCTGCGCGATATGATGGAACGAGGGGAGTCTGATGAAGAGACGGATCAGGTTCAGTTGATGACGCTTCATGCCTCAAAGGGCCTGGAGTTTCCGTATGTTTATCTGGTCGGCATGGAAGAGGGGTTGCTTCCCCATCAAAGCAGCATTGACGAAGACAACGTCGATGAGGAACGACGCCTTGCTTACGTAGGCATCACCCGTGCGCAGAAAGAGCTGACTTTTACGCTATGTCGGGAACGCCGACAGTACGGTGAGCTAGTGCGTCCGGAGCCGAGCCGCTTCCTGCTGGAGCTGCCGCAGGACGACCTGATTTGGGAGCAGGAGCGCAAGGTTATCTCGGCGGAAGAGAGGATGCATAAAGGCCAGGCGAACGTCGCCAACATCCGGGCGATGCTGGCGAAGGCGAAGAAAGGCTGATCTTCAGGCGATGAATTGCTGCCAGGCGGCAGAGAACGGCATAACCAGCAGCAGGGCTGGCAACATATTTGCAGTAGGAAAAGCGCGAATTCCGCAGAGCCGAAAGCCTGTCGCTAGCATGATGATGCCCCCGCAGGCCGTAAAATCAGCCACCATCGATGGATTAATCATCGTCATGATAAAGCTGGCGGCAAAAAAGAGAATAATGAAGACAATAAGCTGAGGCACAAAGATGACGGCGATAATGTAGCCGAGTGCGGAGGCAAAAATCGCGGCGGTGAAGAAGTCGAGGATCGATTTCGTAAACAGTATCGTTGCATCCCCGGTCATACCTTCCGTTAAGGCGCCGAAAATACCGGTGCCGCTGGCGCAGAACAAAATCAATACGGCGATAAATTGATTAGTAAAATCCTCCGCATTGATGCCTGCATCTCCTTTGGTGGGGAATATTTTCTCAATCGGGCCGCGCAGCTTAACGCCTGCGTTTTCGATATGTTTTTCAATATGCGCCAGGCTACCAATAATGGTGCCGACAATGACTGCCAGGGCGATGGGCGGAAGGTTTACCAGTTTGTTGAGGAAAAATACGCCCATGCTGATCGAAATTAATCCGGCAATTAAAGGTAAGGTCTTTTTTAAATGCTCAGGAATAAATCGGTTGAGAGAGGCACCGAAAATTTCACCGACAAGCAGTGAGCCGCTGCAAACAAAAATACCCACTGGCATAGCATCTCCTCATTTTTATGTGGCGGATAAATAAAAGGGCCTGATTGCAGGCCCCTTTATCATAATCATGCTCAATTATTTAATATTGAATACGCGGCTGGCGTTGCCCCAGGCGATTTTATTTTTCAGTTCCGTCTCCATTTCCAGCGGATCAAACCAATCGCAGGCTTGATGGATATCTTCGTACGGATAATCGACGGAGAACATCACGCGATCCGGGCCCATAATATCCAGCGCATTTTGCAGAGAATAGGTATTAAAGTGACCGCTGGTGGTGACGATGAAGTTATTCTGCAAATAGTGCATTAACGGTTTTTCCGCTTTACCCAAACCGCAACCGAAGCGCTGACGGTAGAGACGATGCTGAGTACGCGGCAGCATGTGAACCAGGCCTTCACCTAAATGCCCCAGCACCAGATTCAGATTAGGATAACGGTCAAACAGGCCGCTCATCATCAGGCGAATAGCGTGAACTGCGGTTTCCTGGGCAAAACCCCAGGCTGAGCCGATCAGGCTTTCATAGCCAGTGTAGATCCCGCGTGCCGGGCCTTCCAGAGGTTCACGAGGATGCAGGTAAACCGGGACGTTAAGCTCGTTCACTTTATCCCAAAATACCAGCATGGATTCATCATCCAGGTACAGGCCGTGTTCGCTATCCTGAACGTTGGTGTAACCGTTAATCAGTGCGCCTTTCATGCCGAGTTTTTTAACCGCACGCTCCAGTTCTTCAGCAGCGGCTTCCGGGTTTTGCAATGCGAGGGTAGCAAAAGCGCTGAATTTATCTGGATTGGGTTTCACATAGTTTTCGACAATATAGTCGTTAGTTTCACGAGCGAAGGAAACCGCCTCGGCTTTATTAAGAATAGACTGTGCGCCAGGTGAAGTTAATGACAAAATAACGTGATCAATATTACGTTGAGCCATTTCGTCAAGCTGGTAGCTGCGATCTAATAACCGACGCTCAACGTCTTTCATATAATCAGAGCCATTTCTTGCCGCTTCGCCGGTAGAATCCCAAAGGCTGTTATTTTTAGGTGTTGAAACGTGTTCTTCTAAAGCGATTTTTCCACGCATGATATATTCCTCTGAACTGTTTTTTCGTATGACTTGATGCGAGGAGAATAAGTTTTTTTAGGTATTGACGGCAATAAGAGGAATGTAATACGGGTTATCAGAAAAACTAATACAGTATTATTTTTGAAAGCTTAAAAATTAATAAAGGATGGTATTGCTACCCGTCACAGCAAAGTTGGCGATCAGTGACCGTAACCAGATGTGCCCGGGATCGCGGTGCAGGCGCTGATGCCAGACCTGGCGAATTGCAATTTCCGGCAGTGAGAACGGCAGCGGCCAGCTGCGGCAGGGATAGCGATGGATGATATGGTGCGCCAATTGCTCCGGTACGACGGCGATCAGCTCGCTGCCTGCAACCAGCTCACCCGCGCCTAAAAAGCTGGGCAGCGTAAGGGAGATACGACGTGGCATACCGTACTCATTGAGCAACTTATCAATATCACCGTGCCCGGTACCGTTGACATGAACCGCCAGATGCTTTTCCAGCCGCCAGTTTTCAGCGGTAAACGTGGAGCAGATTCTGGGGTGATTTTCTGCCGCCAGGCAGACATATGATTGATTAAACAGGCGCTGTTGGTAAACGCTATCCGGTAGCTGCATCAGATAACCGATGGCTAAATCACACTTACCTGACTCGAGAGCACCCAGCGTTTGATCATCAATATTCAGCACTGAAAAGGTAATCGCTTCCGCATTCTGCTGCTGTAATTGCGCTTGCAGCGGCGGTAACAACGTCATCTGGCTGATATCGGTCATGCCGATGGTGAAATTACGCGTGCTGGTTTGCGGGATAAATTCAGGGTTACCAGGCAGTTCGTTATCGACCAACTGAAGAATGGTAAAAATGGTCTGTGCAATATCGTCAGCTCGCGGCGTGGGTATCATTCGCTGCCCGACGCGCACGAACAGGGGGTCGTCAAAATGGTCGCGTAGTTTTTTCAATAGCAGGCTACCGGTAGGCTGACTGATGTTCAGCGCTTCGGCGGCAGACGAAACATTCCCCAGGCGGAAGAGGGCGGAAAAAAAACGCAGCGATTTGAAATCCAGTTCTTCCCGCATCATCTCTTCCTGTCAGGACTATTTTGTCGCGCTATCCCCGTTGAGCAGCAGCGGCCAATGGACATAGCTTTGCCACTGGCACTCTTGTTCTACCATCTCCCGCCCCAGCGGATGATTTTCCAGCCAACCCTCCGGCAGCGTCAGCGTGAGTTTCTCGCCTTCGGCGGCCAGCGCGATCATCGGCAGCAGGTCGTCGCGTCGACGGCTGGCAAACAGGATCGCCAGACGCAGCAGACGGCACATGTGCTCAGCCACCCTCGGCGGAACTGCGTTCTGTTGATGAATCGAAGAGAGATCGACCGCGTTGGTTTGGTTTAATAACAGCGTCGCGAGCAGCTTTTTTTGCGCAGGCGTGAAGCCGGGCAGGTCGAGATTTCGAACGAGCCAGGCCGCGTGCAGAGGCGCTTGCTTATACTCTACGCTCAGGCCTATTTCATGCAGCTGACAGGCACTTTGCAGCAGATCGAAGCATAATGGCTCAATATCCCAACTATTTTCCACCTGACGAACAAAATGCGCGGACAGCTGTGCAACGCGCTGCGCCTGCTCGGTATCCACCAGAAATCGGCGCTGAATATTACGCAGCGTGCGGCTACGAATATCCTGATCGACCGACAGATGCAGCATGCCGTAGACAAGACCTTCACGCAGTGCCCCACCCGCGAGGGTCATACACTGAATGTTCAGCTCACTGAAAATGGCCATCAGTATTGCCAGACCGCTCGGGAAGACTAACGCCCGTTCGAGCGTTAAGCCTTCAATCTCCAGCTCTTCCAGACGACCGCACTGAATCGCGCGCTGTTTGAGCTGTTGTAGCTTGGCTAAGGTGATGCGTTCATCCATCCCCTGCGCCATCATGATTTCCTGCAAGGCCTGAACGGTGCCTGAGGCACCGACGCACACTTTCCAGCCGTGATAGCGCAGAACATCGGCCACGGGGCGCAGCACTTCGCGCGCGGCGGTTTCGGCAAGGTCGAAATTTTCTTTGGTGAGGCTGCGATCGGCGAAGTAGCGCTCCAGCCAGGTGACGCAGCCCATCGACAGGCTGAAAAGCGAGGTGGTTTGCGCACCGGTTCCGGTAACCAGCTCAGTACTGGCTCCGCCGATATCCACGACCAGACGCTGATCCGCGCCGCCAGTGGTATGCGCAACGCCCTGATAAATCAGACGTGCTTCCTCTTCTCCGCTGATGACCTGCACCGGGCAGCCGAGGATTTCCCGCGCTTTTTCCAGAAATTCGCCAGCGTTCACTGCCAGGCGCAGCGTCGCGGTGGCGACCACGCGAATTTGCGCTGGAGGTATATCCTGCAGGCGTTCGGCAAACAGACGTAAACATTGCCAACCGCGTTCCATTGCTTCTGCGGAGAGCGTATTGTCGCTATTCAGACCGGCAGCCAAACGCACTTTGCGTTTAATACGACTGAGGGTCTGGATGCTCCCCGCCACCTCGCGTACAACCAACATATGAAAGCTATTGGAACCCAGGTCGATAGCTGCATAGAGCGAGGTGGAGCTCATACACTTCATCCTTCAAATTGCCTCTGTGTTGGCTGCGTTCTCTTACCCGAATCACTTACCAGAGTAGGCTCATCGGGATTCGTTCTCTTGCCGCCTTGATGCAACTTGAACGATTTTGTGTATGGCATATTGCTTTAACCTGAACGACGACGGTTACGTGGCGGACCGTTACGGCGTGGACCGTTACCCGGACGCGGACGCGTCAGGCGTAGCGCCCTTGGCAGATCGGTCATGAGCGCATCTGGATTGTATTTGCTCACCGGAATCGAATGTCCAATATAGGTTTCGATAGCCGGCAGGTTCAACGCGTACTCTTCACAAGCCAGGCTGATTGAGTGACCGCTAGCGCCAGCGCGTCCGGTACGACCGATGCGGTGAACGTAGTCTTCACAATCGTCCGGTAGGTCGTAGTTAAAGACGTGAGTAACCGCTGGGATATGCAGACCACGTGCGGCTACATCTGTCGCCACCAGGATATCGATATCGCCACGGGTGAACTCTTCGAGAATTCGTAGACGTTTTTTCTGCGCGACGTCACCGGTCAACAGGCCAACGCGATGCCCGTCTGCTGCCAGATGGCCCCAGACATCCTCACAGCGATGTTTGGTATTGGCGAAGATAATTGCACGATCGGGCCACTCTTCTTCCAGCAGCGTCTGCAGCAGGCGCATTTTTTCTTCGTTGGAAGGATAGAATAACTCTTCTTTAATACGGTGACCTGTTTTCTGCTCCGGCTCGACTTCAACGTATTCGGCGTTGTTCATTTGCTCGAACGCCAGTTCACGCACGCGATAAGAAAGGGTGGCAGAAAACAGCATGTTCAGGCGCTGATTGGCCGGCGGCATACGACGGAACAGCCAACGAATATCTTTAATAAAGCCGAGATCGTACATGCGATCGGCTTCGTCGAGGACAACAACCTGAATGGCGCCGAGGTTGATATGGTTCTGTTTGGCGTAGTCGATAAGGCGACCGGTGGTACCGATCAGAATATCAACGCCGCTTTCCAGTACTTTCAACTGCTTGTCGTAGCCGTCACCGCCGTATGCGAGGCCGAGCTTCAGACCGGCAGTCTGTGCCAGCGGTTCTGCATCTGCGTGGATCTGCACTGCCAGTTCACGGGTCGGAGCCATGATCAGTGCGCGCGGCTGGTTGACCTGGCGGTCAGCAATGGCCGGGTGAGTGAGAAGATAATGAAACGTTGACGTAAGAAACGCCATCGTTTTACCGGTACCGGTTTGCGCCTGCCCGGCAACATCACGACCTTCCAGCGTCAGCGGGAGAGCGAGTGCCTGGATGGGTGTGCAATTATGAAACCCTTTTGTTTCAAGGGCTTCAATCACTGCCGGGTGCAGGGCGAAGTCGGAAAACTTCTGTTCTGTTAAGTGTGTTTTGCTCATAGTGTGGTAGAATATCAGCTAACTATTGCATTAAGAAAGCGTATCCGGTGAAATAACGTCAACCTTTCGTTGGCTATGCATGAAATGACTCAAGGTGCGTCTGCGGCAACTGAACGAATCCTCGAAAGCTTAGACTACTTAAGCGAGCCGGGGTGACAAATCTGCGATAAGCCGGTTTGAATACAGATTGCTTTGACTCCTGAGCGGCGAGGTCCATGATGGGCCGTGTCACGTAGGTGGCTTAAAGGGGCATCCTGAAAATAGCGTGCATAACGTAGCATCGACACGTCGTTGATGACTGCGACACCAACACACCAGGCTTATTCCTGTGGAGTTAAATATGAGCGATAAAATTATTCACCTGACTGACGACAGTTTTGACACGGACGTACTCAAGGCTGACGGGCTAACCCTCGTCGATTTCTGGGCAGAGTGGTGTGGTCCGTGCAAAATGATCGCCCCGATTCTGGATGAGATCGCTGAAGAGTATCAGGGCAAACTGACCATTGCGAAACTGAACATCGATCAGAACCCGGGTACTGCGCCGAAATACGGCATTCGCGGCATCCCGACTCTGCTGCTGTTCAAAAATGGCGAAGTTGCAGCAACCAAAGTTGGCGCGCTGTCCAAAGGCCAGTTGAAAGAGTTCCTCGACGCCAATCTGGCGTAAGCGATTTGCTATTCCGGCGTCCAGACTCCTATTTTTTGCGGATCTCTGGACGCCCGGCAAGAGTCGTGCTAAGTTAATTCCAGACTTCGTTTTAAACATACCTTTGTTTGAATCTTGTTTTACCCAAAGCATCCCGCAAAAAATGCGCGTGAAGCTAATAATTCCGGGCTTATCACTCATTCCGTCTAGTCGTTTCAGTTCTGCGTTCTTTCCTGTGACCAGGCGACGTACAGACACGAGATGAAAGCCGTTAACAGGCATGGATGTTCCTGCCATACCATTCACAACATTAAGTTCGAGTTTTACCCCGAGTTTAAGAACCCACACCATTATGAATCTTACCGAATTAAAGAATACGCCGGTTTCTGAGCTGATTACTCTCGGCGAAAATATGGGTCTGGAAAACCAGGCACGTATGCGCAAGCAGGACATCATTTTTGCCATCCTGAAGCAGCACGCAAAGAGTGGCGAAGATATCTTTGGCGACGGTGTGCTGGAGATACTGCAGGACGGATTTGGTTTCCTCCGTTCTGGAGACAGCTCCTACCTCGCCGGTCCTGATGACATCTACGTATCCCCTAGCCAAATCCGCCGTTTCAACCTCCGCACTGGTGACACCATTTCCGGTAAGATTCGTCCTCCTAAAGAGGGTGAGCGTTACTTTGCATTGTTGAAAGTTAACGAAGTTAACTACGACAAGCCGGAAAACGCGCGTAATAAGATTCTGTTCGAGAACTTAACGCCGCTGCACGCAAACTCACGTCTGCGTATGGAACGTGGTAACGGTTCTACGGAAGACTTAACTGCTCGCGTCCTGGATCTGGCATCGCCGATCGGTCGTGGTCAGCGTGGTCTGATTGTTGCACCGCCGAAAGCGGGTAAAACCATGCTGCTGCAGAACATTGCACAGAGCATTGCGTACAACCACCCTGATTGCGTGCTGATGGTGCTGCTGATCGACGAACGTCCGGAAGAAGTAACCGAGATGCAGCGTCTGGTGAAAGGTGAAGTTATTGCTTCCACCTTTGACGAACCGGCATCCCGTCACGTTCAGGTTGCGGAAATGGTTATCGAGAAAGCGAAACGTCTGGTTGAACACAAGAAAGACGTTATCATCCTGCTCGACTCCATCACCCGTCTGGCTCGTGCCTACAACACCGTGGTACCGGCTTCCGGTAAAGTGTTGACCGGTGGTGTTGACGCCAACGCCCTGCATCGTCCGAAGCGTTTCTTCGGTGCTGCGCGTAACGTGGAAGAGGGCGGCAGCCTGACGATTATCGCCACGGCTCTGGTCGATACCGGCTCTAAAATGGATGAAGTTATCTATGAAGAGTTTAAAGGTACCGGCAACATGGAACTGCACCTCTCGCGTAAGATCGCTGAAAAACGCGTCTTCCCGGCTATCGACTACAACCGTTCCGGTACGCGTAAAGAAGAGCTGCTCACCACTCAGGAAGAGCTGCAGAAGATGTGGATCCTGCGTAAAATCATCCATCCGATGGGTGAAATCGACGCGATGGAGTTCCTCATCAATAAACTGGCGATGACCAAAACTAACGATGACTTCTTCGACATGATGAAGCGCTCGTAAGTAAAAAAAACCAGAGAACGCCACGCTATTGCGTGGCGTTTTGTTTTCTGGGTTTGTATGATCCAGAAAGGGAAAACAAAGCGGGTGTTATCGTATGATGTGTGCGGCACAATATCAGGCAGAGAGAACTTTAACAGACTAAAATCTATACAATAAATTTGTAATGTTCTGCTTTACCCCTTCAGGAGTTGAGACATCATCGTTATACTTCCCGGATTAACTATGCTGAGAGCACATGCGTTGTGAATTTACTCACTGCTATTACTGAATTAATCAGTATTTTCTTATTCACTACCCTATTTATATTTGTTGCTCGTAAGGCGGCAAAAAGAGTTGGGTTGGTGGATAAACCTAACTATCGCAAACGGCATCAGGGTTTGATTCCGTTAGTCGGTGGTATCTCAGTTTATGCAGGTATTTGTTTTACGTTTGCTATCGCAGATTATTATATCCCCCACGCGCGGTTATATCTGTCTTGCGCTGGGGTGCTTGTGCTGGTTGGTGCACTAGACGACCGCTTTGATATCAGTGTAAAAATTCGCGCGGTTATTCAGGCCGCCATCGCCGTCATTATGATGACTGTCGGTAATCTTCATCTTAGTAGCCTGGGTTTTATTTTTGGTTCGTGGGAGCTGGTGCTCGGCCCTTTCGGATTCTTCCTCACTCTTTTCGCCGTTTGGGCTGCGATCAATGCCTTCAATATGGTTGATGGTATTGATGGTCTGCTTGGCGGTCTCTCCTCTGTCTCTTTCGCGGCGACGGGCATCATTCTGTGGTTTGATGGTCAATACAGCCTGGCGATGTGGTGTTTTGCGATGATCGCCGCCATTTTGCCCTATATTTTACTTAACCTCGGTGCGCTTGGTCGTCGCTACAAGGTCTTTATGGGTGATGCCGGTAGTACCATGATTGGCTTCACTATCATCTGGATCCTGCTGGAGACCACGCAAGGCAAAACGCACCCCATTAGCCCGGTTACCGCGCTGTGGATTATTGCCATTCCGTTGATGGATATGGTGGCGATTATGTATCGCCGCCTGCGTAAAGGGATGAGTCCGTTCTCCCCGGACCGTCAACACATTCATCATTTAATCATGCGTGCCGGGTTTACTTCCCGCCAGGCATTCGTGCTGATCACCCTGGCCGCCGCGTTGCTGGCGCTGGTAGGCGTGGTGGCGGAATACACCCGTATTGTTCCTGAATGGGTGATGTTGATACTGTTTTTGTTAGCCTTCTTCCTTTATGGCTACTGCATTAAACGCGCCTGGAAAGTGGCGCGTCTGGTTAAGCGCATTAGACGCAGAATACGGCGACACAGCAGCAATAATCCAAATTAACCAAGTAAGTCTGGGGACGTGATGACTCAACCATTACCGGGAGCACGAGCAGTGAACGTTGAGAATGAGCTGGATATTCGCGGGTTGTTTCGCGCCTTATGGGCAGGAAAAAGCTGGATAGCAGGTACGGCAGTGCTCTTTGCGCTGATTGTTCTGGTTTATACCTTTTTTGCTCGCCAGGAGTGGAGCGCAACGGCGATTACTGACCGGCCAACAGTGAATATGCTGGGCGGCTACTATTCGCAGCAGCAGTTCTTACGCAATCTCGACATCAAGGCCAATCTTGTATCGGTCGATCAACCTTCGGTAATGGACGAGGCGTACAAAGAGTTCATTATGCAGCAGGCGTCCTGGGATACCCGGCGCGACTTCTGGCTGCAAACGGATTACTACAAACAGCGTCAGTCGGGCAACGCCCGCGCGGATGCTGCATTGTTGGATGACCTGATCAACGACATTCAGTTTATGCCCGGCGATGCGCTAAAAAGCGTCAATGATAGCGTGAAGCTAACGGCCGAAACGGCACCGGATGCTAACAACTTGCTGCGTCAGTATGTCGCTTTCGCCAGCCAGCGTGCGGCAGGGCATCTGAACGATGAACTGAAAGGTGCCTGGGCGGCGCGGACCGTGCAGATGAAAGCGCAGGTAAAGCGACAGGAAGAGGTGGCTCGTGAGATTTTCAATCGCCGCAACCATAGCGTGGAGCAGGCGCTGAAAGTCGCACAACAGCACAACATTTCTCGCAGCGAAACCGATATTCCGCCTGACCAACTGCCGGATTCGGAACTGTTTTTACTGGGGCGGCCGATGCTGCAGGCTCGACTGGAAAACCTACAGGCAGTGGGGCCGGAATACGATATCGACTATGACCAAAGTCGAGCAATGCTAACAACATTGAACGTTGGGCCAACGCTGGACCCGCGTTTTCAGACTTACCGGTATTTGCGAACACCTGAAGAACCGGTAAAACGCGATAGCCCGCGCCGCGTATTTCTGATGGTGATGTGGGGGATTGTGGGCGCGCTCATCGGCGCAGGCGTTGCGTTATCGCGTCGCCGTATCCAGTGAATGCAGCCTGTGATGAAGGACATTCGGCCTTCATCACCTAATCGAAGAGAATCGATGTGAAAGTACTAACCGTATTTGGCACGAGACCAGAAGCCATCAAGATGGCGCCTCTGGTACATGCGCTGGCAAGGGATCCTCATTTTGAGGCGAAAGTTTGCGTGACCGCGCAGCATCGGGAGATGCTCGATCAGGTGTTGAAACTTTTTTCTATTGTTCCGGATTATGACCTCAATATTATGCAGCCGGGTCAGGGGCTGACGGAGATTACCTGCCGCATCCTTGAGGGATTAAAGCCGGTGCTGGAGTCATTCAAACCGGACGTCGTGCTGGTGCATGGCGACACTACCACCACGATGGCGGCGAGCCTGGCGGCTTTCTATCAACGTATCCCGGTGGGTCATGTCGAAGCAGGGTTGCGCACGGGCGATTTGAACTCTCCGTGGCCGGAAGAGGGGAACCGCACGTTAACCGGACGGCTGGCGACGTACCATTTTGCGCCGACGGAAACCTCGCGACAGAACCTGCTGCAGGAGAACATTGCGGATGCTCAAATTACGGTCACGGGTAACACGGTGATTGATGCATTGTTCTGGGTACGCGATCGCGTGTTGAGCAACGAAGCGTTAAGCAGTGAACTGACCGAGCGCTATTCCTTCCTTGGCAATGGCAAGAAGATGATCCTGGTTACCGGGCATCGTCGGGAGAGCTTCGGTCGCGGTTTTGAGCAAATCTGCCATGCGCTGGCGGAAATTGCTGCTAATAACCCGGACGTACAAATTGTTTACCCGGTTCATCTGAACCCGAACGTCAGCGAACCGGTTAACCGCATTCTCGGCCATGTTGATAACGTCATGCTGATTGAGCCGCAGGACTATCTGCCGTTTGTCTGGTTGATGAATCGCGCATGGCTGATTCTCACCGACTCCGGCGGTATTCAGGAGGAAGCGCCGTCGCTTGGCAAGCCGGTGCTGGTGATGCGTGAAATGACTGAGCGCCCGGAAGCTGTCAGCGCTGGCACCGTGCGCCTGGTGGGTACTGACAGCCAGCGCATCGTCGATGAGGTCACGCGCTTACTGCAAGATGAGTCCGCGTATCAAGCCATGAGCCGGGCGCATAACCCGTACGGCGATGGACAAGCGTGTCATCGTATTTTGTCCGCACTTAAAAATAATCAGGTAACGCTATGAGCTTTTCTACCATTTCGGTAATTGGCCTTGGGTATATTGGCCTGCCAACTGCAGCCGCCTTCGCCTCCCGGCAAAAGCGGGTGGTCGGCGTTGATATCAATCAACATGCCGTGGAGACCATTAACCGTGGTGAAATTCATATCGTGGAGCCGGATCTGGCGAGCGTCGTCAAAACGGCGGTCGAGCAGGGTTATCTGAGTGCAACCACCGCGCCGGTGGAAGCCGACGCTTACCTGATTGCGGTACCGACGCCGTTTAAAGACCTGCATGAGCCGGATATGGTTTTCGTTGAATCGGCGGCCAAATCTATCGCGCCGACGCTGAAGAAAGGCTCACTGGTGATCCTCGAATCCACTTCCCCTGTCGGCTCAACCGAGCTGATGGCAGGCTGGCTGGCGGAAATGCGCCCTGATCTGAGCTTCCCGCAGCAGGTCGGCGAAGCGGCGGATGTGAATATCGCCTACTGCCCGGAGCGCGTACTGCCGGGACAGGTCATGGTTGAGCTGATTAAGAACGATCGCGTGATCGGTGGAATGTCCCCAGTTTGCTCCGCCCGCGCGAGCGATCTGTATAAAATTTTCCTCGAAGGGGAATGCGTGGTGACCAACTCGCGTACCGCCGAGATGTGCAAGCTGACCGAAAACAGCTTCCGCGACGTCAATATTGCGTTTGCCAATGAACTCTCGCTGATTTGCGCCGATCAGGGGATTAACGTCTGGGAACTGATTCGCCTGGCAAATCGCCATCCGCGCGTCAATATTCTTCAGCCCGGTCCGGGCGTTGGCGGCCACTGCATCGCGGTCGACCCGTGGTTTATCGTGGCGCAGAACCCACAGCAGGCGCGGCTTATCCGCACCGCGCGCGAGGTGAACGACCATAAACCAGAATGGGTGATCGACCAGGTTAAAGCGAGGGTTGCCGACTGCCTCGCGGCCAGCAATAAGCGCGCCAGCGAGCTGAAAATAGCCTGCTTCGGCCTCGCATTTAAACCCAATATCGATGACCTGCGTGAAAGTCCGGCTATGGCGATTGCCGTGCAAATCGCCCGCTGGCATGGCGGCGAGACGTTGGTTGTTGAACCGAATATTCATCAATTGCCGCAGAAGCTCGACGGTCTGTGCACTCTGGCGCAACTGGACGACGCGCTAGCGAACGCCGATGTGCTGGTGATGTTGGTCGATCATAATGAGTTTAAAGCAATTAGCGGAGATAGCGTCAGCCAGCAGTTTATCGTCGATACCAAAGGGGTCTGGCGGTGAGAACGATTCTGGTCACCGGCGGAGCCGGGTTTATCGGTTCGGCGGTGGTACGCGAAATTATCACTGAGACCGCCGATAACGTGGTGGTCGTTGATAAGCTGACCTACGCCGGGAATCTGATGTCACTGGCTCCTGTTGCTCAAGATGCTCGCTTTGCCTTTGAGCAGGTGGATATCTGCGATCGAGCGGAGCTGGATCGAGTATTTAGCCATCATCAGCCCGATATCGTGATGCACCTGGCCGCCGAAAGCCACGTTGACCGCTCAATCGATGGTCCAGCGGCGTTTATTGAAACCAATATCGTCGGTACCTATACGCTGCTGGAAGCGACGCGGGCTTACTGGAATGGGCTCAAGGATGGCCAAAAATCGGCCTTTCGCTTCCACCACATCTCGACGGATGAGGTCTATGGCGATCTGCATGATAGCAACGCCTTTTTTATCGAAACCACGCCTTATGCGCCAAGCAGCCCCTATTCGGCTTCGAAGGCCAGCAGCGACCATTTGGTGCGCGCCTGGCAGCGCACCTATGGCCTGCCGACGCTGGTCACCAACTGTTCGAATAACTACGGCCCGTATCATTTCCCGGAAAAACTCATTCCGCTGACCATCCTCAACGCGCTGGCTGGCAAGCCGCTGCCGGTTTATGGCAACGGGCAGCAGATTCGCGACTGGCTGTATGTGGAAGATCACGCCAGGGCGCTGTATCGGGTGGCGACGAGCGGTGAGCCGGGCGAAACTTACAATATCGGCGGCCATAACGAACGGAAGAATATCGAGGTGGTGGAAACCATTTGCGATCTGCTGGAGGAGCTAGCGCCGCACAAACCGAATGGCCTGGGGCGCTATCGCGATCTCATCACCTTCGTTGCTGACCGTCCTGGACACGATCTGCGCTACGCCATCGATGCGACGAAAATTGAGCGTGAGCTGAGCTGGACGCCGGACGAAACGTTTACCAGCGGGATGCGCAAAACCGTTCAGTGGTACCTGGCCAATGAAGCCTGGTGGCAGCAGGTGCTGGATGGCAGTTATCAAGGCGAACGCCTGGGGCTGCAAGCCTGAGTGCTTGAGGGGGAAAAATGAAAGGTATTATCCTGGCAGGCGGTTCTGGTACCCGCCTGCATCCGATCACGCGCGGCGTCTCAAAGCAGCTGCTACCCATCTACGACAAGCCGATGATCTACTACCCGCTCTCGGTGCTGATGCTGGCCGGGATCCGCGAAGTCCTGATTATCACCACGCCGGATGACCAGCACGATTTTCAGCGCCTGCTTGGCGATGGCTCGGAGTTCGGCGTGCAGTTAAGCTATGCCGCCCAGCCTAGCCCGGATGGATTAGCGCAGGCGTTTATCATCGGCGAGGAGTTCCTCAACGGCGAACCCTCATGCCTGGTGCTGGGCGACAACATCTTTTTCGGTCAGGGTTTTAGTCCGAAGCTGCGCAGCGTAGCGGCCCGCACAACCGGGGCGACGGTGTTCGGCTATCAGGTCATGGATCTTGAACGCTTTGGCGTGGTGGAGTTTGATGACGATTTTCGTGCAATCTCGCTGGAAGAGAAGCCAAAGCAGCCCAAATCCAACTGGGCGGTGACCGGCCTCTATTTCTACGACGGTAAAGTGACGGAGTACGCGAAAAAGGTTAAACCCTCGGCGCGCGGCGAGCTGGAGATTACTTCTATCAATCAAATGTACCTCGACGATGGCGCATTGACGGTGGAGCTGCTGGGCCGTGGTTTTGCCTGGCTGGATACCGGCACGCACGACAGCCTGATTGAAGCCAGCATGTTTGTACAAACCGTTGAAAAACGCCAGGGTTTCAAAATTGCCTGTCTGGAGGAGATCGCCTGGCGTAACGGTTGGCTGGACGACGACGGCGTCAAACGCGCGGCGAAGCAACTGGAAAAAACCGGCTACGGCCAATATTTACTGGATCTTCTCCGTGCCCGCCCGCGCCAGTATTGATCCCCTGGATTGGGAAAACCGCTTCTTCGGCGTCAACAGCGCTATTTTGCGTTTTGGCACTGACGCGCCGCCGCTGACGGCGCAAGCGTTGTCCGGATGGTCGCGGGTGCAGGCGAAAGTCGCGGCGGATGATACCGCCCGCCTGGATGCGCTGCAGGCATTAGGCTTCCGGCTGGTGGAGGGGGAGGTCGATCTTGCGCTTGCGCTGACTACCTCTGACGATGTCGGAGCTGAGCTGGCGACAGAGGCGGATATTCCTCGGCTGCGCGAGCTGGCGGCGCTGGCCTTTGCTCAGAGCCGTTTTCGCGCCCCCTGGTACGCAGCCGATGCCAGCGGTCGTTTTTACGCCCAGTGGATTGAAAACGCGGTGCGGGGGACTTTCGATCACCAGTGCCTGATTTTTCGCGCGCCCGATGGCGATATCCGCGCGTTTGTCTCTCTGCGCCAGCTCAACGAATGCGAGGCAAGGATTGGCCTGTTAGCCGGACGCGGAGCCGGAGCGGAACTGATGCAGGCGGCACGGCACTGGGCCGCGCAGCGTGAACTGACTACATTGCGGGTGGCGACCCAGATGGGCAACACCGCCGCGCTTAAACGTTACATTCTTAGCGGTGCGAATGTGGAAAGCACCGCGTACTGGTTATACAGGTGAAATGATGATTCCATTTAACGCGCCGCCGGTGGTGGGAACCGAACTTGATTATATGCAGTCCGCAATGGGCAGCGGTAAGCTGTGCGGCGATGGCGGTTTTACCCGCCGCTGCCAGCAGTGGATGGAGCAGCGCTTCGGCACGGTAAAAGCGTTGTTGACGCCGTCCTGCACGGCCTCATTAGAGATGGCCGCGCTGCTGCTGGATATCCAGCCGGGCGATGAAGTGATTATGCCGAGCTACACCTTCGTCTCCACCGCCAACGCCTTCGTACTGCGCGGAGCGAAAATCGTCTTTGTCGATATTCGTCGCGATACCATGAATATCGATGAAACGCTGATTGAAGCGGCAATTACCGAAAAAACCCGGGCGATTGTGCCGGTCCACTATGCGGGCGTGGCCTGCGAGATGGACACCATTATGGCCATCGCCAATAAACACGACCTGTTTGTGGTGGAAGATGCCGCCCAGGGCGTGATGTCTACCTATAAGGGGCGGGCGCTCGGCACCATTGGTCATATCGGCTGCTTCAGCTTCCATGAAACCAAAAACTACACCGCGGGCGGCGAAGGCGGCGCGACGCTGATTAACGATCGTAAGCTGGTGGAGCGTGCGGAGATCATTCGCGAAAAAGGCACCAACCGCAGCCAGTTCTTCCGTGGTCTGGTGGATAAATACACCTGGCGCGATATTGGCTCCAGCTACCTGATGTCCGATCTACAGGCGGCCTACCTGTGGGCACAGCTGGAAGCGGCGGAGCGGATTAACCAGCAGCGCCTGACGCTATGGCAGAGCTACTATGACGCGCTGTTGCCGCTGGCGCGTGCCGATCGCATTGACCTGCCGACTATCCCGGCAGATTGCGGGCAAAACGCGCATATGTTTTATATCAAGCTGCGCGATATTGACGATCGCAGCAAGCTGATCGCCTGGCTGAAAGAAGCGGAGATTCTGGCAGTGTTCCACTATATTCCACTGCATAGCTGCCCGGCGGGGGAGAACTTCGGTGTGTTCCACGGTGCGGATCGTTATACCACCCAGGAGAGCGAGCGCCTGCTGCGCCTGCCGTTATTCTACAATTTGTCGGCGGTAAACCAGCGTACGGTGATTAACTCGCTGCTGAGCTATTTTTCCTGATATGTCGCTGGCTAAAGCTTCTCTGTGGACCGCCGCGTCCACGTTGGTCAAAATCGGAGCGGGACTGCTGGTAGTTAAACTGCTGGCGGTATCGTTCGGCCCGGCAGGGGTGGGTCAGGCGGGTAACTTCCGCCAACTGGTGACCGTACTTGGCGTGCTGGCTGGCGCCGGGATCTTTAACGGCGTGACTAAGCTGGTGGCTCAGCATCATGACGATCGCCAGCAGCTGAATAAAGTCGTTGGTACCTCTTCGGCGATGGTGCTCGGTTTTTCAACTCTGCTGGCACTGATTTTTCTGCTGGCGGCTGCGCCGATAAGCCAGGGACTATTTGGTCATCAGCAATACCAAAACATGGTCCGCCTGGTGGCGCTAGTGCAGATGGGAATTGCCTGGGCGAACTTCCTGTTAGCGCTGATGAAAGGTTTTCGCGATGCGGCGGGCAACGCGCTGTCGCTGATCGCCGGGAGCCTGATTGGCGTGGCGGCATACTATGCCTGCTATCGTTTCGGCGGCTATCAGGGCGCATTGCTCGGTCTGGCACTGGTGCCTGCTCTGGTGGTGGTTCCGGCGGCTATCGTGCTGTGGCGACGCGGCAATATTCCGCTGAGCGCCTTGCGTCCGCGCTGGGACAATGGCCTGGCGGGACAGCTGTCGAAGTTTACCCTGATGGCGCTGATCACCTCGGTGACGCTGCCGGTCGCCTACGTGATGATGCGTAACCTACTGGCGGCCCATTATGGCTGGGAGGCGGTGGGGATCTGGCAAGGCGTCAGCAGCATTTCCGACGCCTATTTGCAGTTTATTACCGCTTCGTTTAGCGTGTACCTGCTGCCTACACTCTCTCGCCTGACTGCCAAAGCGGACATCACCCGTGAGATTGGCAAATCGCTGAAATTTGTCCTCCCGGCGGTGGCGGCCGCGAGCTTAACCGTGTGGTTGCTGCGCGACTTCGCCATCTGGCTACTTTTTTCCGACCGCTTTACGGCGATGCGCGATCTCTTCGCCTGGCAACTGGTAGGCGATGTGCTGAAGGTTGGGGCGTATGTTTATGGCTATCTGGTGATCGCCAGGGCCTCGCTGCGTTTTTATATTCTGACGGAAATCAGCCAGTTCACGCTGTTGACCGCATTCTCGCACTGGCTTATCCCGGCGCACGGCGCAATCGGCGCGGCGCAGGCGTATATGGCTACTTATATTGTTTATTTCGCTCTCTGTAGCGGCGTGTTTTTACTTTGGCGTAAACGGGTATGACAGCACTGATACATGTATTGGGATCGGATATCCCCCACCATAACCAGACCGTTCTGCGGTTCTTTAATGACGAGCTGGCCGTCGATGACGAGCAGGCTCGTTCGTTTATGGTCGTCGGTGATGCGACAGGAATTCGCGAAGCGTATCCCGCGCTATCCATCACCTGCTTTGCAGGGAAAAAGTCGCTGGCACAGGCGGTTATTGTGCTGGCAAAGGCCAACCGGCAGCAGCGCTTTTTCTTTCATGGCCAGTTCAATACCGGGCTGTGGCTGGCGTTGCTCAGCGGTGGGATCCGCCCTGCGCAGTTTAACTGGCATATCTGGGGTGCGGATCTGTATGAGAATTCCGCCAGCCTGAAGTTTCGCCTGTTTTATCCACTACGGCGTATGGCACAGGGGCGAGTAGGGCGAGTATTTGCCACCCGAGGCGACCTGAGCTGGTTTGCTGCTCGTCATGCGCGCGTGCCCGGTGAATTGCTCTACTTCCCGACCCGCATGGACCCGGCGCTGAATTCTCTGGCGGATAGCGCCCCGCGCGGCGAGACGCTGACTATTCTGGTGGGCAATTCCGGCGATCGCAGCAATGAACATATTGCGGCGTTGCGCGCGATTCACCAGCAGTTTGGCGATACGGTCAACGTTGTCGTTCCGATGGGCTATCCGGCCAATAATAGCGACTACATCAACGAAGTTCGCAAGGCTGGCGCGGTGCTGTTTAGCCAGCAGCATCTTCAGGTGCTGGGTGACAAGTTAGCGTTCGATGATTACCTTGCCCTGCTGCGCCGCTGCGATCTCGGCTACTTCCTGTTTGCCCGCCAGCAGGGTATCGGTACGCTGTGCCTGCTGATTCAGGCGGGGATCCCCTGCGTACTGAATCGGGAGAATCCCTTCTGGCAGGATATGTCAGAGCAGCATATTCCGGTACTCTTTACCGGCGATACGCTGGATGTGGGCGTTGTACGTGAAGCGCAGCGGCAACTGGCCAGTGTGGATAAAAATCAGATTGCCTTCTTTCGTCCAAATTACCTGACGGGCTGGCAACGAGCGTTGCGGATTGCCGCGGGGGAGGGCGCATGACATTAATGCAATTTAGCGGGCTGCTGCTGGTCTGGCTGCTGTCGACGCTATTTATCGCCACCGCGACTTACTTTGAATTTCGCCGCGTACGTTTCAACTTCAACGTCTTTTTCTCGTTGCTGTTCTTGCTGACCTTTTTCTTCGGCTTCCCGTTGACCAGCATTCTGGTGTTCCGTTTCGATGTGGCGGTGGCCCCGCCGGAAATTCTGCTGCAAACCCTGCTGGTCGCAGTCTGTTTTTACGCGGTTTACTACGTCACCTATAAAACGCGGTTGCGCCCGGCGACCCAGAGTCATCAGCATCGCCCATTGTTTACCATGAATCGCGTGGAGACCCATCTGACCTGGGTGATTCTGCTGGGCCTGGCCCTGCTTTGCGTCGGGATCTTTTTTGCGCATAACGGCTTCCTGTTATTCCGGCTCAACTCCTATAGCCAGATCTTCTCCAGCGAAGTCTCCGGCGTGGCGCTAAAACGCTTTTTCTACTTTTTCATTCCGGCGATGCTGGTGGTCTATTTTCTGCGTCAGGATTATAAGGCGTGGATTTTTTTCCTCGTCAGCACCGTCGCGTTTGGCCTGCTGACCTACGCTATCGTCGGCGGCACCCGTGCGAACATCATCATCGCTTTTGCCATTTTCCTGTTTATCGGCATTATTCGCGGCTGGATTAGTTTGTGGATGCTGGCGGCGGCGGGCGTGATGGGTATCGTCGGTATGTTCTGGCTGGCGCTCAAGCGCTATGGCATGAACGTGAGCGGTGACGAGGCGTTTTATACTTTCCTCTATCTGACCCGCGATACCTTCTCGCCGTGGGAAAATCTGGCTTTGTTGCTGCAAAACTACGACAAGATTGAGTTCCAGGGCCTGGCACCGATCATTCGCGATTTTTACGTCTTTATCCCCAGTTGGTTGTGGCACGGTCGTCCGACAATGGTGCTCAATACCGCTAACTATTTCACCTGGGAAGTGCTGAATAACCATTCTGGCCTGGCTATTTCGCCGACCCTGATTGGCTCACTGGTGGTGATGGGCGGCGTCTGGTTTGTACCGCTGGGCGCGGTGGCGGTTGGGCTAATCATTAAATGGTTTGACTGGCTGTACGAGCTTGGCAACCGGGAGACGAACCGCTATAAAGCGGCGATCCTGCACAGTTTTTGTTTCGGCGCTATCTTCAATATGATCGTGCTGGCGCGCGAAGGGCTGGATTCATTCGGCTCTCGCGTGGTTTTTTTCCTTGTTATCTTTGGTCTCTGCTTGCTGGCGGCAAAGCTGCTGTACTGGTTCCTGGATAGCGTAGGACTGATTCATAAGCGGGTTAAACCGCTGACGCAACCTCAAGTCTGATAAGGGTGTACATGACTGGGACTACATCCGCGCCGTTGTATCTGCTGAGAGGCTTGCAACTCATTGGTTGGCGCGATATGCAACACGCTCTGGATTATCTGTACGGCGATGGCGAGCTCCGCAAGGGGACGCTGGTTGCAATTAATGCAGAGAAGATGCTGGCGGTAGAAGACAACCCCGAGGTTCGGGCGCTGATTGAAGCCGCAGAATTTAAATATGCTGATGGCATCAGCGTGGTGCGCTCATTACGTAAAAAATATCCTCAGGCACAGGTATCGCGCGTGGCCGGAGCCGATTTATGGGAAGCGCTGATGGAGCGCGCTGGCGTTCAGGGAACGCCGGTGTTTCTGATTGGCGGCAAGCCGGAAGTGTTGGCGCAAACCGAGCGGCAGCTTCGCCAGCGCTGGAACGTGAATATCGTCGGTAGCCAGGACGGCTATTTCGCCGCCGATCAACGTCAGGCGCTGTTTGAACGCATTCGCGAGAGTGGGGCGAAAATCGTCACCGTGGCGATGGGCTCGCCGCGTCAGGAGATCCTGATGCGCGATTGCCGGAATGTTTATCCGCAGGCGCTGTATATGGGTGTCGGCGGGACCTACGATGTCTTTACTGGTCACGTACAGCGGGCACCAAAATTCTGGCAGGACCTTGGGCTGGAATGGTTTTATCGCCTGGTGTCGCAGCCGAGCCGGATAAAAAGACAGGCCCGCCTGCTACGCTATTTACGCTGGCATTACACCGATAAGCTTTGACATTCCACTACGTTCTGGCGAGTTTACCTGGGTATTCTGTGTAATGTATTCACTCGCCTGATACTTTATTTGCCATTTCCATAAAATTCATTAACCATTCGCATGCTTAATACGCGACGGGCAGGTCTTGCCGTCGCTCAGGCAGGGCTTTCCATTTTATTTATTCATAAAAATAACCGGGATATATACACCTTCGTTTGGAGTGCAATAAATCCGGAGCAGGGCAAACACAAGAGGCTATATGACTGAGAAAAAAGCGGAACTTCAGCGTGGGCTGGAGGCGCGGCATATTGAGCTAATCGCCCTTGGTGGCACGATTGGCGTGGGTTTATTTATGGGAGCGGCAAGTACGCTGAAGTGGGCTGGGCCTTCGGTCCTGCTGGCGTACATTATCGCGGGATTGTTTGTCTTCTTTATCATGCGTTCGATGGGCGAAATGCTGTTCCTCGAACCGGTAACCGGCTCGTTCGCCGTTTACGCACATCGCTATATGAGTCCGTTTTTCGGCTATCTCACCGCCTGGTCCTACTGGTTTATGTGGATGGCGGTCGGGATATCGGAAATTACCGCTATCGGGGTTTACGTCCAGTTTTGGTTCCCGGATATGGCGCAGTGGATACCAGCGCTGATTGCCGTTGGGCTGGTGGCGCTGGCGAACCTGGCGGCGGTGCGGCTATATGGTGAAATCGAATTCTGGTTCGCGATGATTAAAGTCACCACCATTATCGTGATGATTGTGGTTGGGCTGGGCGTCATTTTCTTTGGCTTTGGCAACGGCGGACACTCCATTGGCTTTGGTAATCTGACCGAGCATGGCGGCTTTTTTGCTGGCGGCTGGAAGGGCTTCCTGACGGCGCTGTGCATTGTGGTCGCCTCCTACCAGGGCGTTGAACTTATCGGTATTACCGCCGGTGAAGCTAAGAACCCGCAGGTTACTCTGCGCAGCGCGGTAGGGAAGGTGCTGTGGCGTATCCTGATTTTCTACGTCGGTGCGATTTTCGTTATTGTGACTATTTTCCCGTGGGATCAGATTGGCTCCAACGGCAGTCCGTTTGTGCTGACCTTTGCCAAAATCGGCATTACCGCGGCGGCGGGGATTATTAACTTTGTGGTGCTGACGGCGGCGCTTTCCGGCTGTAACAGCGGTATGTACAGCTGCGGGCGTATGCTTTATGCGCTGGCAAGAAATCACCAGTTGCCTGCGGCGATCGCTAAAGTCTCGCGTAATGGCGTGCCGGCGGTGGGTGTTGCGCTGTCGATACTGATTTTGTTAGTTGGTTCTTGCCTGAACTATGTCATCCCTAATCCACAGCGGGTCTTCGTCTATGTCTACAGCGCCAGCGTGCTGCCGGGTATGGTGCCGTGGTTTGTGATTCTGATTAGCCAACTGCGTTTTCGCCTTGTGCATAAAGAAGCGATGGCCAGCCATCCGTTCCGCTCTCTGCTGTTCCCTTGGGCGAACTATTTAACGATGGCGTTCCTTATTTGCGTGCTGATAGGTATGGGATTTAATGACGATACCCGCATGTCGCTCTTCGTCGGGATTATTTTTCTGGCGGCTGTCACGCTCATTTATAAGGTTTTTGGCCTCGGACGACGTGGAAACGTTGATAATGTGGCGGAATAAGCGACAAAATGCACAAAGCATGAGCAAACGGTAATTTTCTTTAAAAAGGCACTAGACAGCGGGGTAGGAAGTCCGTAATATCCGACCCCGCAACGGCGCTAAGCGCCCGTAGCTCAGCTGGATAGAGCGCTGCCCTCCGGAGGCAGAGGTCTCAGGTTCGAATCCTGTCGGGCGCACCATTTACCCGGTGCTGGAGCTGCGGTGGTTTAATACCGCGTAAAAAGATTTGTAGTGGTGGCTATAGCTCAGTTGGTAGAGCCCTGGATTGTGATTCCAGTTGTCGTGGGTTCGAATCCCATTAGCCACCCCATTATTTAGAAAGTTGTGAACATGCGATGGTGGCGGAATTGGTAGACGCGCTAGCTTCAGGTGTTAGTGTTCTTACGGACGTGAGGGTTCAAGTCCCTCCCTTCGCACCACGACTTTATAAAGAATTGAACTAAAAATTCAAAAAAGCAGTATATCGGCGAGTAGCGCAGCTTGGTAGCGCAACTGGTTTGGGACCAGTGGGTCGGAGGTTCGAATCCTCTCTCGCCGACCAATTTTGAACCCCGCTTCGGCGGGGTTTTTTGTTTTCTGAATTTGCCAAAAATTCTCTTATCCCCATGATCTCACTAAAAATATCTCGCTGATTGTGACGCGATTTATTATGCGGAATACTCCCAATTCAGTACTCTCATAGATGCAATTTCCGTAGATCCTGTGCGATAATGAACGGGTAGATGCTCATTCCATCTCTTATGTTCGCCTTAGTGCCTCATAAACCCAGGAATGATGCAGAGCCGTTTACGGTGCTTATCGTCCACTGACAGATGTCGCGCAAGCCTCATCAAACACCATGGACATTACGTTGAGTGAAGCACCCAATTTGTTGTCAAACAGACCTGTTTTAACGCCTGCCCTGGTTTCAGAGCAGGCGTTTTTTTATTTGGGAGCGTGAAGCATTTGCAGAAGGGGGGTGCTATCGCCCCCAGTGGAGGCGATAGTGAAGATCGAGCTTACTGCTGTGGATTGTTTTGTAACGTCAGCAGCAGGCCGTCGCGGCGCATTGTTGCGGCTTCTTCCGGTTGATTCAGACGATCGAGGATATCGGCCAGCCACGCGTAATCAAACGCATCCGGACGTTGCTTGAGCGCGGCGCGGAACGCGATGCTGGCTTCCTGCCACTCGCCGTGACGCATTAACGACTGTCCCAGCGTGCTCCACAGCAGCGGGCGGTCACCGACCGTTTTGAGCTGCTGGCGCAGCACCTTCTCCAATTGCTCTGGATTATTGGTTTTCAGCCGCGGAATCGGCATCACCAGACGGTCGTCGTAGTGCTTTTTCAGGCCGTCGATAATAATCTGCTGAGCGGTATCATGGTCATCGCTTTCGATAAGGCGATTAGCCATTGCCACCTGTAGCGCCACCTGGCTGCGAGTTTTACGACTCTGGCTTTTCCACCAGTCGCGCAACCCTTCGCTGCCGCCATCGGCCAGCGCTTTATCCATCAGACCAATCCACGCCAGCTGTTCCAGCTCAGCGCGATGCTCTTCGTCGCTGACGTTGGCTTTTGCCATTGATGGAATGATATCCAGCAGTGAATTCCAGGCTCCGGTGCGGATATAGGCCTGCTCGGCCAGACGCAGCACTTCTGGATGACGCGGCGTGATTTCCAGCAGTTTGTCGATGCCGTGACGTGCTGCGTGGTTTTCATTGCGCGCCAGTTGCAGACGTACGCGAGTGATTTCGACCGGGATCAGATCGTCACCGGCCAGTTCGGTTGCGCGTTCCAGATGCTGGTTAGCGCGAGCTTCATCACCACGCTGCTGGGCCGCTTCCGCCGCCAGCAGGTAATTTACAACCGGTTGTTCCGCGTGATCGGCATTTTTTGCCATCAGCTTCTCAACCTGCTGATAATCGCCTTCTGCCAGCTTCAGCAGCGCCTGTTCGGTTTGCTTGCGGGCGCGACGGCGTTTACGGCCAACGAACCAGCCGCGGGTATGCGCGCCGGTGCGGAAAATACGCCGCAGCAGCCATTCAATCGCAAACAGGACCACCATGGTGAGGATCAGAATGATCGCTAACCCGGTGACGCTGGTTTCGATATTGTAGTTGTCGGTCTGGATCAGGACGTAGCCCTGATGTCCGGCGATCATCGGTCCAACGATAATTCCAGCGAGCAACAGCGCGAAGAGTAAGAGAATTTTCAACATGCGTTACTCTCCTTGTGGCGCAGGCGTTGGCGCGGGGGCTGCTGGCGTCGGTGCCGGGGCGTTGCTCTGCGGCGCGACGGGCTGCGCCATCAGATTACGGACCCGCGTCTGCATGAGTTTTTCAAGCAGGCCCTGGCTCTGCAGGGTTTCCGGTACGTCCATAGTGATGCTTTGCTGACTGAGTTTATCCACATCCTCAAGGAAGGCCTTGGTAGTGGCATCGTCAGTATCGTAGTAGGCGCGAACCCAGGTGGAGACGTTATCCAGCGCTTGCTTGTAAGTCTCTTCCTGATGGCGTGGCACCGCCTGCGCCGCGACTAGCAGACGTGAGCGAATGTTCTCACGCAGGTAGACATCCTGATTCGGTGCCAGCAGCGGCACGGCCGTTTCATCGCGACGACGAACGGTAATAAAGCTGTCCATAAAGTTCTGCCAGCTTTTTTGCAGATTTACCCGCCATTCGCTGATGGAACTGGATAGCTCATCGCTATCGGAATCCATCGGGGAGTCATCATTGTTATTGTCTGCCAGACGCAAATTATCGATCTGATTGGCAAGCTGGTTCACTTTCAGGATGATGCCGTCATAGTCCACCTGACTCACGGCGGAAAGCGAAGCGATATCGTCGGTGATGGCGCGGCGAGCGCTAATCAGGCTCGGATCGTTCATATCGGCGAGGCTGGCGTCGGCGCTCTTTAGTAGCGCGGCGGCGGTCGTCACGTCCTGATCGCTCCACAGCTTGCGCCCGGCCAGTTTCACCAGAAAATCTGCCTGCGCCAGCAGCCAGGTTTTGGCGTCGCTACCGGAGATAATGGCAACTTTTTCCTGTACCTCTTCAAGCTTCTTCGTTAGCGAATCTTGTTGGCGCTGGGCTTCCGTCAACTGGTCGGCTTGCTGCTTAATAATGCCTTCGAGTTCGCTTTTTTGGCTTTCCTGCGCTTTTTGCAGCGCGGCGATCTGGCTGGATAGCTCGGCGCTGGTTTCGCTCTGACGGGTTGCCTGAGTTTTCGTGAGGCCGTAAAGGCCTACGCCAGCGGCGAGGGCGATAGCAATCGCTATTGCGCTCAGGGCGAGACTGGTTTTACTGCCGCCGTTTTTCTTTTCTACATTATTCTTTTCTGGCTGTGGTGTCTTTTCCACGGCCTCCCTGGTCTCTTCAACCACGGCGGATTGATTCTGTTGTTCCGTCATTATGGCTTCCAATGTTGAGAGTTATTGTAATGCGCGTAGCAGCGCATCGTTGTCGGCGCTATCGGCAACCTGGATATCCTGCCAGCCCAATTCCCTGGCTTGTTCGGCCAGACGTTCACTGACAACTAAAATGCGACAGCTCAGGAGCCAATGTTCGCGGTACCACTGCGGTATTAGCGTCCAAAGCTGCTGCAGCATCTCACCGCTGGTAACGACCAGCGTTGAAACTCCGCGATTCTGCCAGCGCATTGCTTCTTCTGCGCCATCATAGTGCCTTGCACTACGTTGATAACATTCACAAAAAGTGACATCTGCGCCGCGTTCACGGAGCGTTTCACCGAGTAATTCTCGCCCACCATTGCCGCGCAGAATGAGGGCTTTTTTCCCCGCAATGTTTTGTAATTCAGGTAATTGTAGCAAGACTTCACTGATTTCCCGATCTAACGGATAGCGAATATCATGATTGCTGACTTTGTGCAGGGCTAGCGCAGTGGTGCGGCCAATCGCAAAATAATCAGGCGCAGAGGGCCAGCGTAGGCCCTGTTGTTGCAGGCGGGCGTGGGCAAACTCTACAGCATGCTGCGATAGTGCGAAGAGTAAATCGCCTTCCGTCAACCTTGCCAACTGGTTGCTCAGTGCGGGGAGCTGACGACCAGGGGTAAACTCAATGAGCGGAAAGCTCCAGGCCACACGTCCCTGCGCGCGCAGGCGACTGACCAGCTCTTCGCCTTGCGGCAGAGGACGGGTGACCAGAATGCTCATCGAGGCGCAACTCCTGCATATACAGCGGCGAGAATGTCGCGAGCGCCGTTATCCAGCAGTTCTTCAGCGAGGGAGACGCCGAGGGTTTCGGCATCTTCCGCACGACCGCGTCGTTCGCCGCGAACCATCTGCGAGCCATCCGGCGCACCGACCAGCGCGCGTAACCAGAGTTCGCCGTTGATAAGCTCAGCATAGCTGCCGATGGGGACCTGACAGCCGCCTTCAAGACGGGTGTTCATCGCCCGTTCGGCGCGTACGCGTATGGCCGTTTCCGTATGATTCAGTGGGGCCAGCAGCGCTTTAGTCCACTCATCGTCAAGACGGCATTCGATACCGACCGCGCCCTGACCCACTGCGGGCAGGGATTGCTCTGGTGACAGCGGCTGGCGAATCCGCGCTTCCAGCTTCAGGCGCTTCAGGCCCGCCGCCGCAAGAATAATGGCATCATACTCACCGCTGTCCAGTTTACCCAGGCGCGTGCCGACGTTACCGCGCAGAGAGCGGATCACCAGATCCGGACGATCGGCGGCCAGCTGGCACTGACGGCGTAAACTTGACGTGCCAACAATGCTGCCATGCGGCAGTTCATCAATAGACGCATAGTGATTTGAGACAAACGCATCGCGTGGATCTTCGCGTTCGCAAATGGTGACCAGTCCCAGTCCCTCGGGAAATTCCACCGGGACATCTTTCATGGAATGGACGGCAATATCGGCGCGACCGTCCAGCATGGCCAGTTCTAATTCTTTGACAAACAGGCCCTTGCCACCCACTTTCGCAAGGGGGGTATCAAGGATCACGTCGCCGCGGGTGACCATTGGCACCAGTTCGACCGAGAGCTGCGGATGGCAGGACTCCAGGCGTTCTTTCACATAATGTGCCTGCCATAGTGCAAGCGGGCTTTGCCGTGTGGCAATTCTCAAAACTTTGTCTAACATGCTTGTTACCGTCATTGTCGACCACTAACCATCCTAACATTGTTGTCTTAGGGATGTTAGTTTTGTGGGGGAAGGGTCTCGGCCTTCTTTTTTAGCCTTTCATGCGCCAGCCGGTTGCCGTAAACGTAGTGAAGAATTTACACATAGTAAACGGTGCTACACTTGTATGTAGCGCATCTTTCTTTACGGTCAATGAGCAAGGTGTTAGATTGATCACGTTTTAAACCATTTGTCAGTCAGCAGTTCATCACAACCACACCGACGACGAATGGTGACGGTTTTTGTTGAAATACTGAAATCCTCCGTACTATTGTACGTCGGGTTTTTGAACATCAGGCGATATGTCTTGTACCTCTATATTGAGACACTGAAACAGAGACTGGATGCCATCAACCAATTGCGCGTAGATCGCGCCCTTGCTGCCATGGGACCCGCTTTCCAGCAGGTTTACAGTCTACTGCCGACATTACTACATTATCATCACCCGTTGATGCCGGGTTACCTTGACGGTAACGTTCCCCGAGGCATTTGCCTCTACACGCCTGATGAAACCCAACGCCACTACCTTGACGAGCTTGAACTGCACCGTGGAATGCTGACGCAGGAGCCGCCGAAAGGCGAACTGCCGATCACCGGACTTTACTCCATGGGCAGTACTTCATCCGTCGGCCAAAGCTGCTCTTCCGATCTCGACATCTGGGTTTGTCACCAGGCCTGGCTGGATACTGATGAGCGTCAGCTGTTACAGCGTAAATGCAGCCTGCTGGAAAGCTGGGCGGCATCGCTGGGCGTTGAAGTCAGCTTCTTCCTGATCGATGAAAACCGCTTCCGTCATAATGAAAGCGGTAGCCTCGGCGGCGAAGACTGCGGTTCAACCCAACATATCCTGCTGCTGGATGAGTTTTACCGTACTGCCGTGCGTCTCGCCGGGAAACGTATTCTGTGGAATATGGTGCCGTGCGATGAAGAAGAGCATTACGATGATTACGTGATGTCGCTGTACTCGCAGGGGGTACTGACGCCGAACGAATGGCTGGATCTCGGCGGCCTGAGCTCGCTGTCGGCGGAAGAGTACTTTGGCGCCAGCCTGTGGCAGCTCTACAAAAGTATCGACTCGCCGTATAAAGCGGTGCTTAAAACGCTGCTGCTGGAAGCTTATTCCTGGGAATATCCCAACAACCGCCTGCTGGCGAAAGATATCAAACAGCGCCTGCATGACGGCGAGATCGTCTCGTTTGGTCTCGATCCGTACTGCATGATGCTGGAGCGAGTAACCCTCTATCTGCAAGCCATTGAAGACGAAACGCGCCTCGACCTGGTGCGTCGATGTTTCTATTTAAAAGTGTGTGAGAAGCTGAGCCGCGAGCGCGCCTGTGTCGGCTGGCGTCGTGAAGTGGTTAGCCATCTGGTGAAAGAGTGGGGTTGGGATGAAAAGCGTCTGATGATGCTCGACAACCGGGCCAACTGGAAGATTGACGAAGTACGCAAGGCGCACAACGAGCTGCTTGATGCGATGATGCAAAGCTATCGCAACCTGATTCGCTTTGCGCGCCGCAATAATCTGAGCGTTTCCGCCAGTCCGCAGGATATTGGCGTGCTGACGCGTAAGCTGTACGCCGCATTTGAAGCGCTGCCGGGGAAAGTCACCCTGGTCAACCCGCAAATTTCACCGGACCTGTCTGAACCGAATCTGACCTTTATCCACGTGCCGCCGGGCCGTGCCAACCGCACCGGTTGGTATGTCTATAACCGCGCGCCGGATATGGAATCGATCATTAGCCATCAGCCGCTGGAATATAACCGTTATCTTAATAAGCTGGTGGCCTGGGCCTGGTTTAACGGCCTGCTGACGTCACGAACTCGCCTGTTTATTAAGGGCAACGGCATTGTCGATCTGGCTAAATTGCAGGAGATGGTGGCCGATGTGTCGCACCACTTCCCGCTGCGCCTGCCTTCCCCAACGCCGAAAGCGCTGTACAGCCCTTGCGAAATTCGCCATCTGGCGATCATCGTTAACCTGGAATATGACCCGACGGCGGCCTTCCGCAATCAGGTGGTGCATTTCGACTTCCGCAAGCTGGACGTTTTCAGCTTTGGCGAAGAGCAAAAATGCTTGATTGGCAGCGTTGATCTGCTGTATCGCAACTCGTGGAACGAAGTGCGTACGCTGCACTTCAACGGCGAGCAGGCGATGATCGAAGCGCTGAAAACCATTCTTGGTAAAATGCATCAGGATGCCGCGCCGCCGGACAGCGTGGAAGTGTTCTGTTATAGCCAGCATCTGCGCGGGTTAATCCGCACTCGCGTGCAGCAACTGGTTTCTGAATGCGTCGAGCTGCGTCTCTCCAGCACTCGCCAGGATACCGGTCGCTTTAAAGCGCTGCGCGTTTCCGGGCAGACCTGGGGCCTGTTCTTCGAGCGTCTTAACGTCTCAGTGCAGAAGCTGGAAAACGCCATTGAGTTCTACGGTGCGATTTCACATAACAAACTGCACGGCCTGTCGGTACAGGTGGAAACCAACCACGTCAGGCTGCCGCAGGTGGTGGATGGTTTTGCCAGCGAAGGGATTATTCAGTTCTTCTTTGAAGATGCGGATAACGATAACGGTTTTAACATCTATATCCTTGATGAGAGCAACCGCGCTGAGGTGTATCACCACTGCGAAGGCAGTAAAGAGGAGCTGGTGCGCGACGTCAGCCGCTTCTACTCGTCATCCCATGACCGCTTTACCTACGGTTCGAGCTTTATCAACTTTAACTTGCCGCAGTTCTATCAGATTGTTGATGTCGATGGCCGCGAACAGGTGATCCCCTTCCGCAGCCAGGTGATTGCCGCTGCGACCCTTGCTGCAGGTGAGGATTCCGCGACATCATCGATGTTGCAGCACTACTCTTGACCTGCCGCATAGACCTGTGATTCCGTGCTGGTAAATTTCCCGGGGGCGCTTCGCTTGCTCGGGCTACGAGTACGTGCGGTGTAGTGTTTTGTAGCCCGGACAGATGCGTTAGCATCGCCTCCGGGGAAAATCGAAGCTTGCCGCCTTAACGAAAACTCACTTCTTCACCGGCCTGATTCGTTGCCGCCTGTTCCAGTAGATCCCAGAAGCTTTCGCCGCTGCGGTCGCAAATCCACTCATCGCCTTTTAGGTCGAAATGATAGCCGCCTTGCTTGGCTGCCAGCCACACCTGGTGCAGTGGCTCCTGACGGTTAATAATGATTTTGCTGCCATTTTCAAAACTGATGGTCAGCACGCCGCCGTTGATTTCGCAGTCGATATCGCTGTCGCCGTCCCAGTCATCCAGACGTTCTTCGATGGTCATCCACAAGGTATCGGCCAGGCGATGGAATTCACTGTCGTTCATGGTTCTGTCCCGCTTTTTTGATAGTGGCGGCAGTATAGCGCAATCTACGATGACTTCGGCAGGTCACGCAGGCGGATAAACAGGAGCAAAGTCACGATCGCCATCGCCAGTAGCCCATAGCGTGTGCTCTGCAGTCGGCTCTGCTGATAATGACTCAGGATGTTCATCAGATCGCCGGAGGCCAGGTTTTGCGTTTGTATAAACTGATGAAAAGCGCGATCGCTTATCCAGGGAATGAAGTTGAGATGCTCAACGATTTGCCGGGCGGGCAGGCTGATGGCCAGGTCGTGCTGTACCTGATATTTCATCAGGAAGGTTAACACGGTCAGCATAACGGTACTGATCAGCGCCATTCCCAACGCTTGCCCGATATCACGCGAAGCCGCCTGAACGCCACCTGACTGCTCTGCGTGATGATTTCCCGCGCCCGTAGTGACCAGTATCGGGGCATTGGCTGCGATTGTCCCCATTCCCGCGCCTATCAAACAAAGCCCCAACGCCATAAGCGCAGGGGTAAACCCGGTTACGTGCAGCGCCACGGCGGCAATAAGAGCCCCAGACAACCCCGCAATCAGCCCCATTTGGCACTGACGACGCGGGTTTCGCTGCTGGATAAACAGCGGCAACCCCAGAGAACAGGCGGCGAGGCAAATCGCAAAAGGGAGTATCAGCAACCCGGTTTCCATTGCCGATACGTTTTTGACGATTTGCGCAAAACTCACTACGGTGAAAATAGCGGAGCTGTAGGCAAAAAATATCCAGCCTGTGAGATATAGCCCATGGCGCACAAGGCGCGTTTTGAGGAACACGGAGGGAAGGAGCGCGTAGCCGGTTTTGGCTTCAAAATGGCGCTCCCAGCGCAGCATGATTAAAAGCACGATAAGACCACTGAGCGTGACGAAAGGCGCGGGGCTCAGGCCAAGAACGTTTACTGAGGCATCAAAGGGCATAATCAGCCCCCAAACCGGGATGCGCAGAATACCGAAAATCGTCAGGAATAACCCCAGGGTGCCTAACAGAAATCCCGGCGTATCGAACGGGATCGACGTCCGTTTCTTATCGGCGCTGGGGATGACGGTGGAGCAGAGTAAAATAAGCAGCGCCAGCAGACCAAGCGAAGCAAACGCCACGCGCCAGCCGACGTGATCGAGTAAATATCCGCATAATATTGGCCCGCAGGCGAATGAAATACCGCTGGAGGCACCCAGCGCGCCAAAAGCGGTGACGCGTTGTCGCTGTTGATAAAGTGAGGAGATCAGGCCGAAAACGGCAGGGATCATCAGGCTGCCGCCAATCCCGGCCGTCAAACGCGCACCCCAGGTAAAGACGGTGATAGACGGTGAGAAAAATGCGCCAACCTCAGCAAGGATAAAAATCAGGCACCCGATACGGAACAACATTCGCCAACCCCAGATGCACCCCAACATGCCTCCTGCGACCATAAACGTGCCCGCAATAAGCGGGTACATTGTATTTGCGGTACTGATTTGCCCCAGCGTGGCGTGCAGGTCGCTCATCAGTGCCTGAGTGGCAATGCTGAGCGTGACGTTGTCGGCAGAGGCCAGAAACTGTGCGAAGCACAGGACAATCAGGGGTAACCAGCTTGTCTTCGTGGGGTTATCGACCACAGGGGATTTCCTTGTTGATAGAAACGACAAAACGCGCCCTTCCTTGCGGGGGGCGCGTTGTTGCTAGTTATTTTCAGGTCTTAACTCAGGTTCTGGACTTTTTCGCACGCGGTTCTTCTCCTGCGACGTCATCGGAACCTTTGGCGCGAACAGGCAGATTCCGCGTTCCGAATAAAAACAGTAGCGTCATTACAGCGGTGGCCATCATGCCCGCCCGCGTGGCTTTCAGGCGCGCGGTTTTATACACCTGATTGAGTTCAGAGACATCTTTTTGCTTAACACCCTGATCCAGCATCAGCTTAGTAAAACCGGTGTCGCTGAGGTAAGGGATCACGGACATATTCGCCACCTTCTGCTGTGTATCCTGGCTTAGCGATGCGTCGTTGCTTGCCATTCCCTGTACCGTCATGGTGATCGCCGTCAGCATGACCATACCGCAGACCGCAACGCCGATGGCCTGGCCTACGTTACGCGATGTTGCTTGTACGCCACCGGACTGCTGTGCATCTCGTGCTGGCAGAGCGCTGGTTACAATATAGCTGGAGTAGGCGGAAACGATGCCCATGCTGATGCCTATCAGACACATCCCTACCGGCACGATCATGCTGAAATCAGACGGACCGAAGCCGAAGATGCACAGAACGGAACCGAGCGTGCCGATCAGCAGCGCGCTTTGGCACATCCGTTTCGGGTTAGCGTTTTTCCACACAATCGGCAGACCCAGCGAACACACTACCACGCCCAGCGCAAACGGCAGGATCATCAGGCCGGTTTCGATACCGTTCAGTCCGGCGACAACCTGCACAAAGCTCACGGTAACAAAAATACCAGAGCCATAGGCAAGGAAGATAAATGCGGTCAGGTAGAGGCCGTTACGCACCTGCGGCGTGGCAAGGAACGACAGCGGGATCAGCGCGCTGCCGGTTGTGGCTTCGCGATGGCGCTCCCATTTCAGCATAATCGCCAGTACCACCAGGCCAAACAGCACCAGGAACGGCGCCGGACTCATGCCCATAATCGTGAACGGCGCGTTGAATGGCGTAAGCAGACCCCAGCTTGATACTTTCAGGAAGCCGAGGATCACGCTGAACAGGCCGATGACGGTCAAAACTACGCCCGGCAGATCGAACACCACTTTGCGATCCGGCTTCGCTGGCGTAGGGACCAGGAATGAGCCGCTGAAGATGACGATGCACAGGCAGGCGATGGCGGCAAATGCTGCGCGCCAGCCGAGATGGTCAACCAGCAGGCCGCAAATCAACGGCCCGGCGGCGAAGGAGACCCCGCTTGCTGCCCCGATGGCACCAAAGGCAATGGCCTGCTGACGACCCTGATAGTTACTGGCGATCAGCCCCAACACGGACGGGATCATAAAGCTCCCGCCAATACCGGAAAGCAGGCGAGCGCCGTAGGTGAAGACGATCATGTTCGGTGAGAAGTAGGCGGTCAGTTCAGCAAGGAACAGCAGCGCGCAGCCGATGCGGAAGGTTTTTTTCCAACCAACGATAAGCCCGGCCATACCGGCGGCAACCATCAGGGAACCGGCAGCCAACGAATACATGGCGTTGGCGATGCTGATAAGATCCATTGAGGCGTGCAGGTCTTTCACCAGCGCGCCGGTGGCGATGCTCAGGGTGGCGTTATCGCCGGATGTCGATAGCTGGGCGAGACACAGCACCAGCAGCGGTAGCCACTTCATTGCCGTATCGGCGGACGCGTTGCGCGACATACCGGGAGAGTTAAGAACGGTATTGGTAGTCATAAAAAGGTTCTGTGGTTAGTTTCAGGCAAAAGTGGCCCGCCCGATGGCTATCATCGGGTGGGCAACAGGAAAAAGGTTTACTGGATTGGCTGTTTCTTACCGCCCAGCACGGTGCCCCATACCTTCACATCTTTAAGCTGGACCGGCTCAATGGCCTGCGGATCGTCTTCCAGCACCGTGAAGTCGGCGTATTTGCCGCATTCGATGCTGCCGATCAGATGGTCCATTTTCATGGTCCATGCCGCGCCCAGGGTCATGGCGTGCAGCGCCTGATCGACGGAGATTTTCTCCGCTTCGCCCAGCACGCGTCCGGAGGCGGTGAGGCGGTTAACCGCGCACCAGCCGGTGAACAGGGGGTTGATGGGCGTGATACCGCAGTCGCTGTGGAAAGCGAAAGGAATACCGTGACGTACCGCGCTGCCGCAGGCGTCCATGCGCATCGCGCGCTCTGGGCCCATGGTTTTGCTGTAATGCTGATCGCCCCAGTAATAGACGTGATTGCTGAAGAAGTTCACGCACATACCGATCTCTTTAATGCGTTTAAACTGATCTTCACGCAGCATCTGCGCGTGCTGCATCACTGCGCGGTGGTTAACTGCCGGAATGCGGTTCAGGGTCTTCTCAACGGCTTTAATAAACGCTTCCGAAGCCTCGTCGCCGTTACAGTGACAGTGAACCTGGTAGCCACGGGACATAATGTCATAGACCTGCTGCTCCACCTCTTCCGGAGTGGCGTTCCACGCGCCGTTATGGCCATCCAGATAATAGAACGGTTCCAGCATACGTCCGGACCCGCCCTGGATAGAGCCGTCGAGGAAGATTTTCATCGGGCCGAAATGCATTTTTTCGTGGCCGTGGCGCATCACGTCTGGGGCAAAATCCAGCGCTTGCTGGAACGGTTTCTTAACGAATGGAGGACCGTAGGCTACCAGCAAGCGAATCGGGAAATCCTCTTCACGGGTCATGCGGATGTAGTTGGTCATCAGCTCAGGATTGCTGAAATCGGTCAGACCCATATCCGCCGCGCTGGTACAGCCCGCGCGAAACGCTTCCTGGCCGAAATTGGCGATGGCGATTTCGGTGGTCAGTTCATCCCAAAAACCATATTTATTTAGAATCGGCCCCATGGCGGCAAATTCCACCAGCTCGCCGTGCAGCGTACCGTCTTCGTTTTTCACCACCCCTTCAATCTGGCAGTCGTCAAAAATCCCGCAATCGTGCAGCGCGGCGGTATTGGCGCCCATCAGGTGGATGCTCATATGGATAACAGCGACCGGACGGGTAGTGGAAACCCGGTCAAGATGCTCGCGTCCCAGCTTCTCGCTGCCGAAATAAATCGGGTCAACGCCCCAGGCAATCAGCGGCGCGTGCGGGTCGGTCATCGTGCGTTCAACGGCCTGCAGCGCGCTGACGACATCATCAAAAGAACGGCAACCCTGCCAGATTTTACCAGTATGGTCCGGGCGGTCGTAATATCCGACGTAAGGGAACTGCCACATGCCGCCGCCAGTGACGTGCGAATGGGCCTCAATCAGGCCAGGCATCAGTACTTTATCAGCGAAGGTGTTATCCATCTGGTATTCGCCAAAACCGGTGAGTTCTTCAAGCGTGCCGGTGCCTAAAATACGGTCGCCACGCACCGCCACATGGGTCGTTTCCGGGCGGTTCGGACACATCGTAATGATTTTCTTAGCGGCAAAAATCGTGATTTCTGATGCTGACATAGTTGGCTCAATCATTCTGGGTTCTGAGAGTGATGAAAGACGTCGCTTTCATCATGAGTATTAATACATCTATGCTAATTGTCATATTGGATGTATAACAGGGCCAAAAACCCACGATATTAAGGTGCCAATTTGTCGATCACTCTGCCTTTTGATTTAACGGGGATAAAGCTGGATGCTGGGCGAAAGCGTAGCGAGCAGCTCTATCGTGCGCTGAGAGAGAAGATGATGAGCACGCCCGGTCTCCACGGCGCGAAGCTGCCTGCCACGCGTGAGCTGGCGCGGCTGCTGGGCGTTTCGCGTAATACGGTGGTATCGGTCTATGAGCGCTTATATGCCGATGATTTGATTGAGACCCGGCAGGGCGATGGCACCTATATTCGTTTTCGGGGGCAGGAGGTTGAAGAAGGCCCGGAAGTCCCGGAAATTCCCGCTTTGCGCGTAGACTCGCGCTTGCCGCTGACGGCGCGGTTTAACCGCCATTTTGTTCACGATGGCCCGCCGAAGGCATTTCGCATTGGTATGCCAGCGATTGACCATTTTCCGTTTGATACCTGGTCCCGGCTGCAAAACCGTTTCTGGCGGCGTCGACCCATCGCGCAAATGGGCTATGGCGTACCGGCGGGGGATTTACAGCTACGAGAGCTTATCGCCAGCTATCTGCATACTTCGCGCGGCCTGAAGTGCGATCCGGCCCAGGTGATTATTACCCTTGGCGCGCAGCAGGCGATTATGCTGTGCTCCGCATTACTGCTGCGCGCGGAGCAGGATGTGATCATGGAAAACCCCTGCCACTGGGCAGCGGCGGGCGTATTTTCCTGTCTGGGTTTGAATATTAAAGCGATCAACGTAGATGATGAGGGGCTTCAGACGCAACAGCTGGCGGATTATCCCGATGCCAGGATGGTCTACGTCAGTCCGTCATGTCAGTACCCGACCGGTGCGACGCTCTCGCTGCCGCGGCGTATGGCGCTGCTGGAGTGGGCCAGAAAGCATCAGGCGTGGATTATGGAAGATGATTACGACGGTGAGTATCGCTATAACGGCACGCCGCTGATGCCGCTCGCCGCGCTGGATAACCGCCATCGGGTTATTTATATCGGTTCGTTTTCCAAAGTGATGTATCCCGCGCTGCGCCTGGGCTACATGGTCGTTCCGCAACAGCTGGTGGAGCCGCTGAACCTGCTGCGCACGCTATCGACCCGCCAGCCGCCAATGAACGATCAGCAGGTGATGGCGAGCTTTATTTCGGAAGGTCATTTCCAGCCTCATATTCGCCGGATGCGCAGAATCAGCAAAAGCCGTCGCGACCTGCTGTTGGCCGAGTGGAATCAACATCTGAGCCATATTGGCGTGATGCCGGAGGTGGCCTCG